>DYPU01000080.1 GCA_020719725.1 Anaerolinea sp. | reverse complement strand
GCAACCTGGGCTCTGATTGCCGAGACTCACGTCCAACTTGTGGGTAATAGATAGTTGATCATATGCTTCCTGGCAAAAACCAGATTCAAATGCGTTGTATGAGCAGTGAACTGACCTTGATCGTCAATGGCGAAACGATAAGTTCCGTTGAAGACCCCCATTTTGATGAAAGGACAGGACAGATAAGCATCAGCGCGCTTGACGGACTTGGATATGCACTGCACTCGGTCAAGATGACTGCATTCCAAGGTTTGAATCTGAAGCCTTTGCCTCCTCTGCTCAACCAGGTTTCCCTGCCTCCAGCCTATCAACCCGACGAAACAATTTTTGCCTGGGATATGCAGAACTTCCTCTTAGGGTGTGGCAGTGGTTGGTCAGGGCGAGACCCCAATCCTTGCTTGTGGGCCAAGAATTTGCGCAAGCAAGATTGGGAACGAAGCTGGCAGGGAGAACTGGTTTGGGTAAAAGGCTACGAAGATTTACTCGCGATTTTCACCTATCAGCCCGACCTGTACGACCTGCCCATCGAAATTAGTGCAGAAACCACGCTCACCAGCAAAGGTGGCGGAGTGGCCTTGTTTTGCCGCGCCACCCAGAATGGACGTTATGAATTTTATCTCCAGCCGGATGGGACCTGGTTTATTCGGCGGGATGTGAATGTCGAGTATGGCCTGCCAAAGGCCAAACACCTGACTACTTTGGCAAACGGAAAGGTGGAAAACTTCAGCCCGGAAAAGGCCCAACTCAGCGCCACCTGCAACGGCCCCAAGCTGATTTTCAACCTGAATGGTGTGGAATTGGGCCGGGTGCAGGATACGCTTTATCCCGAAGGGCAAGTCGGGATCTTCTTCGATGCGTTCAGCGAGGGCAGCTTTACCAACCTGACAATTACACGGGTAAAATAGGCGCATGTCCGCCATCACTGTCTCTCACCTGCAAAAAAACTTCCAGTCCAAGCGTAAAACCGCCGGGCTAACTGGCTCTTTTCAGTCACTATTCAAGCCAGAATACAACCCCATCGCAGCCGTACGCAACCTATCGTTCGAAATGGAATCAGGCGAACTACTCGGTTTTATCGGCCCCAATGGCGCAGGCAAATCAACCACCATCAAGATTCTGACCGGAATCCTGCATCCCAGCAGCGGGGAGGCCAAAGTCCTTGGCTACACGCCCTGGAAGGAACGTCAAAAGCTGGCCTTCCAGATTGGAACCGTTTTCGGCCAGCGCCCACAACTGTGGTATCACCTGCCCGCCATCGACACCTTCACCCTGTTCGGCAAAATCTACGAGTTAGAGGACGCTGAAACCAAAAAACGCATTAGTTTTCTTGCCGAAGCCTTTGAGATTGGCGATCTACTCGAAACCCCGGTTCGTAAACTCTCGCTGGGGCAGCGGATGCGCTGCGAGGTAGCCGCTTCACTATTACACAAACCCAAACTGTTGCTGCTCGATGAACCCTCCATCGGACTGGATGTCGTCGCCAAGCAACACATCCGCGACGCAATTCGCACCATGAGCGAACAGGAAAAGGTCGGCGTACTGCTCACCTCACACGATGCCGGAGACTTGGAAGCGCTCTGTCACCGTGTTATCATCATCAATCACGGGCAAATCGTCTATCAAGACAAAGTCTCCAATCTCAAGCGCAAATTTCTAACCCGCAAACTGGTCGAAGTGCGCTATGCCGAAGAAATCCGCAAAGATTTTGCCCTGAAAGGCATGGAAACTCTCAAAACCGGGCGTTACGGTGTTAAACTAACTTTCGACACCCGCGCGACCCCCGCCGATGCAGTGCTCGCGCGGCTCTCGGAGGCGGGAACATTGGTCGATATCACCATTTCCGACCCTCCGCTGGAAGAAGTGATTGCAAATATCTACCAAGAATCAGCATCAGAGCCTTCCGAGCTGCCCTGCTTAGAAAAATAGCGCAAAATCAGGAGATGTTGTACTCCACAAACCATGAAAAAATATTTTGCCATCTTTCGCGTAACGCTCATCAATTCACTGGCCTATCCCGGTGAATTAATTGGCCGTTCGCTCATGATTCTGCCCTTTATGTGGATTTTCCACCAACTCTGGAGCGTCACCTTTGCGGCTGCCGGGGCCCAAGAAATCAACGGTCTGACGGTACGCAGCACCCTCTGGTATCTCATGCTGGCCGAAACCATCGAACTCAGCCGCCCACGCCTGGGAAATACCATCTCAGAGGCCGTCAAAGACGGCTCAATTGCCTATATTTTAAGCAAACCCTACGACTTTCTGCTCTATCATTACAGCACCTCACTCGGCGAAACCATTTTTCGAGCCGCAATGAACATTCTCTTGGGCGGCGCAATGGTCTGGTGGCTGGTAGGCGCACCTCCCAACCCCTTCGGCTGGCCGCTGGCACTCCTCACCATTTTAGGCGCCTGGACCCTCAATTTCTGTATCGCCGCCATGATCGGCCTGTCCGCCTTCATCGTCGAAGACATCTCGGCTTTTCAGTGGATCTACCAAAAATTCGCCTTCATATTGGGCGGATTGCTAATTCCACTCGATTTCTACCCGGCTTGGCTGCAAACCATCGCCAAAGCCCTGCCCTTCTCGGCAATGGTCTACAGCCCCGCGCGGCTCTTCGTCGAACCATCCCTGCCCGCCTTTGCCACCACCCTGGCAATGCAACTGGCCTGGATTGCGGCGCTGGGCCTGCTATTGGTCTATTTTTATCGCCGCAGCCTGGCTCACCTCACCGTCAATGGCGGATAGCCGACAATGAACACGCTAAAATTCCTGTTCGCACTTTGGAAAGCCAACCTGCAATCGGTCATGGAATACCGCATCTCGTTTCTAAGCCAGATGTTCGGCATGATACTCAATAACAGCATCTACTTTCTAATCTGGGTCATTTTCTTCGACCGTTTCAAAGATGTGCGCGGCTGGGGCGTAACCGACATGTACGTCACCTTTGGCATTACCGCCAGCGCCTTTGGGCTAATTTCCTTACTCTTTGGCAATACCTTCAACCTGGGAGACATCATCGCACGCGGCAGGCTGGATTACTACCTATCTCTGCCCAAACCAGTTTTACTACACGCTGTCGCCAGCCGCACCGTCGCCAGCGGCATGGGCGACCTGGTTTACGGCTTTTTGAGTTTCGCCGCTTCCGGGCTGCTCACACCCCTTAGCCTGTTGCGGTTTATCCTGGCAATCTTGCTCTCCGCGACAATTTTTGGCGCTTTCCTGATTTTGATTCAGAGCCTGGCCTTTTGGATGGGCAGCGCCAGCAATCTGAGCATGATCGCCGTAAATGCCATGTTGACCTTTGCCATCTACCCCATTACACTTTTCGACAGCAGCGCCAAAATCATCCTATTCACTCTCATCCCGGCCGCGTTCATGGGCGCACTTCCGGCCAGTTTTGCTCAAAACTTCACCTGGGAAATTCTATTCCAGATGCTGTTCGGCTCGTTGGCTTTTCTGGCGCTGGCAATTTTGATCTTTCAACTTGGCTTGCGGCGTTACGAAAGCGGGAGCGGAATTCAGGTGGAAGTGTAGCAAAAAATAATTCAACAAAAAAGCTCCCAAAGTAACGGGAGCTTTTTTGTTGGGTTTCCGGCTCTGAAAACAAGCTAGAACGTCGTGAGCAATTCCACCGCCCGACGAATACGCGCCAAAACAACTTCGCGGCCAATGATTTCCATGCTCTCAAACAATGGTGGGCTAACTTTTTGTCCTGTAACCGCCACTCGCAAGATGCCAAACACCTGGTTGGGTTGCAAACCCGATTGTTCGACAAATCGCCGCAGGGGTGGCTCGGCTTGAGCGTGGGAAACGTCTGGTAAATCGGTTAAAATTTCCAGCGCGGTTTGGGCCACCCCAGCAGATTGGGCGGGTGTCAGGTCTTTGGCAATCAAATCTTGCGGGTCAGGGGTTAGCTCGTCTTTGAAGAAAAAACCTGCAAACGGAATACTGTCATCCAGCGTCACCAGTCGTTCCCGAATCAGCGGGACGATTTTAAGTAGTTTGGCATCGTCCACGCTGAAACCGGCTCCGACGAGAAACGGTTTAATGCGCCCGGCCAGGTCGGCGGCGTCCATCAGGCGAATGTGGGTTCCGTTGAAGTGGTCGAGCTTGGCAAAGTTGATGGCGGCGGGCGAGGGGTTGAGGTTGGTGGGGTCAAAACGTTGCACCATTTGATCCAGGCTCATCACATCATCTTCGGCGACGCCCCAACCCATCAGCACAATCCAATTTAAGACGCCTTCGGGGGTATAGCCCAGGTCTTTCAGGTCTGTTACAAAAATGGAGTGGCCGTCTTTGATGGCTTCTGCCGCTTCGCGCTTGGACATTTTGCCTTTGCCGCTGGGTTTTAGGAAGACGGAAAGGTGCATCCAGATCGGTTCCGGCCAGCCCAGGGCACGGATGATGTTAACGTGCAAGGGGAAGCTGGAGAGCCATTCGGAGCCGCGAATGACATGCGTTATTTTCATTTCGTAGTCATCGGCCATGGCTGCCAGGTGGTAGGTCGGCAATCCGTCCGATTTCATCAAAACCGAATCGTCCAGGTCTTTGTTTTGCCAAACGATTTCGCCGCGCATGGTGTCTACGGCGCGGGTTTCGCCTTCGTAGGGCATTTTGAAGCGGATGACGTGTTTTTCACCGGCGGCAATTCGGCGCTGGGCTTCGGCGGGGTCAAGCTGACGGCAAGTGCCGTCATAACGCAAGGATTGTTTGTTTTTGAGTTGTTCCTGGCGCACTTTTTCGAGGCGGTCGGCAGAACAAAAGCAGGGGAAGGCCTGGTCGCGCCGGAGTAGTTCGGCGGCCCATTGCTGGTAGCTTTCCTGACGTTCGCTCTGGCGGTAGGGGCCGTAAGGGCCGCCCAGGTCGGGGCCTTCGTCGTATTGAATACCAAGCCAGCGTAAGCCGTCACGCAGTTCTTGTTCGGCTCCTTCGACGAATCGCTTGCGGTCGGTGTCTTCAATACGCAGGATGAACTGCCCAGCGCTGCGACGGGCCAGTAAATAATCGTAAAGCGCGGTGCGAGCACTGCCGAGGTGCATTCGCCCGGTGGGTGAGGGCGCAAATCGAACCCGGACGGGGGATAAATTCATACAGTGGCCTCCAAAAAACTAGGTTTCAGTCGCCTTGCGGCGCATAATGATGCTTTCGACCAGCCCAATGGCAATCATATTTGCCAAAAGTGAGCTGCCTCCGTAGCTGACAAACGGCAGGGTTAGCCCTGTCGCGGGCATCAGCTCCAGGTTCACGCCCAAATTGACCAGCGCCTGAAACGCAATCAGCGTAGCGACGCCGTACGAAACAAGAGTCCCGTAGGGGTCGCGCGCGATGCGGGCGGCCCACAGGCAACGGTAAACGACAAAGGCCATTAGCAATATGATCAGAAAGGCCCCGATAAATCCTAATTCGTGGGCCGTAGCCGAGAAGATGAAGTCAGACCAGCGCACTTTTAGGAAGCGGAGTTGGACTTGCGGCCCCTGGCCGTAGCCCTGTCCAAACAGGCCGCCCGATCCAATGGCAATTTGGGCCTGTTGAATGTTGTAAATATCGCCATAGCGGGCATTTGGGTCTGGCGAGATAAAGTTCATGACGCGCTTAAGTTGGTACTCTTGTAGTACGCCGACCTGTACCAAAATTGGGAAAGAAATGGCGATGACGGATAATCCCGCAGCGCCGTAGGCCAGCAAGTGTTTGACAGGCAGGCCAGAGATCCACAGCAGAACAAACCAGAGAACGATTAATACGATGGAGGTGCTGAGGTTGGGTTGCAGTAAAACCCAGATGGTGATGCCCATCATCATTAAAAAGCTGCGGATGGTCCATTTAACGTCGTCCATCTGGCGCAAGTGTTTGGAAAAAAAATCGGCCATGACCAGAATCAGGACGATTTTGGCAAATTCGGAGGGTTGAATAAATACGAGGGTGGTGCGAAACCAGCGCGCCGAACCAAACAGGGCCGCGCCAATGATGTTGAGGGAAAACAGGACGATGATGATGCCGATGTAAAGTTGAAGGCTGAGTGAACTCCAAACGCGATAGTCAATGGCGGCTACGATGAGCAAGGCTACGAAACCGATCAACGCAAAGATAATTTGACGGGCGACAAGCGGGGTAGTTGTGGTGAGTTCGATGTTTCCGGCAATGGCAGACCGAATCATGGTGACGCCAATAATCACCAAAACTGTCATGGCCCCCACCAACGAAAAATCAAAGTGACGCCAAAAGCCTCCGCGAATCATTTTTTCCTATGTTTTAACGATAAAAGGTGAAGTCAGGCGGCGCGACGGCGCGCAACCGGTTTGATAGGAATATCAGCCACGAGGCGCTGGCTGCGGCCTTCGGTGGCAAGCTCGACGTGGACGCTGGATGGGTCAATATCTACATGGCGCGAAATAACAGCCAGGAGTTCTTCTTTTAATGCTTCGAGCACGGCGGGAGTGATGTCCACGCGGTCATGAATCAGCACCAGTTGTAAACGTTCTTTTGCGCTGGATGCGCTTTTTTTGCCGGTCAGGCGCTCAAAGAAAGACATGGTTTTACTTCCTCCCGGCCAGGCGCGCCAGGCGCTCCCACAAACCTTGCGATTCAAGTTCCAGGAATGGGACTTGCTCTCCGTTTAGGCGGCGGGCGATGTTGCGAAAGGCCAAACCGGCCTTGCTGCGGGCTTCGATGGTGAGCGGAACGCCTTTATTGGAGGCGACAATCACATTTTCGTCTTCGGGAACAATGCCTATCACGTCGATCCGCAACAGGTCATAAACGTCGTCAACAGAGAGCATATCGCCGCGTTTGACCATGGATGGGTTCAGGCGGTTGACGATGAGGGATGGGGCGTTTTTTTCTTCCGCTTCGAGCAAGCCCACGACCCGGTCGGCATCGCGCACAGCAGACATTTCGGGGTTGGTCACAATCAAGACTTTGTCGGCGGCAGCGATGGCGTTACGAAAGCCGCGTTCAATTCCAGCGGGGGAATCAATCAAAATCCAGTCCACATCGGGGCGCAGTTCGTCACACAGGCGCACCATGTCACTTGGAGAAACTGCGTTTTTATCGCGGGTTTGGGCAGCAGGAATCAGGAAAAGTTCTGGCAAACGTTTGTCTCGGATCATGGCCTGGCGAGTTTTACAGCGGCCTTCGACGATGTCTACAATGTCGTAGACGATACGATTTTCGAGGCCCATCACCACATCCAGGTTACGCAGGCCAATATCACCGTCAATGCAAACCACTTTTTTGCCATCAGCGGCAAGCGCCACTGCAAGGTTGGCAACGGTGGTGGTTTTCCCAACGCCACCTTTACCAGATGTAATGGTAATTACTTTTCCTGTCATGCGTTTCTCCTAGCCGGGGTTCCATGGTTCGGCCTGCAAACGGCCATTTTTTAAGTGTACAACTTCAGGTTTGGGCGGCCCCTGCCGGGCCGGAGCTACTGCAATTTCACCCGCAATCCGCAATTGAGTGGGAGACATATCGAGGGCGCAAACCGTGGCTTCACGGTTGCCTTGCGCGCCCGCGTGAACAACTCCGCGCAGCCTGCCCCAGATGATGACACTGCCCCCGGCAATGACTTCTGCGCCAGGGTTGACATCTCCCACTACAACCACATGGCCCGGATGTTCAATGCGAACGCCGGAGCGCAGGGTGCGGTCTATCCACAAGGCTGCGTCGTGATCTACGCTTTTGGCGACAGGCGCTTCGGCTGGCCGCGCTTTGTGAATACGAGTTGCCAGCCCCAAAATTTGGGCGGTGCTTTCCGTCGTGGGCGAATTACTCAAAATAGCCCATAGGGTGATGCCTTTTTCAGAGAGGCTATCGCGCAAGGCCGATAGTTCTGCCGATTTTAAAACCTGGTTGCCTACATCCAAAGCCAGACGCGCGCCCTGAAAAAAAGAGGGCTGCTGCTCGATGCGATTAATCAAGGCTTCCTGCGCAATCATCCAGGCGGCGTCGCCCAAAGTGACAAGCAAGCCATCACGCAGGCCTTTTATCTGTACAAGGGAAGAATCGCTCATCGTTGGGCGATTATAGCATAGCCATTCAAACAAGTTTTGGATTAAAACAAGCTCAGGGGCTGACGCCCTGCTCAGCCAGGTCGATGGCCTTCAGTTCAAAGTAAGCGTCCAAAACCAGCCGTACCATCGGGCCTGCCACGCTGGCACCTTCGCCACCATTGTAAGCAAAAGCCACCACCACAATTTCGGGGTCTTCGTAGGGCGCGTAAGCCACCGTCCAGGAATGAGTCGGCCATGCGCCAAATTGACAGCGATTTTGGGCCTGGGCCACATTGTCACAGTATTCGGCGGTGCCTGTTTTTCCAGCCGCGGCTAAAGGAAATCCTTCAAAAACATCGCGCAGGGTGCCTTTCGGGTCAGTAACAGCCAGACGCATTCCTTCTTGCACCTTTTTGACAACCCAGGGTTGAATGGTTTTCATAATACCTGTTTCGGTGCAGAAACCATCTTCGCAGATAAAATCCTTGATAATGGGGTCTACTGTCACATCCCAACGCTGGGTTGGGGTGAACGGAGAAACTCGTCGGGAAATTGCAGCCGGTTGACTGCTAAAGGTTCCGTTTTCATTTTCCCATACTTCGAGCACGCGGCCTTCGTTGTCGGTCACTTCACGGATAACAGTTGGTTTCATCTGCTTGCCATTGTTGGCAATGGTGGCGGCAGACATTAAAACTTGCAAGGGGGTTGCCAGGACATAGCCCTGCCCTACCGAAGCGATATAAGTATCGCCGGTAGACCAGTTTTCGCCGCGATTGATGCGCTTCCACTGCCGGGTTGGAATCAGCCCGTCGGCCTCGCCGAGTAGTTCAATGCCTGAAAGTTGGTCGTAGCCCAGGGCGCGGGCATACTCGCGCAAACGGTCAATCTCCAATCCTTCAGGAATCTCGGTTTTATATCCACCGCCCAGTTTGTAAAAGCATACGTTGCTGGAGTAGGCAATACAATGAACAAAATCGAGGCTGCCAAATCCTTCGGGATTTAAGACGCCTTTTACGTTATACGTCCAGTCCACAAAGGGCCGCTCCAGGCCAGGGTCATTGGGCGAGAAGGATTCTGTCAAAATCAGGATGCCGGGAGTTTGGACAATGGTCGAAGGCGTAACAATGCCTTCGTTTAATGCGCCGATGGCCGTAGAGAGTTTAAAAACGGAGCCGGGCGGATATTCGTCCGAAATAACGTGGTTCAAGAGCGGCTTGCGCGGGTCTTCGGCCAGTTGGTTATAGTAATAGGCTGGGATAAATCGCGCCAGACGGTTATTTTCATAGCTGGGGTATGAGACCATAGCTAAAATTTCACCAGTTTTGGGGTTCATGGCGGCGATAACGCCACTGGAAATTTGAATGCGCTGAAGGAAGGTGTTCCAGCCGTTAATTTCACGGACGATTCCGGCTTCAGTCGCCTTCTGCAAGCGGGTATCGAGCGAAAGGATCAGGTTACGCCCGGCAACTGCGGCGACCGGCGGTTCCAGGTTGCGTAATTCCTGTCCGGCCACGTCCACTTCCACCAGGCGTTCTCCGTTTTTTCCGGCCAAAACATCTTGAAAATAGGCTTCAACGCCAGAATATCCTACTTTGTCACGGCGCGTGACAAGCCCCTGCGCTTCGTAGGCCTCTTGTTGAGATGCCGGGATGGGGCCTAGAAACCCAATCACAGCCGAGGTCAACGATCCGGTTGGGTAGTCGCGGACGGGGTCTACCTCAACCGCGACGCCGGGCCAGTCCATGGCCTTTTCACGCACCAACAGGGCGGTTTCTTCGCTAATGTTGCATTGGATTTGAACCGGGCTGTAAGGAGAATTGGAATCGCCCAGTTCGACCAATTGAGCAATTCCAGGGCCAGGAACACAGGCTGCAAACAACTTGGCATCTTCGACTGTGCCATTATTAACCGGGATGCCCGTCAGTTCAGAAAGTTGACGATAAATTTGCTGAATATCAGCGGTATCATCCGGTAAATAGGCTGGGGTAATAACAATATTATAAGAAGCCACATTACGCGCCAAAATGGAGCCGTTGCGGTCGTAAATGATGCCGCGCGGAGCCGGGTCGCTGATCAAACGGGTCCGATTTTCATCGGACTGAGCCTTGAGCGCGTCATACTGAAGCACCGTCAGACTAAAAAGTTTTATCACTACAAAAAAAGCTGCGATAGCCAAGGCGCCATAAAAAACCCAGGCGCGCCAGGGGTCAAATTTTTCTCTGGGTAAAGAATTGGTACTCATATCAACTCCTCGGAGGGGTAAACCCATAGCGCTAAATCACGCATGAGAGAGTGAACAGGAATGGCAAGGAAGAAATTAAGGAAAAGGGTCGGTAAAGTGATTAAACTAAGCGCATCTTCAAACAAAATAGGAGATCCGTACAGGCGCAGCGTAAGATAAACCAATAAATGAAAGAAAATTGTGCCCATAAATACCACCGTAAACATTGCCAAAATGGGCAACTGCCATACCTGGCGCTGTACAAACCGAGCAAGCCCAACTACTAGAAGGTAGCCCAAAAAATAAGCCGCCACTGGAACCGCAGAAAAGAATCCGGCAAAAATGGCCGCGACCAAAGCCCACAGCCAGGCCAACTCGACCCGCTCCTGTAGCGCCCAGGCCGCCAAAATGACCAGTGGCAAATCGGCGCTGCCCGCCAAAAGCGGGATGCGGCTGGCAATTGCCGACTGAATCACAAAAGCCAGCAGCAGAACCGGAAAAGCGATCAGGTTTTTCATAAAATCAGGGAACAGGAATCAGCGGGCTAATATCAACTGGGCGAAAATCGGTCACAATCAAGACAATTTTCAACGTTGAAAAGTCCACCACCGGCTGAACAGTGGCCTGCTGAAAAATATCACTGTCGCGCTTACGCACATTGAGAATTTGCCCAACCAGCAAATCGGGGGGATAGACACCCCCCAGGCCGGAGGTCAGCAAAATATCACCCGTTTCGAGAATGACATCTTGGGCAACCAGATCAAGCGATAAATCCCCCGCCACCGACCCGACCATGACCACATCCCGACCGGCATTTTCCAGGCGGGCATTGACCGCCGAGGCCGGGTCGGTAATCAATTGAACCCGGGCTGCGTTGCTGATGACAGCATCCACCCGGCCCACCAATCCCTGAGCGGTGACAACCGGCATACCACGCCGGATGCCATCCGCCGAACCTCGATCAATGATTAAATAATGCAAAAATGGGCTGGGATCGCGCCCAATGACTGAAGCGGCAGTATAAAGGTTATCCGGATTCGAGCGCGAGAAATTGACCAAAGCGGCCAGGGCCTGGGTTTCGGCCACCTGCTGTTGATATTGCACCACCTGGGTCTGCAACCGCGAGATTTCTTCAAGCAGAGCCGCATTCTCCTGAATCAGGCTGGTTGAGTTACGTGGCAAAGTGATAAACTCTTGCACCGCCACAAAACGCACCGAAAGCCAGGATTGGGCCGAGACCAAAAGAGTATTAAAATTGGTCGAAATGAAGCCAAGATAGCCCCCTAATGCCAAAGCCAAAATACCAGCGACCACCAAAAAGAGGATGGCTGCTTGCGCCGAACGAGAGAAAAAATCTTTCATGGGAGTTTGCTAAAAAAACAATCCGGGGTAGGGCGGCAAGCCCCAACTCAGAGGCCTAGCCAACCCGGTGGCGGGTACTACCGCGTTCCAGGCTAACCAGATAATGGCGCATGTTCTCAAAATCGCTCAAAACCACCCCTGCGCCACGCGCAACGCAGGTTAGCGGGTCTTCGGCTTGCCAAACACGCAGGTTTAAATCGTCCGTCAGACGTTCGCCAAGCCCCTGAATCAAAGCTCCGCCACCCGCCAGGCAAATGCCGGTATCCATCAAATCTGCCACGACCTCGGGGGGCACTTCGTCTAAGGCATCGCGGATGGTATCCACAATGACTTGAATCGAACCAGAAAGCGCATCGCGCATTTCCACCGATGAAACTTCAATGGATTCGGGCAGACCTGTTACCAGGTTACGCCCGCGCACTTCCATCGTTTTTTCTTGTGGCAAAGGATACGCAGAACCAATCTTCATTTTGACCTGTTCTGCAACCCCTTCCCCGATTAATAAATTATATTTACTACGAATATACTGGACAATATCCTGATCCATTTCATCGCCAGCCACGCGCAGCGAACGCGCCACCACAACGCCCCCCATAGACATCACTGCCACTTCCGTCGTACCACCGCCAATATCAACTACCATCGAACCTTTGACTTCGCCCACCGGCAAACCAGCGCCCAATGCCGCCGCAACGGGTTCCTCAATCAGGTAAGCATCGCGTGCGCCTGCCGACATAGCCGCGTCATAGACAGCCCGCTTTTCCACTTCGGTCACACCTGCCGGAATACCAATCACCACTCGCGGACGCGCAAAAGGCACTATGCTCTGCTCGTGTACCTGCCCAATAAAATAATTAAGCATATCTCGCGTAACATTAAATTCTGAAATTACCCCATCCCGAACCGGGCGCACAGCAATTACATTACTAGAAGTACGGCCCATCATTTCTTTGGCTTTCAAGCCCACCGCCATCGGCTCACGGGTGCGCTTATCAATTGTCACCCATGAAGGCTCGTTAATGACAATACCCTTATTGCGCACAAAGACCAGGGTATTGGCCGTGCCCAAATCAATGCCTATGTCTAATGAAAAAAAACCTAAAATCCAATCCAGCGGATTGAAAGCCACAGCGCGCTCCTCGGCGAATAAGTTCGGGCCTTACACAAAATAAAACGCTTAGCTAAGCGTCTCGGAACAAGCAGAAATCACTAAAAATATTATACCATGAGGCCTTTTTTAGCCAGGCAACCCTTAAAAGCTGCGATCCACGATATAGCGTGCCAATTCCGTCAAAGCACCACGCTCAACCGAGGGATGAAAGCCCTCAATCGCCGTCAGCGCCCATTCAATCCGCTCCCGCGCCTCGTCCATGGCGTGACCAATGGCATTGCTCTTGCGAATCGACTGCACCAATCGCTCCATTCGCTCCCGATTGCCCCAGCCACCTTCCTTAAGCAAGCGCA
>DYPU01000009.1 GCA_020719725.1 Anaerolinea sp. | reverse complement strand
AAACCAGACCCGGAGGCGGGCGAGCAATTTAAAAGTTAGCGAATGTGAGACGAGCCGCTCCAGATATCGAAAAATACCGCGCGAGATACCAAAAAAACGCACGCCAACCACCGAAACGCCAAAATCGGCCACCGAGGTGGCAAGGGCGGCGGTTGAGATGAGCCAGGCCGAGGTGGACATGAGGCTGATGCTGGCGGCGATGGTGAGTGAGCCAATCAGGACGGCCAGGATCAGTTCGCGCCAAAAGGGTTTGATGAAAGAAATGAGACGGATAAAGGTTTTCATAGGGGTCTGGCAGGGCTTCTATGTTCCGCTTTCTATCAACCTGGCATAGGTTGCGTTATGAGAAATCAGTTCGCTGTGCGTGCCACTTTCCATCACCCGGCCTGCGGCGAGCACAACAATCTGATCGGCCTGGTAAACGGTGGACAGGCGGTGGGCGATGACGAGAGTGGTACGGCCCTGCATTAGTTCCCGCACCGCGGCTTCGAGGCTGGCTTCGAGGGCCGGGTCGAGGCTGGAGGTGGGTTCGTCAAGCAAGAGCAAGGGCGCGTCTCTCAGAAAGGCGCGGGCCAGGGCCAGGCGCTGGGCCTGGCCCCCGCTGAGGCGCGCGCCGCGTTCGCCGATGGGCGTTTGCAGGCCGTCGGGCAGGCTGGCGATAAACTCTTCCAGCCCGGCGCGCCGGCAGGCTTTCAATAACTCTATGGTGGAAGCATCGGGGCGGGCCAGGCGCAAGTTGGCGGCCAGGCTATCTTGAAACAGATAGGGGTTTTGCGGCACCCAGGCCACTTGCTGCCGCCACAAGTTGGCTGGGATGTGTTCGAGCGGCGTTTCACCTACCAAGATTTGCCCATCATGGGGTGAGATGAAGCGCAAAATCAGGCTGGCGAGGGTGCTTTTACCGGCCCCGGAGGCTCCAACCAAAGCGGTCATCTTGCCGATGGGCAGGCTGAAGGAAATCTGATTCAGGGCGGGGAGTTCGCGGGAGGCGTAAGTAAAAGAAACCTTCTCAAAACGGATGGACGACACCGCTGAGATACTGTGTTCTGAAAAGCCGTGGGGCGGGGCTTGGGTTGTTGGGGCTGGGCATGGGGTGTCCAAAATCTCATAAATCCGGGTGGCCGCTGTCACACCACTCATGCCAGCGTGAAAACGCAGGCCGAGGTTACGCAAAGGTTGGTAGTAGTCTGGAGCCAGGACGAGGATGAAGAAGGCGGGTAAAAATTCCAGGTTTTGGTAGAGCAGGCGAAACCCAATTTCGACAGCGACAATGGCAGTGGAAAGTGTCGCCAAAAATTCGAGGGCCAGTGCCGAAAGGAAGGTGATGCGCAAGACCTGCATGGTCACGTCACGGTAACGGGACGAGAACTCGCCGATGACCTGGGACTGGCTTTTGGCCTGACCGAGGATTTTCAGGGTGGTGAGACCTTGCAGCACATCGAAGAAGTGCGCCGAGAGGCGGCTGAGGCTGTTGTACTGACGTTTGGTAAGCGCTTCGCCCGCTTTGCCGATCAAAATCATAAAAAGCGGAATGAGCGGCGCGGTCAGAATAAAAACCACACCGGTCAGCGGGTCGATAGGGAAAATGAGCAAGAGAATGGTGATGGGAATGGAAGCAGCCAGCACGATGGCGGGCAGATACTGGCTAAAATAGGCGTCCAGTTGTTCGATCCCCTCCACAGCGGCGGTAGAAAGTTCACCAGTGCGCTCGCCTTGGGTGAAAACTGGGCCAAGAGCAGAAAGATGCGTCAGCAAGCGTGAGCGCAAATCTGCTTTGACGGCCTGGGCGACAGCATTGGCGCTCACATCCGCGCCCCAAATGAAGGCGGATTTGAGCAATAGCAGCCCCAGCAAAATGCCAAGCAAAGGAAGTATAGCTGCGCGGAGTTGCCCAGCGATGAAGACATCGTTGACGATGCGCGCCAGAAACCAGGCTTGCAGGATTGTGAGAACGCCACCACCCCAGCCAAGCAGGACGGTGAGTGTGAGCATAAATCCGCTGGAGCGGGCAAGGGAAAGAAGGCGACGGTGCATGTCCAGATTATAATGGGCAGACTGGGGAATAAGACAAAAATTAGACAAAATCTCACGAAGAATTTAGAATTGGGGCTGCGCCAACAATCGATCTTCCAGGCAGAATGGGGCGGGAGATTGGGCTTATAATCTTGTCTGGAACTTTTCGCTCACAGCCGCGTAGACCCATTGCGCATTTTTGCACAACGGACACCCCACTTATGGCAACCAACCCCATCACTAGTGAAACATCTCTCAAATCCAAGCCAAAACTGCGTCTGGCGCTCATAGCGGCCTGGCTCATTGCCGTCTTATACACGTTGACCATCTTTGTGATAAGTGTTCCACTGGTTTTTTGGCTTCGCTCCAGTAATCCGGAGACGGCGGTACTAAACCTGACGGAAGTCTTGTTTGCTTCCCTGGATATTGGCATTGATTTGCTCATTACGGTTGGTTTTGTGCTGACGGCAGTTTACCTGTTTACCCGGCGTTCGGATGACTGGTTTGTGATCTTTACCTCCGGTTTCTTGATCTTGTTTGCCGGGCGGATATCCACTGTCGTCAATGTAGCCTCATCACAACCCGGGTATGAAGTAGCAACTGGAATTTTAATTGCGCTGGGCGACATTGGAATTGTGACCTTTTGTATGCTCTTCCCAGACGGGAAATTCACCCCGCGCTGGCTAAGATGGCTTCTGTCATTTTTTGGGCTTAGCATATTGAGTTTGTATCTCTTCCCTTCCGCCCCTTTTTACTGGGAAAATCTCGGCCCAAGCCTCTACAATGGCATCATGCTCTTCTGGTATGTGTTTGGCGCAGTCGTTTTTGCATACCGCTATGCCCGTCAAAGTAATATTTTACAAAAACAACAAATGCGCTGGGTAATCGCTGGGTTAATTGGCCCGCTGCTATGGTTTGTAATATTCAATGTCATTCAACTGTTTTTTGGGAACACCACCGGCGGGGTCTATCTTAATTTTTCGTTTTATGAATATATTGCCAAAATCATGGGGATCTTCCTGTTTCTGGTGCTGCCGTTCTCGATCACAATCTCGATTGCGCGCTCCAAGCTATTTGATATAGACCTGCTCATCAATCGTTCCCTGGTCTATGGCGGTCTGACCGCTGGGCTGGGGCTGACCTTTGGTCTGGCACTCGCCGCGATTTCCTTTATTACCAAAACCATTAACCAGGGCGAACAATCCATGCTAGCGATGACAGCTGCGGCAGTAGTGGCCGGAGCTATCTTCCAACCGGCTCGACGGCGCTTGCAACGGTTTGTAGACCAATTCTTTTATCGCATCAAAATTGATTATCAAAAAACACCGATGGACCTTCATAAAAACGACGACCCACTCACCAACACCACCCTTTCATCCTATCGTGGGCTAAAGCTCATCGGGCGCGGCGGCATGGCCGATGTTTACCGCGCCGAAAGCCCAACCAATGGCAAAACAGTGGCAATCAAAGTGCTGCCCGCCTCCGTTTCAGAAGATGCACTCTTCCGAAAACGATTCATGCGCGAAGCTGAAACAGTTGCAGGGCTGGAACATCCCAACATTGTCCGCATCCTAAACTATGGCGAAGAAAACGGCACCTACTTCATTGTGATGGAATACCTGACCGGCCCCGACCTGCGCAATCTACTAAAAGAAGAAAAGCGAATTGGACTGGCCGATACGCTTTTGATTTTGCGCGATGTGGCCTCCGCCCTGGATTATGCCCACCAAACCGGGTTGGTTCACCGCGACATTAAGCCATCCAACATCATGCTCGATTCGACCAACCTGCCGCCGCGCGCTGTGCTAACTGATTTTGGAATTGCAAAAATTGCAGATGCCCATACAAAAATCACGGCGACCGGCGTTCTCGGCACGTTTGACTATATCGCCCCAGAGCAAATTCAATCTTCGGGCGAGGTTGATTTTCGAGCCGATTTATACGCTCTGGGGGTGATGACTTATCAAATTTTGACAGGCAAACTACCCTTCGAGCGACCCAACACCGGAGCGCTGCTGCTGGCCCATCTAACTACACCCCCGCCGGATGTTCGTGAAATTGTCCCCGAAGTGCCGCGCCATGTGGCCTACGCCATTCAACGCGCCATGGCAAAAAACCCGAAAGACCGCTACAACAGCGTTGGAGAATTTGTTCGAGACATTGAAAGCGCCTGACTAGTCGCCCCACGCCAAACACATTAAAAGCGGTAGAGCCTTTTTTATTAAGCCTGCCCGGCATTTTTTAAATGCGCCTTTAAAAACTGGCCGGTATAACTGCCTGCCACCCGCATCACCTCTTCCGGCGTACCTTCGGCGATAATGCGCCCGCCCGCATCGCCACCTTCAGGCCCAAGATCAATCAGCCAATCAGCAATTTTGACAATATCCAGGTTGTGCTCAATGATCAAGACCGAATTGCCCGTATCCACCAACCGCTGAATAACTTCAATCAATTTATGCACATCGGCGGCGTGCAACCCCACCGATGGCTCATCCAACACATAAAGCGTGCGGCCTGTGGCGCGGCGCGAAAGTTCTTTAGAAAGTTTCACACGCTGGGCCTCCCCACCCGAAAGCGTGTTGCCGCTCTGACCAACGCGCACATAACCCAGCCCCACTTCTTGCAGCAGTTTCAGCTTGTTAACCATCTGTGGGAATGCCGAAAACGTCTCCAGTGCATGTTCAACCGTCATCGCCAGCACATCCGCAATGTTATATCCCTTAAACGCCACCTGCAACGTTTCGTGGTTAAAGCGTTTGCCATGACAAACATCGCACGGCACATAAATATCCGGCAAAAACTGCATCTCAATTCGCAATTCGCCCTGGCCCTGACAGGCTTCACAGCGCCCGCCATGTACATTGAATGAAAAACGGCCTGGCTTATAGCCTCTAATTTTGCTTTCGGGCAGTTCGGCATACAGCTTGCGTATCTCATCCCACAGGCCGGTATAGGTTCCTGGATTGGAACGCGGCGTGCGCCCAATCGGCGATTGGTCGATATTAATGATTTTATCGAGGTGTTCAATGCCCTCAATCCGCTCATACGCGCCGGGGTGGGTATGAGCGCCCATCAGCTTGGCCGCCAGCGCATCATGTAAGACATCCGTCATTAAAGTCGATTTACCAGAGCCGGAAACACCGGTGATGCAAACCAATTTTCCCAGCGGAATATTAGCGGTAACGCCTTTCAGGTTATTGGCCGTTGCATTGACAATAATCAGGCTTTTACCGTTTCCGGCGCGACGCTTCTCGGGCATTGCAACCTGTTTGCGGCCCGCCAGGTAAGCGCCTGTCAAGGAGTTTGGATTTGCCAAAATCTGGGCCGGAGTGCCTTCAGCCACCACCTGGCCACCATGTTCTCCGGCGGCAGGCCCCAGATCGATGATCCAATCTGCAGTGCGGATGGTTTCGTCATCGTGTTCCACCACCAGCACGGTATTCCCCAAATCGCGCAATCCACGCAAGGTTTCGAGCAGACGATCATTATCACGCGGGTGCAGACCAATTGACGGCTCATCCAACACATACAGCACGCCCACCAAGCGTGAGCCAACCTGGGTCGCCAAGCGAATGCGTTGGGCTTCGCCGCCGCTCAAGGTGGCGGCGGAACGATGCAGGGTCAGGTAATCCAACCCCACATTGACCAGGAATCCGAGTCGGGAGGTAATTTCCTTAAGAATCCGCTCAGAAATGGCCTGCTGGCGCGGGGTAAGCGGTGTTTCGGCCCCCGCCAAACGCTGCGACCAGGCCAGGGCGCGGTTAATTGGCCACTCGCTGGCGGTGACAATATCCGTCTCATCCACCGTGACGGCCAGCGCTTCGGGCCGCAACCGTTTACCCTGGCAGGTTGGGCAGGGCCGGTCGCTCATATATTCGCTGATTTTGTTGCGAATGTAATCCGAGTTGGTTTCGCGCCAGCGCCGCTCCAGGTTGCCCAGCACACCCTCAAAAGCGGCATCAAAATTGGCGGTGCGGCCTTCGCGGTTGCGATAGTGGACGCGCACGCGCTCGCCCTTGGTGCCGCGCAAGATGATTTCTTGATGCGCGGCAGAAAGTTCCTTAAACGGTTTGTTCATGTCTATATGAAAATGATGAGACATGGCTTCGAGCATTTGCCAGTAATAGCCGGGCGTGGCATCATCGCGGACGTTGTTCCATTCCATGGCAATCAACGCCCCGTCTGAAAGCGCCTTTTCAGAGTCAATCACCCGCTCCGGGTCAATTTCCAGCTTTGAGCCAAGCCCCTGGCATTCCGGGCAGGCTCCCTGGGGAGTATTGAATGAAAATGAGCGTGGCTCAATCTCGCCCAGCGAAATGCCATGTTCGGGGCAAGAAAGATGCTCAGAAAAATGCAGATCAGGGTTGGAGGCTTCGGAATCGGCCAGCGTTACCGTTACATAGCCCTCGCCGAACTTGAGCGCGGTTTCAATAGAATCTGTCAGACGGGTACGGGCAGCTTTGCGCTCTTCTTCCTCTTCAAGATGATTAATCACCAACCGATCCACCACCGCGTCAATATTATGCTGTTTATAGCGATCCAACTCTATCTCTTCATCCAGGCTGACAATTTTTCCATCCACCCTGGCCCGCACAAAACCAGCCTTGCGGATTTCCTCAAAAACGGCCTGGTAAGTTCCTTTGCGCCCCCGCACCACCGGTGCGAGAATCAAAACCCGCTCCCCTTCTGGCAGCTTTTCAATTGCCTCAACAATCTCCTGCGCCGATTGTTTCACCACCTCCCGCCCACAAACCGGACAATGTGGAATACCCACCCGCGCATACAACAGACGCAAATAATCGTAAATTTCAGTTACAGTTCCCACCGTCGAGCGCGGATTATGGCTGGTCGATTTCTGATCAATCGAAACCGCCGGAGAAAGCCCGTCGATATAATCCACATCGGGCTTGTCCATCTGGCCGATAAACTGGCGCGCATAAGCAGAAAGCGACTCGACATAACGACGCTGACCTTCAGCAAAAATAGTATCAAACGCCAGTGATGACTTTCCAGAGCCAGAAAGCCCGGTAATCACCACCAACTTCTCACGCGGAATTTCAACCGTAATATTTTTCAGGTTATGTTGGCGCGCGCCAACCACACGAATGACATTTGCAGACATAGCACCTCGCTATACCCAACGGGTATACACTTAAACAAAGAACAAGAAACGCAACCGTTAATTGTAGCACAAATGTTTTGATTTGACCTTCAACCAAACACACCTTACAATAAGGTCCCTATGCGTGAATGGAACTTAACCTCAGGCGACCCGCTGCAACTCACCCTTGCCGCCGATGCGCGCCTGTGTGACCCCGATTACAGCAATGACCATATTTGGCAGCTCGACCTAAGCGGCGGCGAGCCCTGCGCGCTCGGCCTGCGAACCACCTACGGCCTGCGCGCGCGCCTAATGCGCATCTTCCCCCGCTTCATCATAAGCGGAAAAATCATAAACGATCCAGCAGACTTTGCCAGCCCGCCAATCGTGCGCTATTTCGCTCCTAATTTTTTAGAGGTGGACTTTTCACCCGTCCCCGGAGCAGCGATCTGCCTCGAATATTGGGCAGCCGGCTCGAACGTGGTCGCCGGGCGGATCAGCCTCTCGAACCGGGCCGTTACCCCGCTCGAAATCGGCCTTGAACTGGTAGGACAATTGCTCCCCATCGCAGGCCAGCCCATGTCCCCGGCGCAGCGTCAATCGGTCAGCGTGCTAGAAGGACGCGCCGAAAACCTGACGCCCGTCCTCTATCTAACCGGCGGCCCCCAACCTGGGCCTGGCCCGTACCCCGCGCTTCTCGTGCCGCTCGAACTGCCCCCCGGCAACACCCGTCAAATCAGCTGGGCCTTAGCCAGCCTCAGCGACCCGCAAGCCTCCTTTGACTTGGCACGCCGCACCGTGGCCCGACCTTTCGACGCCGAACGCGCCCGTATCGAGCTGCTGACCCAAAGTCAAACCATCGACATCCACACCGGCGACCAGGATTGGGATGCAACATTCGCCTTCAGCCAAAAAACTGCTTTCAGCCTGTTTCTGGGCCAATCCGAACACTTACCCAACTCATCTTTTGTCCTTGTACGCCAACCAGACCTGGGCTATTCGCGTCAGGGCGACGGGAGCGACCATCAACATTTCTGGAACGGACAATCTCCTTTTGAAAGCTATTATCTAAGCAGCCTCATTCCTGGCGCACCAGAACTAACCTGCGGCCTGATAAAAAACTTCCTGGCCGTGCAAGACCAGGACGGCACAATCGACGCCAAACCCGGCCTGGCAAAACAACGCGCCCGTTTTTTGGCCGCGCCCTACCTTGTCAGCCTGGCCTGGAACTGCTACCAACGCAACCCCGACCGAAACTTCCTGCAACAAATTTACCCTGGCCTGCATCAATTCTTTTGGGCCTGGTTCTCACCCCAGCGGGATCATGACCACAACGGCCTGCCCGAATGGCAACACGTATCACAAACCGGGTTTGAAGACAACCCGCTTTTTGACGGCTGGCACGCCTGGGCGCAAGGCATCGAGATCACCACCGTCCAAAGCCCAGCCCTCTCTGCCGCCTTATACCGGGAAGCCAGCCTACTTATAAAAATGGCCGAATTGGTTGGGCGCACCTCTGACCAGGTTCTGCTTCGCAAACAAAGCGCAATTTTACAAAAGGGCATCGAAGCTTGCTGGGATGCCGAAAATGTTTTTTACCATTACGCCGACCGCGACACCCACCTTAGCCTGCCCGGAAAAATATTAAGCGAACGCCAGGCTGCGCCTGAGTTAGATTTGCAAAAAGAATTCAAACAACCCACGCGCCTCATCCTGCGCATTCATGGTCAGGGAGAAGCCCTCAAACGCCCACGCGTCAGCATTACGGGCACATTTCAGGGCCAGGAACAAAGTGAAAGCTTCGACCGCCATGATTTCCACTTCAGCGCTGCTGGAGCAGTGGCAACCAGCAAAAAAGTGTACGATAGTGTTGGACATTTTGAGTTCAACGGCCTCAGCCGCCGCGACCGCATCACCATCCAAACAGTCGACCTGACCGTGGCCGACCACACCCTGCTCTTGCCACTCTGGGCCGGCATCCCAGATGAACGCGCAGCACACGACCTGATTTATCGCACCATTCTCGACGCCGAACGATTTGACCCCCCCTACGGCATTCCCGCCCTGCCGCGCGTCTTCGTCCAAGATGCCGACCCGGTTTGTCTGAGTGTTCACCTGCCCTGGAACCAACTCATCGCCGAGGGCTTGCTCCAGTACGGCTATCGCAAAGAAGCCGCCCGCCTGCTGGCCCATCTCATGTCGGCCATCATTCCAAACTTAAAACGCTCCCACGCCTTTTATCGCACCTACCACGCCGAAACCGGCGCAGGCCAGGGCGAACAAGGCTCTTTACACGGTCTGGCCCCGGTTGGATTGTTCTTACAAGTACTAGGCGTGGAAATTTTATCCGCAAAAGAAGTGCGGCTACACGGAGAAAACCCTTTTCCCTGGCCGGTTACGGTAAAATACAGAGGCTTGACCATTTCACGCCTGCTCACTCACTCCGAAGTAATTTTTGCCAATGGACAATCCATTCAAATCAACCATCCGGCAGATACCCTGGTCTCACTTGACCCCTTGCCATAAACCTGGGGCTGGCCTGCTGAAAGGAGACATCTGTGACAAAACTCAAATCCATCACAGCCTTAATGACCGCCGTTGTACAAGAACAAGACGCCGACCTGGCCCAACACAGCGTGGAAGAACTGGGGTTGCCTGTCGTCCACTTTTCCAGCGCGGGCGGCTTCTTGGGACGCCGTAACGCCACCCTGCTGATCGGCCTGACCAACGGATCAGAAGAAAAAGTTGTCGGAGCGCTCAAATCGGCTTGCCGCCAACGCATCGAATATCTCGCAATTCCGCTGGAAGGTTCGCCCCTGCCCATGCCCACCCCGGTTCCCGTCACCGTCGGCGGCGCGACCATTTTCACCAGCCTGGTGGAACGATTCGAGGAGTTTTAGCCATGAAACTGATTATTGCCATCTTACACGACGATGATGTGGATGCCGTTGTCCACGCCCTAACCGCAGAAGATTTCCGTATCACGCGGGTTGCTTCCACGGGTGGTTTTTTCCGTAAAGGCAGCACCACCCTTTTTATTGGCGTTGAAAACGAACAGGTTGATTCAGCCATTCAAACCATGCGCAAACACGCCACCACCAGCGCCACAGGCGAAAAACGCGCCACCGTTTTTGTGGTTCCGGTAGACCGCTTCGAACAAATATAACCCCTAAAAAAAACGCCAAGAGACCGCCTGACGGCGGTCTCTTGCTATAAAAACAACCATCAACAGCCCAAACAGAACGAGTATAATAAAATTTGTGAGTAATCTTACGCTAACTGTCAACATCATCATCTTCCGCTTAAGCGAAGATGCGCTCCAAGTCTTACTCGGCCCGGAGGCAGAACAACGCTGGGGCTTGCCCGAAAAAACTGTCGGGGAGCGCGAAGCACTGGAAGATGCCGCCCGTGGAGCAGTCTTACATTCCCCCCAGTCAAATGAAATCTACCTGGAGCAACTCTACACTTATGGCGAACCAGGCCGAATCCCGGCCCAACGCACCGTCAGTGTCGTTTATTTTGCATTAATTCCGCTCGATGCTCCGGGGAAAATTCCAACGGGAACCGTTTGGCAGCGGCTGGACGAACTCCCCGCCCTGGCCTACGACCACGCTGAAATGATTGCCTATGCCCTGCGCCGCTTACGCTACAAGTTGGAATATAGCGCCGTTGGGTTTGAACTACTGCCCGAAGAATTTACCCTGAGTGAAATTCAACACACCTACGAAATCATCTTGGGCGAGAAACTAGACAAACGCAACTTTCGCCGCCGCATTCTGGAAGCCGGGATCATCGAGACCACCCCACGCAGACGCAACGGCGATGGCAGGCCCGCCCAACTTTACCGTTACCGCCCCGATGCAGTAGCCGAAGTAAAAGCCCGCCGGCTTTTCCCTTAATCCTTGCACACATAAACCCACCAGGAGGAAACCATGAAACGAGCAGTCAGTATTAGCATCGGTTCATCCAAACGCAATAAAGCCGTCACAGTCACACTACTTGGCGAAGAAATCTCCATAGAACGCATCGGCACTGATGGCGACATGGAGGCCGCCGCATTGAAATATAAAGAGTTGGACGGCACTGTAGATGCCTTCGGCGTAGGCGGTGGAGACTTGGGCGCACTGGTAGACGGCAAATGGTATCCCTTCTACTCGGTTCAACCAATGGTCAAATACGTCAAAAAGACCCCGGTCGTAGACGGAACCGGCCTAAAAAACACTCTGGAAGCCCAGGCTGCCCGCTTTTTAGACCAAGAAATTGGCGACTACATCAACAAAATGGGCCGTAAAACCCTCATCCCGGTGGGAGTTGACCGCTGGGGCCTAAGCACCTGCTTTTACAACGCTAAATACGAAATGACCTACGGCGACTTGCTCTTCGGTCTGGGAATTCCACTGGCTTTGCATACCCCCAAACAACTAAAAACGATTGCGGCCTTGCTTATGCCCATTGCAGGACGCCTGCCCTATGAGTGGATTTACCCGCTGGGCGAAAAACAAGAAAAACGAGACCCCAAAGGCGAAAACTGGTTCCGCTGGGCCACCGTCATCGCCGGAGATTGCCACTATATCAAACGTCACATGCCCAACGAACTCCCCGGCAAGGTCATTTTTACGAACACCACCACCCCCGAAGATGTCGAATTTTTTCGTCAGGCGGGCATTAAATACCTTGCCACCGGCACCCCAGTGCTTCAAGGCCGCTCTTTCGGCACAAACATGATGGAAGCCGCCCTAATTGCCATTTCTGGCAAAACCCGGCCTCTAACCCATGACGAATATGCCGAGCTGCTGACCAAACTGGACTTTAAACCGCAATTGCAGGAACTCAATCCCTGATCCGCAAAAGGAGTTGACTCATGGATGCTATCGTAACCGCTGGCGGAATACCGCTCCCCGAAGACCCACTGTACTCCCATACTCGCGGCAGTTCAAAAGCCCTGCTTGAAATCGCCGGAAAACCGATGATTCAATGGGTGCTAGACGCCCTGAGCGAATCCAAAGCCGTAGACAATGTCATCATCATGGGTCTCACTGCTCAAAGTGGCGTCACTTGCAAAAAACCATATCACTTTATCCCCAATCAGGGCCGCATGTTAGCAAATATCGTGGCCGGAATCAAGAAATCACAAGAACTTGACCCTAAAAACGAATATGTCTTAATTGTGTCTTCCGACATCCCCGGCATCAAACCCGAAATGGTCGATTGGCTGGCGAAAACCTGCCTGGAAACGCAGGATGACATCTACTATGGCGTTGTACCGCGCCCGATCATGGAAAAACGCTACCCAAATTCCAAACGCACCTGGACCCATCTCAAAGGCCTCGACGTATGCGGCGCAGACATCAATGTTGTCCACGTTCGCATGGCAAGCGAACATCTCGATACCTGGGAAGAACTCATCGGCAACCGCAAAAACCCGCTCAAACAAGCCGGGGTCATCGGGCTAGATACTCTGCTCTTATTGCTTTTTCGCCAACTCGCCATCGAAGACATCGTCCAACGCGTCATGGCCCGCATTGGTGTGCGCGGACGAGCCATCATCTGGCCGCACGCCGAAGCAGGCATGGATGTAGACAAACCCCACCAATTGGGAATGATGCGCGCCGATCTTTCTGCCGAAAAAAGGGACACGACCCTGTGAACTGGAGAAAACTGCTTGAGCTGGATCGTGATTGGTCATACCGCCTGCGCGTGGCAGAAAAACCCGGCCCACTCCGCACCCTGGCAATGATCTTTGCCCATTCAGGCGATTCCTGGTTTTGGGGCGCGGGCCTACTCCTACTGTGGTTAGCCGGGAATCCATTTTGGAAACAGTGGGCCGCCTACGAACTTTTCTGGATTTCGGCCCTGGCAGCGCTGGTGATGACTCTCAAATTCATCATCCGCCGCCGCCGCCCCGAAGGCGAATGGGGCGCGATTTATCGTAACACCGACCCGCACTCCTTCCCTTCCGGCCATGCTGCGCGCGCCTTTCTAATTGTGGCATTGGCGGGGCTGCTAGGCCCCTTTCCTTTGGCAATCACTCTCTGGGTTTGGGCCCCACTCGTTTCGCTGGCGCGTGTTGCAATGGGAGTCCATTATCTTTCTGATATCCTGGCAGGAGCGATTGTAGGGCTGCTCGTAACCGCCTTCTCGGTCTCGGCCTCCCCACAACTCTTCACCATCTTTAATAACTGGACGCTCCGCCTGTTGGGCTTGCCACTCTGGTAAACAAAACTGGTTCTTCCGTTTGTGGTTAAAAAAACAATAGCGCCACAAAACAAAAAAGCCGCTGGTTCCCAAACCAGCGGCTTTTTTATCAAACACATCTTTCAAAAGAGAAACGACTGAATTACTTCGGGCCCTGCATAACCTGATTTCCATATAATTTACGATGAACAATACTCAGAGCGCGCACCTGGTCGTACGCATGGTACGAAGAACGCACCAATGGATTTGCCTCGACCCACTTGAAGCCAATACTATAGCCATATTCGCGCAGTTCGGTAAATTCTTCCACCGTGTAATAGCGCGAAATGGGATAGTGTTTTTTACTCGGTTGCAGATATTGGCCGATGGTCAATATATCCACACCCCAATCACGTTGATCGCGCATCACCGCTTTAACTTCATCCAGCGTCTCGCCCAGGCCAACCATCATTCCACTCTTGGTGAGCACTTCCGGGTCAAGTTTTTTTGCATTTGTCAGCGTGGCAGCCGCCCAGTCATAGCTGTCCTGCGGCTGAATTTGTTTAAAAAGGCGCGGAACAGTTTCCACGTTATGATTTAAAATCTCTGGGCGAGCTTCCATCACAATTTTGAGCGCTTCCAACAGGCCTTTAAAATCAGGAATCAGCACTTCGATGGAACAGCCGGGTTGCAACTCACGAATGCGCCGAATGACCATGGCGAAAATCGGCGCGCCGCCGTCTTTGCGCTCATCCCGGTTAACCGAAGTAATGACCGCGTGCTTGAGATTCATCGCTTTGACAGCTTGGGCCACTCGTTCTGGCTCGGCCCAATCCATCAGCTTGGGGCGACCATGCTTGATGTCGCAAAAAACACATGAGCGCGTGCAGACATCCCCCAACATCAAAAAAGTAGCGGTTCCGCTACCCCAACACTCTCCCAGATTGGGGCACATGGCTTCTTCACAAACAGTGTGCAAAGATTTGGCGCGCATGAGCGTATGCAAACGCTCATACGTTTCGCCAGAAGGCGCACGCACTTTAATCCACTCTGGGCGGCGCAAAGGGGTGGTATTGACTGCTTCGGGGTTAACCCGATCTCTGGTTGGGTTGGCTGGCATAAGACCTCCTTGGTTCACCTGTAAAGATCGGCTAATTGTACCCGATGCAGTTTGCTTTTCCAGCCAGGCCGGGAAAAGCAATAGTTATTTTCGGTTCATCAAAAAAACAAGCGAGTGACAGTTTCTTCCGTCACCCGCTTCACCATCAGCCAGTAAGCAAATCAGCCAACCGGGTTCGAGACATCGCTCGCTGTTGGCACGGGCAACGGCTTCATGAGAATATCATCTCCCAGGTTGGTGACAGCCGTCGAAAGCACCTTTTCTCCAACCAGATTCATCAATGTCAGCCCCAGCAAAAGCGACTTGACGCGTTCGCTCATGGTGGCGTTCACCAATAAAGCAATTTTTTTGCCAAATTTATCCTGTTCTTCTTGAGGCAGGCTTTGCAGCAATCCAAAACAATAGGCAGGGAGCGCTTGCCAGGCTTTATTAAAATTGACATCTTTCATAATTTGGCTAACGACCACGCCGCGTTGTTCGGCGCGCTTGCGGTCTACCGCATCTTTAACCGAGGCCAACACAATCTCCAAAAAACGGCTGGGGCCAATGGCAATGACTTTATCGCCATCGCGCACATTGAAAATCGAAGCGCGTAGCAACGCCATCGCGCCAAATCCAGCCGCCACCACCTGCGCCCAGCCACTCAAAATTTCATCCTGAACGCCCATCGTCCAGCCAAAAATACGAATAATTGCCAGCGCAAAGAGTGAAGCAATCGCGTTAAAAACCAAATAGCCCAAGGCCGGCAGCGTCCGCAAAGCATCATCTGGCTCATCTCGGAACTGCGAAACAATTTCTCCGGCGCCAATCAGCGCCCCAAAAAGCCCGGTTATAACCCATTCCAGCCACATTTAGTGCTCCCCTTCATCGTCGTCATTGCTGTCCATTTTCATGGTTTGAGTCCAACGCAGGCCCTCGTCAGTCAGACGTAACAAGCCGCCTTCGTCATCATCTTGCATTTCCACCAGGCCAGTTTCTTCCAAATATTTCAGGCCATCATTAAAATCGGCCCATGAAACCTTTACCTGTGTCATCATTTCGGCCACGCGCTCTTCTTTGTTCTGTGAAAGCGTGTGCATAATGCGCATCGAAGCCTCATGGCTTTTGGATTGGTTGACTGCGCGTTGAACACTGGAGAGAAACGAGCCAAAATCATCATCTGGTACATATTTTTGTTCCATAGTCACCTCATATCCTCATTCTAACTTGGTAAAAAATTCAAGTCAAGCGCATAACTTAGCGTTTTTGGCGCACAATTAAGCGCAATCCATCCAACGCCACAACCTGCACCCTTTGGCCGGATGAAATGGGACTCTCACCTTCGGCCAATTCCGCACTCCATTGTTCACTCTGCACCTGAACCTGTCCACGCGGAGCAATCTCACCGAGTGCTGTTCCAACCGCTCCGAGCAGCATTTCCGGCCCGGTTTGTTGCGGCGTATGTTGGGCGCGAATGGCAAACCCGATGATTACTGCAAACGCTGCCCCGGTAAAGATGCCGGTTCCCACCACCAGCGGAATAGAAACCTGCTGAAACGCTGGCGCGCCAGGAGAATTGAAAAGCACCAAACCGCCCACAATAAAGGAACCAACTCCGGTAGCGGTTAAAGCGCCATGTGTTGGCATTTTTACATCTAAAACAAACAAGACAAAAGCCAGCGCAAAAAAAACGGCCCCAAACCAATTGACCGACAGCACGCCCAAGCCGTAAGCGGCCAAAACCAGGCAAATGATGCCAATAAAACCGGCCACCCAGCCACCTGGGCTGGCAATTTCAATCAAAATTGACAAAATTCCAAGGGTGACAAGCAAAAAAGTAAGGTTTGGATCCACCAAAATTTCGAGCAGTTGTTCCACAAAAGACATGCTAAAGGTTTCCACAACGGCATTAGCGGTCAGCAACTTACGCGGCCCAGCGCTCATCTGAACCTCGTAACCATCCAATTGCGCCAACAAATCGTCCAGGTCTGTAGCAATAAAATCAATCAAGCCAATCTCACTGGCCTCTTGCGCCGAAACCGCCCGGGCGACTTCGACCATCTCTTCGGCCAGGCTGATGGCGGCGGGAGTGCGGCGCTCGGTGAGAGTGCGTACCTGGGCGCGCAGCGCCTGCTTTTGTTTAAGCTCAAGTGTCTCATTCAGGTCTTCTCCATTGCCCTGAATGGGGCTGGCCGCACCGATGATTGTTTCAGGAGCCATGGCCGCAACATGCCCCGCCAGGGTAATTAACGCTCCAGCGCTGCCCGCCATCCCGCCACGCGGAGTAACATAGACGATCACCGGAACCTGGCTGCCGCGAATGGCTTGCACGATCACTTCCATCTCACTAATTAGCCCGCCCGGCGTGTTCAGTTGCAGAACCAAAACCTGGGCGCGGCGATCTTCGGCAGCCTGAATACCGCGCAAAATATAATCGGTCATGGCTGGCGCAACCATGCCTTCGGCATTTAAAACCAGCGCCAATTGCGATTCACCTTGCGCTTGAGCGGTCTGAAAAAAGGCTAAAAAGAGGGTCAAACTAAGCAAAATTTGTCGAATTCGAATCATGGTTGCGCGCTCCATCACACAAAATCATTAGGGCGTGTTTCAAATGAGTTGAAAGCCTCAGACCAGGCCGGTTTCAGCGTGGTGAATTTTGATTAAACCGGTCTGGTCTTGAGTCGCGCGAGTTTTTAAGTAAAGTGAAACGCACCCAAACCCGTAAACATCTTAGGCTCTCCTGTTTTTATTGGAAAGGTATCGTAGATGCGCCCGTCATGGCCTGGCAAGGTGCTTTTTTGCAAGAAATCCGCAGGCATCAATACTTGATTTCTTGCGCTCAAAAAGTCGTCCCAACGTTTTTTAACGGTAGCGCCATATCTTACTAGATCATAAAAGAACGTCTCGAAGTTTTTTGGGGGATGTCTGGCTTTTTTCTCCACCTTGAGGGCGTTTTTTTGGCGAACCTATGAGTGATTATAAACCGGATGCAGCCCAAAGATACAAACCCGCACGGGAAGCCAGATAACACATCTTAACCAGATTGACAAAAACGCTATAACAGCGCCAGCAAAAGGGTGCGGATGCTGAGTCCGATGATAACAACACCTACCAGCGCCATCAACACTTTGAGCGGCAGGTGACGAGTGATATAAGCGGCCAGCGGCGCAGCCAACACCCCTCCCAGCAACAGGCCAAGAATTACCTGCCAGTAATCAACAAAGTTCAAGGTCAGGATAAAGGTCACAGATTGGGCAAATGTGACAAAAAACTCAGAAAAATTAACGGTTCCAATCGTGACCCGCGGGTTGTTTCCACGCGCCACCAGCGTGGTGGTGACAACCGGCCCCCAACCACCACCGCCAATCGCATCGAAAAACCCGCCCACCAGGCCGAGCAGGCTGACATGTTTAATTTCACCCTGATTTTTTTTAGTACCCCTGAAGGCCTTGAATAAGATGACCGCGCCCATCACCAACAAGTAGACAGAAATCCAGGATTTAAGCAAATCCCCATCCAGCGAGGTCAGGATGTAAGCTCCGGCCACACCGCCCAGCACACCAGGAATAAGCAGTTTTTTAGCGAGATTGGTATCGATATTTTTTAATTTCCAATGAGAGAGACCTGAAATACCGGTAGTAAAGACATCCGCCATATGAACGCTGGCGCTGGCTGAGGCGGGCGGCAGCCCCAAGCTAAGCAGAAAGGTATTGGAGCTAACGCCATAGGCCATGCCAAGTGCGCCATCAATCATTTGTGCCAAAAAACCAACCAGCATAAAAACAAAAATATTCAGCCCCCCCTGGGTTTGCGGCCCAACCGGACCAAAGGCAATGCCAAAAACACTCAAAAAGAGCGCTATGACCACAAACAAAACAAACAAGGAAGAACGGGCAGGGAATTTCATATTTTTCTCCATTTAAAGGTGGGTAATATATAAAGTCTACAGATTGTATAGACTTTTGAGTAGCAAAAAACAACGCTTCACAGCGCGGGCTATTTGCAAAAACCATTTACAAACCGAAAGAACTGCTAACGCCCCAACAATGCGCGCTTGGCATCAACTCGTTTGGTAACATCTTCAAGCGAGGTTTCATCCAGAATGGCAGACATGGCGGCGCGCACATCGAACATGATCAGGCGTAAGCCACAAGTCTCTTCGTCGGGGCAGCCACAGGCTTCGTAGGCCATTTGGCTGACGCATTTGATGGGGGCAATTGGCCCATCGAGTACACGGATAATTTGGCCCAAGATAATTTCGCTGGCTGGCCGGGCCAGGTAGTAGCCGCCGCCAACGCCCATCTTGCTATGTAAAACTCCGGCATTTTTAAGGGCTAGTAAAATTTGTTCCAAAAATTTACCGGGGATTTTTTCTCGTTCTGAGATTTCACGAATCTGGATAATTGGGGTGCGGCCATCAACCGCTGGGGTTGCCAGCATAAGCATGGCCCGTAAACCATATTCACCACGTTTGGAGAGACGCATAAAATTTCCTGAAAGAGCGTTTGTTTATGACATTAGCGCAGATTGTGCTTCAAGGCCGATAAAGTCTACTGATTTTATAGAACTTTATCTAGGATAAGTAGTGCTGGAGTTGGTTTTTGCCAATATTCAGCAACTGAATATTGTTTTTTCTTGACAAATGAAATTGAAGGCGTATAATCGTGCCAATATTAAAAAACTGTGACAAGGACGAGTAAGTGTTTGACGACGGTGCAGAGAGCAGGCGTTTTTTGGTGAAAGTCCTGCCCGAAACGAGAATGCTGAATGGACCTTTGAGTTGAAAGGGAGAAAGCGCCTAAAGCGTGAGTAACCTGCTCCGGAAACTGCATCCGTTATCCAGGCAGAGTCACTTCGTTATAAATCGAGTTGACTAAATGAGTGAGGCTGGCTTTTCCCCTGAGTGCTTCATCGGGGAATTTTTGTTTTATTTCCTCGATAGCGGAAAAGCAGCCTAAGTTGGGTGGTACCGCGAACCGTAACAACGTTCGTCCCAGTTTTGGGATGAACGTTGTTTTTTGTTAAATGTCAAAAGGAGAAGATGATGAGCAGCTATCCGTCTATTTTGTCAGATGAAATTGCCCCGGTTGAGTATCCGCTGATTTTGCAGGAAACAAGCTACGGGGAGTCTGAGTCCGCGCCGCAGGCGGCTATCGAGCAGATTGTGGCCGAGATATTGGCAGATGCCAATTCGCAGGCTTACGCTTTCGTTCCATAATAAAGAAAAAGGAGATTTAGCTATGAGTGAGACCCGTTTTAACCTTTCGCAAAATGATTTGCCCAAGTTTTGGTACAACATTGCAGCCGATAGTGGGATTGCGCCCACACCAGTGCTGCATCCTGGCACGCTGGAGCCGGTGACGCCCGATTTTCTTTCGGTGTTGTTTCCGATGGATTTGATTATGCAAGAGGTGAGCAGTGAGCGTTATATTGAAATTCCGGAAGAAGTGCGTGAGATTTATAAGCTCTGGCGGCCTACGCCGTTGATACGGGCGGTGCGGTTGGAAAAAGCGCTGGGGACGACCGCTCATATTTATTTTAAATATGAGGGCGCTTCGCCGGTGGGTTCGCACAAACCTAATACAGCCATTCCGCAGGCGTTTTACAACAAAATTGCGGGCACAAAAGCGCTGACGACTGAAACCGGAGCCGGGCAGTGGGGCACTTCGCTGGCAATGGCCTGCAATTTCTTTGATATGGCGCTGGAAGTGTATATGGTAAAGGTTTCTTTTGACCAGAAACCGTATCGGCGCATTTTTATGGAAACCTTTGGGGCGCAGGTCTTTGCCAGCCCAACTGACCGTACCAATTATGGGCGTTCACTTTTAGCTGAAAACCCCGAAAATACTGGGTCGCTGGGAATTGCCATTTCGGAAGCGGTGGAAGTGGCGGCGATGTCGGGCGGGACGAAGAAGTATGGGCTGGGGTCTGTGCTAAATCATGTGCTGCTGCACCAAACGGTGATTGGCGAGGAGTCACTTAAGCAGATGGATTTGGCGGGTGAATACCCGGATGTGGTGATCGGTTGCGTGGGTGGCGGCTCCAATTTTGCGGGGATTGCCACGCCGTTTTTGCGGGAAAACCTGAAAAACGGTCAGCGCACCCGGCTGGTAGCGGTTGAACCAACGGCCACGCCTTCGCTAACAAAGGGCGTTTATACCTTTGATTATGGGGATACGGCCAAAATGGCTCCGGTGGTAAAAATGCACACGCTGGGTCACACGTTTATGCCGCCGGGCATCCACGCGGGCGGGCTACGTTATCACGGCATGGCGCCAATGCTTTCGGGGCTGGTGAATGCCGGGCTTGTGGATGCAATTGCGGTGAAGCAGCGCGAGACCTTTGAAGCGGCGCTGATGTTTACGCGTACCGAGGGGATTGTCCCAGCTCCAGAATCGGCCCATGCGGTGCGGGCGGCGATTGACGAGGCGCTGGATGCCAAGGCGAAGGGTGAAAAACGTGTGATTCTGTTCAACCTTTCGGGGCATGGGCATTTTGATATGGTTTCTTATGAGAAGTATTTGAACGATGGTCTGGAAGATTATGAATACCCGGCAGAGGCAGTGGCCGAGGCGATGAAGGATTTGCCCCAAGTTGGGTAGGGATTTCTTCTTGCAAAAGTTTTTTGCCGCTGGGAAAACTGTCCCGCAGATTTTTTAAAGTCTCTATCGTTTGTGAAGTGAAAATCGGTAGGGAAGATCGCCAAATGAATCAAAACAGGGAAGATTTGGGTCTTCCCTGTTTTGATTTTGCAAAAAATCAGGCTGCTATTTCGCCAAAAACAGCAATCACAAGGTGCTGGTTAAGAAATTGATGAGCTTCATTCAGGTTCCGGGCCGGGACAATCTGTCCAAGGGTGTAACCACCGGCGATGGGAACCTCTTTGCCCAAAATATCCTGAATGGCTTGAATTTCTGCGCCGGGTTTAGCTTGGAGCATCATTTGCCAGGCTGTATCTGCAAAAACGAGGGCCAGGACGGGTTTTGCGCCGTTGATGGCCAGGATGGCTTGCTGAGTGGCTTCTCTGGCAATGTCCAAACAATGGCTGGGGCTGCCGATCAACAAATAGGCATCTGAACCATCACGAACAGGGGCGTTCATGCGGAAGCTGCCATCGGCTTCAATCCGCAAGGGGGAACGTACCAGCAACTCGTTGGAGTTGGGCTGCTCAAAGCCGAGTGGATAGATGCGGGTCAGGTAGTTAAGGGGAGGAAAAGCCCAGGTGCGCGATGGGTGTCCAAACAGGGTAGCATAAGATTCAGAGGCTGGGCGTCCATCCAACGTTCTGATCCAAAATCCACGGGAACGAGTAACGCGAAAATGATTTCCTATTGGACGCCAGCCATGTCCATAGCCAATACCCACTTTGAAATTTCCGCGTAAGAAAGCGCTTGCCATGCCACCAGAGCCGCTTTGGGTTCCGGCAAATTGATAGCCAACATTGTTTTGCAGATCACCAGCGGCCAAGGCCCCCAGAATGGGAATGTTGGCGGGCAAGGACTGGCAAAATTCTTCGGCGTTGCCATTTAACCCATCGGCAAAAGCTAGTAGCGTATTAATTGGGCGCTGTTCGTAGCCTAAAAGCTGTTTCAAGCGCGTGGCAGTCTCTGCGCTGGCTTGAGAGTAGGCCGAAAACCAATGGGTTTCGGCCTGAATTTCGTCTCCGCCAATTAGCGCAACAACGACAGAATTGGAATGTGCGCCGGCTCTTGTCAGAGCGGCAGGGGTGCTAAAGCCGATAATGGGAATATTTGAAAGCAGGCTGATTGCTCCGCTGACCACCATTTGAGCTTCAAGACGATGCGGGCTGGCAATGATTGCCAATGCAGGCGAGAAACTGCCCATCTGATTGAGGGCATGGTGGGCAGCTTGCAAACCCGCTTCGCGCGCGTCCAACGCATGAGCCTGTCCAACCGCAGCTACAAGGGTCATTTCAATCTGCTCCTTTAGTTATCGGAAATCGGTATCGTCACGTGGAAGGTTGTGCCCTGGCCGATTTCACTCTCGAACCAAATTCGCCCGCCCTGCATTTCCACCAGGTTTTTGGTGATATTAAGACCCAAACCAGTCCCGGTAGCCATGTCTTTGGAGATGTCGGTGCGGAAATACTGCTGGAAGATTTTTTTCTGATCTTCAGGGGTAATTCCAATTCCGGTATCTTTTACCCAAAAGTGAACGACCTGTAAATTATCAGTGTGGCCCACTTCGGAGATGGTGCGTTCTGCGCCAATCGTAATTGTGCCGCTTTTGGGGGTATATTTTGTAGCATTGCTAATAAGATTAACCGCAACTTGAATCATGCGGTTGCGATCTGCCCAAACCAAGGGCAATTGGTCGGGCACATTCAGGTTGACGACCTGCTCTTTATCTTCAATTTGTCGGCGGGTGGAGCGCACTGATTCTTCCACGATTTCAGGTATCGATACCGGTTTGAAGTCCATTTTTAGGATACCTGCTTCAATTTTGTTCAGATCGCTCAAATCGGAAACAATGGTATTCATACGGTCCACATTGCTGCGAACTGTTGCCAAAAACTTGGCCTGCATGTCATTAATCGGGCCAGCCATGCCGCCCGTCACCAGCTCGGTATAGCCTTTGATGGAGGCCATTGGGTTTTTAAGTTCGTGGGCCACAAACGAAACAAACTGACTCTTTGATTTGTTGGCGGCGTCAATTTGGGCATAAAGCTGGGCATTAGAAATAGCAATCGCAGCGTGATCCGCCAAACGGCTAAGAAAATTCATCTCATCCTGTTGGAATCGGTCGGAGGCATTGCTCTCCAGCAAGAATAAACCAATGACGTAGGCTTCACGCCGAATTGGGATAACCAACTGACTGCTGGCATTCAAGAGGAAAGCGCCCAAAGCATTGGCATTTTCCATCACAATTCGGCGGGGTTGCCCACTGACAATCGCTTCACTAAGGGCTGGATGACCAAGCGGAATCATTTTTTCCTGATATTCGTCCACTTCCTTACTATAGCCGTCATGGGCCATCAAACGCACGCCGTCCCCTTGAACAAAACCGATAAATCCCGCATCAGCCTTGGATTGGCGCATGGCCCATTCGAGCGTAATGCGCATGGCGCGATCAAGCTCGAGGCTGGCGTTCAGTTCTCGGTCGATGCGCTGCATGACTGAAAGTTCCTCGACGCGGGCGGTTAGCTCTTGATCTGTGAGCGTATATAATCGGGCATTTTCAATAGCCACCGCCGCCTGACCAGCAAAAGCTGAAAGCAGATTCTGGTCTTCGGAGCCGAAGGGCAAACCATCGCGCTTGTTGATGATTTCGATAACGCCAATGATGCGGTCTTTGACTTCCATCGGAACAACGAGAATGGCCTTGGTAATAAAGCCGGTCTGTTTATCCGTATCAGAACTCCAGGTATTGGTAGCCTGAACATCGTTGACGATCACCGGCTGACGGGCAATCACCGCTTTGCCGACGAAACCTGTCCCGGGGGGCAACCGTTGCCCGACCAAGTTGGACGCAACCGGGCCAACCGTAACCTGAAAGATTAATTCGTCGGTTTGTTCATCCACCAAAAATAAGCTACCTGCTTCAGTATTGATAATGTTCACCGCATTTTCAAGAATACTCTTAAGCAGGGGCTGAAGCTCCAGGGTGGAGGTCAACTGTCGAGTAATAACATTTAAAATCGAAAGCTGCTGAGCGCGCCTTTCGGTTTCTTGCAATAATCTGGATTTGACAATGGCTCCAGCGGCCTGATCGGCAATGGCTTGCAAAAGTTCCATTTGACCAGCAGTGTAGACGACACTGGGATCGCGGGATGAAATGCTAAGAGCGCCTAAGGTCTCAGAACCGGTATTGAGCGGAACGCCCAACCAGGCATAAAGCCCTTTGATATACGAGGTGATTCCAAGTACCTGACATTGACTGATAAAATCCTGCGTCAAAATAGCGCGGCGAGTCAGAATCACTTCTTGAGAAAGCGTGCTTTTAGGCGCAAGCGGTGCGTTCTCCCGCTGAGGGACACGCTCATCCTGTTCAAGATAAAAAGCGTAGTAAAAGTTTTGGGCATTTTTGTTGTATAGGGTTAGTTGCAAGTCGGAAACTGGGACAATCTGGGTGGTCTGAGCGTAAATAAGTTCGAGGATATCATCAAAGTTCAGGGTAATATTGATGCCCTGGGCGATACGGGCCAAAATGTTCATTTCGTGAACGCGATGTTCCATCGTAGAAAGGGCCTGGGCGCGTTCCAGCGCTACTGCTGATTGACTGCTAAGAGCCTCGAGGAATGAGATATCGGTATTGTCATAGTTTTCACCAGACAGACGTTCCCCTAGGGCCAGCCAGCCAGCCAATCGTTCGCGGCCTGGCATGGGAACAAACAACTGAGCGCCCAACAACGCCAAACGACCACGCTCGGCCTGCACCGCGGCAGGAATGCGATCTTGCTCGAAGAAAAGCGGGATTTTTTCCTTGCGGAGCGTTATCGACAATGGGCTGGAAGACGAAAACCGGATATCGCTGGAGGGGCGTCCAGTTTCATCTGACATAGCTACATATTGGTCATTGGCCTGATCATAGATAAAAATATGTAATTGCCCCGGCAAAAGGCTGATACTAATTTGCTCACGTAAAATCTGTAAAATCTGGCGCACATCAATGGCAGCGGTCAGATCACGGGTATAACTGCGAAGCTGCTCTTGATGGGCGCGTTCCCCGCGAAAGAAGATGGCGTCAATCAGTTCTTGCAAGCGTGTCCGAATTGGTCCAAGCAGTAAAGCTGAAAGAAAAACGGCCAGCGCTATCAGCAATGGGTTATTGGTGGCGCTGCCAAACAGCATCGCCCCGGCTACAGCCAAAAAAAGATAACCGCCCAGCGCTAAAACAGAGAGCAATGCGTATAAAACGCTGCGACTCAAGATGTAGTCCGTCCGCACCAGGCGATAGCGCAAAACGGTGTGCCCGGTAGCAATCGGGAAGATGATGATGGGCAGAAACAACAACGGGGTAAAGTAGGTAAAAACAAAGGCCGCGCGCAGTAAATAAACAATAATCGGGCCAAAAGCCAAAACAGAGCCAATTAAGATCGTGCGCGCCTGTTGCCGAACAACCGGAGATGAATTAGGCATTAAGCGATAGAACATCACCCCCAAATAGGCCAGCATACTCATTCCGGTGAAAAGATAAGAAAACTGCCAGGCTTGTAAATAAGCATACGGGGCCTGCATATTGCCCAGGGTGGTGATGGAGTAAATCCCCAGTGGCATGGCAATAAGATAGCCTAACCAGCGCAAATATGGGTATTTTGAAACAATCCGGGCTTCCTGAGGGAAAACCAGGCCCATGTGCAGCATTGATGCGCCAACTATGGGAACCGAAAAAGACCAGAGCCAGGAAACATAATGGGTTGTATACAGGTCAAACAGCCCCCCTGTGACCATTGCCACCGAAACGCCCAAAACAGCAAACGCGCGCCCCGAAGTTTCATTGCGGCGCAGGCTGTAAATCCACAGCCCTACGCCCACAAAAACCAACCCTACAAACAGCGGAATAATAAAATAGGAAAACAGGTCTTGGAACGGGAACTTCTGCAAGACCGTCTGAACATCTCGAATCTGCCCATCACGGGCGCGTAAGGTAAAAGTGTGTGTTTCCCCCGGGAAATAACCGCTCAAAATTTTACGAATATTTGCCGCAGACTGAACAGGCTGCCCGTTAATGGCAACAATCTGATCGCTAAAAACGGCTCCATTTGCATACAATTCCCAGCGTTCGCTGGGCGGCACGATATCATTTATAAGCAAGGTGTGCTCATAAAAAGCGCCCGGAAACGGCGTATTGTAGTAATTAGCCGCAAAAAATGGGATGCCAATAAAAGCAACTAGAACGAACAACTGGTAGACCAATACCAGCGCGCTCGTGAATGTTTCCAAGCGTTGTGTAAGTGACGGCACTTGTTGTTTCATAGCATCCTCGCCAGAATAATTCGACTGGTTAAATATCGAGATTACGCACCTTCTTGGCATGGGTCTGAATAAATTTTCGGCGCGGGTCCACAGCATCGCCCATCAGCATATCAAAAGTACGATCAGCTTCCGCCGCGTCATCAACATTGACAATCAGAAGGGTACGGTTGGATGGGTTCATGGTCGTATCCCACAACTGTTGCGGATTCATTTCACCCAAGCCTTTGTAGCGCTGAATGGTGGCTTTTTCGCCGTCTTTGCCGAGTTCAACCAAATGAGCGTCTTTTTCCGCATCCGAATAGAGATAACGCTCCTGTTTTTTATGTTCCACCCGATACAGGGGCGGCTGGGCGATATATAAATGGCCTTCTTCGATCAGCTTGGGCATATAGCGGAAGAAAAACGTCAGCAACAAAGTGCGGATGTGGCTGCCGTCCACGTCGGCATCGGTCATAATGATAATGCGGTTATAGCGCAAGCCGGTCAAATCAAAGCCATCGCCAATCCCTGTGCCAAGCGCCGAAATTAACGACTTGACTTCATTGTTTCCCAAAATTTTATCGAGCCGGGCGCGCTCTGTATTCAAAATCTTACCGCGCAAGGGCAAAATAGCCTGAAAATGGCGGTCACGGCCTTGTTTAGCCGAACCGCCAGCCGAGTCACCTTCCACGATATACAATTCAGTCTTGGACGTGTCACGTTCAGAGCAATCCGCTAATTTACCGGGCAGGGTTAGGCTCTCCAGCGCCGATTTGCGAATGACCAAATCACGCGCTTTGCGGGCCGCATCGCGCGCTCGCGAGGAGGTAAGGCATTTTTGAATGATGGCTCTGGCGGCCTGCGGGCTTTCTTCAAGAAACGTGCTGAAAGCCTCGACCACGGCCTGGGCAACGTAGGTTTGCACTTCTGGGTTCATCAACTTTACTTTTGTTTGCGATTCAAACTGCGGGTCTGGGTGCTTAATCGAGACAATCGCCGTCAACCCTTCGCGGGTGTCATCGCCGGTAAAGTTTGGGTCAGATTCTTTCAACAATCCGCTTTTTCGGGCGTAGTCGTTAACCACGCGCGTCAGGGCTGTACGCAAACCAGTCATGTGCGTCCCACCATCAATCGTATTGATGGTGTTGGCAAATGAATAGACCGATTCGGTAAAAGCATCTGTATATTGCACAGCTGCCTCAACCCCCACGCCATCCACCTGTTTCTCGGCATACATCACCTGATGCAGCGTTTGACGGTTGCGGTTCAGGTAGCGCACAAAGGAAGTAATTCCACCTTCAAAGTAAAAGGTCATCTCTCGATTGGAGCGCTCATCCAAAAAGTGGATGGTCACACCGCGTGTGACAAAGGCCATTTCGCGGAATCGCTGAACGAGTGTATCAAACCGAAAATCCAGTTCATCTTTGAAAATTGTCGGATCAAATTTGAAGGTGGTGCGGGTTCCGCTGGCACCTTCATTGGCTTTGCCAATGACTTTGACCGGTTCTTTGGGATAGCCGCGCTCGAATCGTTGAAAGTGAACCTGACCAGCGCGCCGCACCTCCACCTCGCACCACTCCGAAAGGGCGTTCACTGCGCTGACACCGACGCCGTGCAACCCACCCGAAACTTTGTAGCCGCCGCCGCCAAATTTGCCACCCGCATGGAGAACCGTCATCACAACGGTTAACGCGGAAATCTTTTTCTCTGGGTGAATATCGACGGGAATACCGCGCCCGTTGTCTTCAACCGTAACACTTGAATCTTCGTGAATGGCAATATTGATGCGTGTACAGGCTCCGGCCAGAGCCTCGTCGATTGAGTTATCCACCACTTCATAAACGAGGTGGTGCAGGGCTTTAATGTCTGTTCCGCCTACGTACATTCCGGGGCGGCGGCGAACGGCCTCCAACCCTTCGAGTACCTGAATGCTGGTTGCATCGTAATTTGCAGGTTGTACCACTGAATCCTCCAAGATTAGGCCTGAACTGAATTGGTGCGCTTCTTCATCCAAAGTAACGCCGACTCAACCCATGCGTTCAGGTCTCGATAATAGATAAAACTGGCCGCAAGTAAAGCCGTTGAGATAAAAGCATGTCCAAAAATGCCCACCAGCATCATCCACGAATCTGCCGGAGGGACGAGCCACAGAAAATTTAGACCCTGCGAAATGATAAGCGATACAAGCGCAAACCAACCCAGCGAGGGCAGCGCATAGCGCATCATCCGAAAGCTACGCACAATGGAACGAAAAAAGTTCTGAGAATCGGCAAAAATAGCATGACCAGAAAAGAACACGGGAAGCATCAGCCACATTGCAAGAAAGGCTATGATCAGATAGGCAAAAGATGCGATGGCCGGATTAATCAAAAACAACACACCCATTAGAAGAAACAAAGGCAGGCTAATCATTAGCACAGCTAAAGACCAAAAGCCAGATAAGAGCAATCCGTGCCAAACCGATCTTCCCAAAGTGAGCGGTTTGAAAGGCTCTTTGGCCGCAACTTGGGCCACAAAGTAAAAATAGAGAATACCAAGCAGCCAGCCGCTAATCGTCAACCCCAAAAGCCAAAACAGAAAATTTAAAAAACCGGCAACTTCTACTTCTGCCCGCGCCCCAAGCGGTGAAGTGAGGGAAAGATTGGCGCTCATCAAGCTAAAAACACCAAGCGGGAAAGTACGCAAAATGCCGAATAAATTTACTTGCCGCCAAAATTCGGTAAAAAAGGTCATGTTCTCTGCAATTGTCGGATTCTGGAGCGCGAGATGCTCCATTTCGCGCAGGCTAGGCTGAATCAGCTTGTATAGGCTTAGGCGCGGCCCAAGCCATAAAAACAAATCGAAAGCTATCGGCAGCAAAATTAGCCCAACATGGCTGGCAACGACATTAAATCCATTCATCAGAGCTGAAATAATGCCGGGTGGGCTGGGGGGGAGTTCACGATTGCGCATTTCCATAACCAGATGATTCTACCACAGCCAACTTGGCAGATTCAATTTCCATCTCATAACACAAATTGGGGGTCAGACCGGGCATTTCACAAAACAAGTTACTAAAGGTACAATGCTGTTATGCCAGATGCTCTCCGTCACACCCCCGATTCGAACCGGCTTAGTATTCTCTCTGCCGCTGTTTTGCTGACCTATGCTCTGACTCGTTTGATAGAAGTTCAAAGCCCAGTCTTTAATTGGAATTTCTTTGGGGTTGGGCTATCCATTCCGCTAAATCTCAATATCGCGGCCACCTTTTTGGCAGCTGGGCTAACCGCGGCTGGCATGGATTGGCTGCTGCGTAGTCACCCCAATTTTGCGTCAGAAATCAGTGTGCAATATTGGCTTTTGCCCGCGCTAACCGCTTTTGTGCTTGGAATATCGCTCTACAACTTACCTTCTGGCCCGGCTTGGTGGCTTGGTTTATTTCTGGGGACAATTCTCCTGTTGATGACCTATGTCTCCGAATATATCGTGCTCGATTCGTCTGATACGCGCTACACCTTGGCATCAGCCGGTCTAATTGCTGTTTCTTTTTCAATCTTCCTTCTTCTAGCTGCCAGCCTGGAATATGCCGGAGCGCGTCTGGCGCTAATTTTGCTGGTGATTTTCCCCGCTGCTGGCCTGGTCAGTTTACGGGCGCTACACCTGCGGCTTAATGGTCGTTGGGAGTGGCAATGGGCCATTGGAATTGCCCTCATTACCACTCAAATTGCGGCTGTCATGCACTATTGGCCGGTTTCCCCCGTTCAATACGGGCTGGTGGTATTGTCGCCCGTTTATGCCCTGACCGGATTAGCAATCAATCAGGGTGAAACCGCAACCCCACGCCGCGCTTTGGCTGAAGCCGGGATTTATTTTGGCATTTTCTGGTTAGCCGCTTTTCTTTTGAAATAGCCCAGCCTGCAAACCTCACCAAATGCAACTATCTTGTTTTTTTTGTGTTACCTTTTAAACAAAAATACGTTCCGCTAGTTTGAGTAATCCAACATCTCACACAAAATCATCAACGGAGGCAAGAGGATGCAGTTCTTGATTGATTCAGGGCTGGTTTTGCTCGGCTACTTGCTCGGCTCAATCCCATTTGGATTGATTATCGTCAAGTTGAAAACAGGGAAAGACATTCGCACGGTAGAAAGCGGACGCACAGGTGGCACTAATGCCTTGCGCGCTGCCGGTTTTTGGGCCGGATTAGGCACCGCCTTCATGGATATTCTCAAAAGCGCGGCGGCGGTCTGGATTGCTCAGGCCTTTACCACAAACGAGTGGATTTACGTTTTGGCACCAGTAGCGGCGATTCTTGGTCATAATTACTCGGCCTACCTGCCTGAGTTTGACAAAAATGGCAAATTCAAACGGCTGCGCGGTGGAGCAGGGGGCGGCCCAGCCGCAGGCGGCGCACTCGGGTTGTGGCCAGTTTCGGCCTTAATTGTCATCCCCTTTGGCGCATTGGTGTTTTTTGGACTTGGCTATGCCTCTGTAACAACCATGAGCGTAGCCCTGGCCGCCATCATTGTCTTTGCCATACGCGCCTGGCTGGGATACTCCCCCTGGATTTATGTATTATATGGCATTTTGGCTGAAATGCTCTTATTGTGGGCCTTGCGCCCCAACCTAAAAAAGCTGATGAATGGCAGCGAACGAGTGGTCAGCATTAGCTTGCACGGCAAACTAAAAGCCAGGCGAGAAGAACAGACAAAATAACCTCTGAAAAACCGTGTAAAATAAATCGGGCAACCCTTTTGGGGTTGCCCGATTTATTTTGAAAGGAAATACTGGCATGTATATCTCTCCAGAAGATTTTACAAAACTGGCCGTGGCGCTGCTGATCGGAGCCATTATTGGCCTTGAACGTGAAATGCACAACAAAAGCGCCGGACTACGCACCATTACCCTGATTACGGTTGGGGCTACCCTATTCACAATTCTTTCACTCAAACTGGGTGAAGGAGACCGAATTTCCGCGAATATTGTCAGCGGAGTTGGTTTTTTGGGGGCGGGAGCTATCCTTTTTACCGAAGGGCGCGTCAAAGGACTCACTACCGCTTCTTCTATTTGGGCGGCTGCCGCGATGGGCATGGCGATTGGGCTGGGAGAGTTTGCGCTGGCGGCGGCTACCGGGCTAATGGTGATTGCCGTCCTATGGATTTTTGCCCGCATCGACCGTTGGCTAGACGCGCGAGGCCGCGAGGTGCGCACTTACCTCATCAGCGCTACCAGCACAAAAAAGTTGGATGAACTCGATAATCTGTTCCACAAATTGCAGATTCGGGTCTTGCAAAAACGCGAATATAAACAGGCCGACCGGTTTAGCTGCGAATGGGATACCCGCGGGCCATTGGCAAAACAAGAAGAATTTGCGCGAAAAACAGCGCGTGACCCGCAAGTTGTTTTATTGGATTATTAAACCAGCGCGCTGGCAATAATTTCGGCGCAGGCCAGGGGATATTCCCCGCCAGTATTCTCGTCAGATATATCCCACCAGGCCGAAAGCAGGCAATGGCACAGCCCCCAATCGCGCAACAAACTGCGCTCCAGCCCCAAATGCTCGCTCAAAATCGCCAGGCGACACGCAGTTAATTGGCTAGGATTAGCTGTTTTTAGAAAATCGCCCCAGGGATTAATCAGGAGTGGGCCAACTTCATAGCCAGGCGGGCCGACCACGCCTTTGGGGTCTATCGCCAGCCAGCCGCATTCGCTACGCTCGCTATTGAGCACGTTAAAATGGTGAAAATCACCATGAATTAGCAGCGCTGGGTTTGACGGGTGCAATAAATCCGGCAAAAGTGCCTCGGCCCGCTCTACCAGCCAGCGTGGAAAAGGGCCAGTTGCGCCGCCATAGCGTGGACGCAGATCATCCAACGCGTCAAACCATTCCGAAAGAGGAATGAACGGCAATTCGGGCGGGGCAGGCTGCCAGATGCGAGTCATGATATCGCAAGCGATCCAAGTCCGGGCTTCGTCATCGGCCACACTCGCGAGTGTTTGCCCTGGTCGCAGGCGTTCTAATAAAAAAGCAAAATTCGCATCGTCGGCGTCCAGCAAACGGCAGGCGGCATTGCCATCAAACAGGCGCAGGGCGGCTATTTCGCTGTTCAATTCACGGTTGGGGACACCCAATTTTAAGACAACTTCGGTCCCGTCGGCGCGTGATGCGACGCAGACATAGTTGTAGGAAAGCGAAAACGGCGCGCCCAGGGATAAACCCCAGCGGCGGGCCGTTTTTTTTAGCAATGCTGGCAAATCTGAGAGCCAGCGCTCACCTTCTGCGCCAAAGGAATTGCGGATGTTGTAAATGAAGGTATCGGGCAAACACATCTTCAGGTTAGGGGGTTACGTTGGGAAAAATCTTTTCCAGCACTTCGGGCGCGTACTGCTCGACCATTGCGCGCGAAATGCCGTTTTCTTTGCAAATAGCTGCATAAAAATCGACGCTGGGGCGGCGGATGCGGGCCTGGGTCTCGACCTCCAGGCCCCACAAGCCAAAGCGCTGCGTCCAGCCGCGCTCCCATTCAAAATTATCAACCAGTGACCAATGGAAATAGCCTTTGACCGGAAAACCATAGTTGACGGCTCGCCAGGCCTGGTGCAGGTGTTGGGCCAGGTAACGCGGACGCATGGCATCGGCGGGGTCTTCAACGCCATTTTCGGTGATAAGAATGGGCAAATCGGGATAGGTTTTGGCAATCCACTCAATCGATTGATACAGACCTTCGGGAATGTTGGCGATGAACTTGGTGGCGCTAAAATCGGAATCGGCAGGATAGAAACGCTTGCCAAACATTTCTTTGGCTTTGGTCAGATCAAATTTGACGGTGTCCACCGAATAGTAATTTAGGCCCAGAAAATCCTGAGTTCCCCTGGCTTGCGGGATAGAAATTTTTCCAAGCGGGGTGCGTATGACACCAGTTGAAATGCCGGTTGGAAAAGCCAGGTTCACGCCGCTATACTGGATGTTACGCATTAACCGGTCAAGTGGAGACCAGGAATTGGCCGGAACCATGGGGCGATAGTGCAGGGCATAACCAACCCGCGCCTCTGGTTGAATTTGATGAATGACGTGATATGCGGCAGCGTGCCCGCGCAGTAAATTGGCAAGAACGCGCACTGCCACGGCCAAGCCTTTATTACAGGCCGGAAAATCCCCGGAGACATAGCCGCTTAAGGAGTAAATATTGGGTTCGTTGATGGTTGTCCACAGATTGACATATTCTTTGAGCGCTTCAACTACTTTGCGAACATATTTTTCAAAAAGGGCGACAGTCTCTTCTTTTTCCCAACCACAGCGCTCATATAACCAGAACGGGTCGGTAAAGTGGTGAAGCGTGACCATAGGAGTGATACCGCGTTCCACCATGCCACGCGCCATGGCGCGGTATTTTTCCAGCGCATCTTCATCCCACCGATCTGGCTCAGGCTGAATGCGACTCCACTCAATCGAGAAACGATGCGCGTTCTGGCCGGTTTCGACAGCGCGATCCATGTCCTCGCGCCAGCGCCCCCCCCACCAATCACAAGCCAGGCCAGAATGGTGTTTGGTTTTTCCATCCTGTTCCCAGCGATACCAGTTGTTATTGGTGTTATTCCCTTCAACTTGGTGAGAAGCGGTTGCCGTTCCCCACAAAAACCCTCGCGGAAAATGATAGGTTGTCATGATTCTAGTCCTCCAGGAATCCAAAATCAGGAAATTTTGGATTCCGCCCTCTGTCTCGCCATCAAAGCCAAATACAAAGCCACCGAGCCAGCCACCGCCGCATTAAGTGATTCGACCTGTCCACGCATTGGTAATTTCAGAAGAATATCGCAGGATTTTGCCACCAATGGACGCATTCCCTCCCCCTCCGAGCCAACGACCAGCCCCAAAGCGCCATCCAGCCGAACCTGCTCTGCCGCCCTGGCTTGGTCTCCGCCTTCCAGTCCAATAATCCAAGCCCCGGCCTTTTTCAATTCTTCAATCGCCTGATGCAGGTTGGCCTGGGCCACCAGCAAGTGTTCACTGGCCCCAGCCGAAGCATTAACCACCGCCGGGGTGACGGTGACAGTCTGCCGCAGCGGAATAATGACCCCATGCACTCCAACAATCTCGGCGGTGCGTAAAAGGGTGCCAAAATTCTGCGGGTCATTAAGCGTATCAAGCAACAGTACAAACAGCGGTTCGGCGCGTTTTTCGGCTAAATCCAAAATATCGGTCAATTCACGGTACGGGTAAGCCGAAGCCTCGAGCAGCACGCCCTGGTGATTAACATTCAATCGCTCCAAATAAGTGCGCGGCACGCGCCGCACCGGAATTTTGCGCGTAGCAGCCAATTGCAAAATTTCATGCAAGCGCCCCTTTTCCTGAACACCTTCGCCAACTTCCAGCCCAAAAAAATGCCGCCGCTTGGCAAGTAAGGTTTCGTAAACTGCATTGCGTCCGTAAATAAGTTCTTTCATCCTAGTCCTATCAAAAACAACACGTTCCCAACCCCACAATCGTGGGGCAGTTTAGGCCCGGAACGTCTTTCAACGACGCTCCGGGCTTGAAAACACTAAAAACTTGGTTTTCTTCGCGGCTAGCAATACCACCTACTCGTCACCCAACTTCAACACAGCCATAAACGCTTCCTGCGGAATTTCCACATTGCCAACCATCTTCAAGCGGCGTTTGCCCTTTTTCTGCTTTTCAAGCAATTTCTTCTTGCGGGTAATATCACCACCATAACACTTGGCAAGCACATCCTTACGCAGTGCGCGCACATTGGCCCGACTAATCACCCGCCCCGCCGAATACGCCTGAATTGCCACATCAAACATTTGGCGCGGAATAATCTCTTTCAGCTTGGTTATCAAAGCCTGGCCTTTATGATACGCATCTTTGTTATGCACAATCGCCGCCAGAGCATCAATAGGGTCATTATTGACCAAAATTTCCAATTTTTGCAATTGATCCGCGCGATATTCCAAAAACTGATAATCCAGGGAAGCATATCCTTTGGTGCGACTCTTCAACTCGTCAAAAAAATCCACAATTAACTCAGCCAACGGAATTTCAAAATCGAGTTGAACGCGGTGCGGAGCCGGGTACTCCTGTTGCTTAAAAATACCGCGACGCTTGGTCACCAAATCCATAATCGTGCCATAATAATCCGTCGGCGTAATAATCTCAATCCGCATCCACGGCTCCCGAATTTCAGCCACCTTGCCCTCTTCGGGCAATTCCGCCGGTGAATCAATCAAAAGCGTCTCGCCCGTCACCGTCACCACTTCGTATTCCACCGAAGGCGCAGTAAAGAGAACGTCTAAATCATACTCACGCTCAATCCGTTCTTGAATAATCTCCATGTGAAACAGACCCAAAAACCCCGCCCGAAAACCAAACCCAATCGCCTGCGAGGTTTCAGGCGCATACGTCAGCGAAGCATCATTCAATTGTAACTTTTCAAGCGAATCGCGTAAATCGCTGTAATCTTCTGCATCCACCGGGTAAACGCCTGCAAAAACCATCGGTTTGGGATGAAAATAACCCGGAAGCGGTTCTGCCGCAGGCGCATTGGCCTTGGTAATGGTATCTCCCACGCGGGCATCGTGGACGGTCTTCAACCCGGTAGCGATATAGCCAACTTCTCCGGCCCGCAGCACGCTGACAGGTTTCATCACTGGCGAGAAAATACCCACTTCAATTGGCTTAACATCCACCCTGGTTGCCATCATCCGCACCGTGTCGTTGACCGAAACCGAGCCTTCGACCACCCGCACATAGCAGATCACACCCTTATAAGAATCATAATGCGAATCAAACACCAGCGCCCGCAACGTACCTTCGTCCACTCCCCTGGGCGGCCTAACTTTTTCGACAATGGCCTCCAGCACCTGCGCAACATTCAGCCCATCTTTAGCCGAAATCTGGAGCACGTCCGCCGCATCACCCCCAAGCAAGGCCGCCACGTCTTCGGCCACCTCGTCAGGGCGGGCCGAAGGCAGGTCGATTTTATTGATTACCGGAATAATTGCCAGATCGGCATCCAGGGCCTGATACAGATTAGCCAATGTTTGAGCTTCAATACCCTGGGTGGCATCTACCACCAAAATCGCGCCTTCGCAAGCATTTAGAGCGCGACTAACCTCATAGCCAAAATCGACATGGCCGGGGGTATCGATCAGATTTAGTTCATAGTCCTTGCCATCCGCGGCGCGATAGTTCATACGCACGGCAGATGCTTTAATGGTCACGCCCTTTTCGCGCTCCAAATCCATTGTATCAAGCACCTGGGCCGTCATATCCCGATCCGAAATTGTGCCGGTGATTTGAAGCAAACGGTCTGCAAGCGTAGATTTGCCGTGGTCAACATGGGCAATAATACAAAAATTACGAATATGGTCAGACATGTGTTTCTTTCAGGAAAATAAAATAAGAAGAACCTTTGGCGTTTAGGCAAAGGCGATAAAAGTATAACCGATTTTGATACTTACCCTGGATACGGTCACTTGGTTTCTTTAAACAGGTTGTGCATTTGCTTAAGAGTCTTGCGCCATTCCATCTCGGCATCCAATTTGCGGCTCATTTCGGCTGCGCGCCGACGCATCACTTCCAAAACCCGCTCGTCTTCCCCGGCATCCAACCAAAACCCATGCCGGGCAACCGGGCAAAACTCCAATTTTAGATCAAAGAGCCGGTACTGAAACTCTTGCAGCGGCGCACCACAAAGCGGACAAAACGCATCAGAAACCACTTGACGGTGAATCAGCGATCCTTTCAGATCATCCCGGTCAAAAACAACATCCTCAAGGCGATCCAACTCGTCAAAATCGAGCCACATACCGCGACAATTGGGGCAGCACTCCACTTCCATCATCCCCTTATAAGATTTTTTTACAAGCCCAGCCAGACATTTTGGACATTTCATCGTTTATTCCATTCCATTCGAGACACTGCGCTATTATACTTGCAGTCCGCCATTCAATAATGACGTCGATATTCTTTTTGAGAGCTTAGAATGACAGACCAACGTGATAAAAAAAGCCTGCAAGCCGTCAATCTTGGGCTGGGAACGAATATTTTTCTGGCTGCGCTAAAAACAAGCATCGGAATTTCAAGTCACAGCCCGGCCTTGTTGGCGGAAGGAATTAATTCGACTTCGGACGTGGCCTATTATGTTGTCGCCAGTATTTTTGTGCGGCTGGCAAACAAACCAGCGGATAATGAACATCCCTACGGCCACCGCCAACTTGAAAGCATCGCATCGGTTGTGGTTGGTTCATTCATTGTCACAACCGCTGTAGCCGTTTTCTGGGATGCCATTGATAAAATTTAGGATTTACTCTCAGGCGGGCTAAATGGGTATCAGGGCGCTTCAGACCTGGCCCTATGGGTGGCGCTCTTTACAATTGGCTTAAAAATTTTCATGACCATCTATATCGGACGGCTGGGACAAGAAACCAACAACCCTGTGGTGCAGGCAATGGCTTATGATCATCGCAACGACTTGCTTTCAGCTTCAGCGGCGGCGGTTGGCATTTTTTTGGGCCAGCGCGGCCTGCCCTGGGTAGACCCACTGGCCGGAGCCTTGGTGGCCCTGCTTATTTTGCGTACCGGAATTTATATTTTGCGTGAATCTTCAGTAGAGTTGATGGATGCTGTGCCGAGCAAACAATTAGCCGAACAAATGGCAGAAATCTTAAAAAAGATGCCGGATGTAAAACAACTGGAAGAAATCCAGGCCCATCGTTTTGGCCCGCATATTGTGGTTAACCTGACCATTGGAGTAGATGGCAGTATGACCGTTCTGGAGGGGATAAAATTTCAAGTAAAGTAGAAACTTTATTGTGCGCAGTGGTCCCCAATGTGCGCCGGGTCCACGTTCACTATCACCCCGCGCAAAAATCACGCAAAAACATGAGTATTGAAGAAATTTTAGCCGAATCCCGCCGCCAGGTGGCAGAACCACAAGAGCCGGTCTAATCTTGCAGGGCCTTTGCCTCAAACAGCGGATCAATCAGCGCCGATAAATCGGCGCTGATTGTGTTACCAAGCCCCAGCCACGCCAAAAACTCAATATTCCCCTTTGGCCCCAGCACAGGCGATTGAATTAGACCGCGCAAACTAAACCCAATCTCTTGAGCAAAGCTCAACACCTCAATCAGTATCCGGCGATGTACTTCCGAATCACGAATCACCCCTTTATGTTTGGCCGATTCTTTGCGGCCTGCTTCAAATTGGGGCTTGATGAGGGTAATGAGAGACCCCGCTGCAACGACTTCCGCTTTTTGCAAGGCCGTTTCAGGGGTTAGCCACTTTTTCATCACTGGCAAAAGAGTTTTTAACGAAATAAAAGAGGCGTCACAAACAACCAATTGCGCCGGTTCGGGCAGGGTTTCGACATAACGGGCATTGGTCTCTTCCATAACAATGACGCGGGGGTCAGAGCGGAGTTTCCAATGCAAAATCCCTTTGCCAACATCAATGGCGTAAATTTTAGCCGCGCCATGTTGCAGCAGGCAATCACTAAATCCACCCGTGGAAGCGCCAACATCCACGCAAATCAATCCACTGGGGGTAACCGAAAATGCTTCCAGCGCGGCCAACAGTTTTTCGCCGCCGCGCGAGACAAAACGCGGGCCAGAATCGACAATCACCTGGACTTCCGGCAAAAAATGAGTAGAGGCCTTGTCGGCCATCTGCCCATTGACACGCACCTGCCCGGCCATGATGATGGCCTGGGCTTTGGCGCGGCTTTCGGCCAGACCGCGCTCGACAAGTAGAAGGTCAAGACGTATTTTAGACATGGGAGAATTGTAACTCATTCCAAATACCCAATTCAACCTTGTCTCTAGTAAAATAACGGCATGTTAAAAGCCCTGCTCAAAACCATGCGCCCCAAACAGTGGGCAAAAAGTGTATTTTTACTAGCGGCGCTGGTCTTCGACCGTAAGCTGACTAATTTTGAAGCCATTTTACACACCCTGTTGGGCGCTTTAATCTTTAGCCTAATTGTGAGCGTGGTTTATATCGTCAACGACATCGCTGATGTCGAAGCAGACCGCAAACACCCCACCAAGCGCAATCGGCCCATTGCGGCAGGCAAATTACCCATCCCAGCCGCCTGGGGCTTTGCAATTGCCATCCTTGCAATCGCTTTTCCATTAGCCTACCTGCTTTCACCGACTTTTGCGCTTATTACCGGCTTTTATTTTATTGGTAATTTATTCTATTCCAAATGGCTAAAACATATTGCCCTGCTCGACATCATCGTCCTGGCTTCATTCTATGTTTTGCGGGTAGCAGCAGGCGTAACGCTGATTGATGTGCAGCGCTTCTCCCCCTGGATTTACTTATTTACAATTTTTTTGGCGCTGCTAATGGGAACTGGCAAACGCCGGGCAGAATTAGCAGAACTAGCGGGCGGCCCAAACACGCAACGCAAAGTGCTGGACGGCTACACCATCAACTTCCTCGATCAACTCATCAGCCTGGCTTCGGGCACAACAATTATCACCTACAGCCTGTATACATTCTCCGCGCCAAATTTACCAGATAATCACGCCATGATGCTGACCATCCCCTTTATCATTTACAGTATTTTACGTTACCAATACCTGCTTCAAGTAAAAGAAATTGGCGGCGCACCCGAAGATGTGGTTCTGGCAGACCGGCCTTTACAATTTTCAATTATTCTATGGGGATTAGCAGTTTTAGCAGTCTTTTACCTTTTCCAATGACAATCGCATCGGCTCCGGGAAAAATTATTTTATTTGGCGAACACGCAGTAGTTTATGGCCGCCCAGCCCTGGCCGTGCCAGTCTTACAAATCCACGCAAATGCGCGCGCAACTTTACAAACAGAAAATCAGGCCCAAACCATCGCAGGGCCATCTCTAGCGGGAAAAAATTGGGCGGATGCGGTGCTGATAGCCGCTCCCGATATTGGGCTTTCAACAACTTTGAGCCACTTACTGGCCGCCCCAACCCCCCACCCGCTGGCCGCCGTTATTAGCAGCGTTTTCCAAGTTTTGGGCATTGCCCACCCACCCGCGCTACAGCTAACAATTACATCCACAATTCCGGTGGCCTCCGGGCTAGGGTCTGGTGCTGCAGTCAGCGTGGCGGTAATTAGGGCCTTGTCATCCGCCGTACAATGCCCACTATCCGATGAACAAGTCAACCAATTGGCGTACGAGGTCGAAAAGCTGCATCACGGCACGCCTTCAGGAATCGACAATACCGTCATCACCTACGCCAGGCCGGTTTATTTTGTGCGCGGACAGCCGATCCAGACCTTCCGCGTTGAGCGGCCTTTCAGCCTGGTTATCGCCGATACCGGAATCACTGCCCCAACCAGGGAAGCGGTGGGCGCAGTGAGAAAACTCTGGGAAGCAGATAAAGGCCACTGGGAAGCAGTCTTTGACCAGGTGGGAACAATCGTCACCGCTGCCAAAAAAGCCATCGAAACCGGCGAAATTGCCAGCCTGGGGCCTTTGATGGCAGCAAATCAGACTCTGTTACAGGCAATGACCGTATCGTCGCCAGAACTGGACCGGTTGGTTTGGGCGGCCAAAGCTGCCGGGGCCGAGGGCGCTAAATTAAGCGGTGGCGGGCGTGGGGGGAATATGATCGCGCTGGTAGCCCCCGAAAGAGCAGAATCAGTCGCATCCGCTCTAAAAGCAGCCGGAGCCAGGAATACCATCATCTCTCAAATTGAGTGAAGCCTTTTAGCGGGAATCCGGTCTAAAGAATGCTCAGACCGGATTCCCGCTGGCTGTTCAAGAGAATTTTACTTTCGAACCGGGTTTTTTAGTATCCCAAGCCCTTCGATCTCGACGATAACCTCGTCTCCATCTGTGAGCGGCCCCACCCCAGCCGGGGTTCCAGTAAAAATAATGTCGCCTGGTTCGAGAGTCATCACAGATGAGATGTAGGCCACCAGTGTGCCCACGCTAAAAACCATATCGCGCGTCGAGGCCATCTGGCGCGGCTGGCCGCTGACCCGGCAGGTGATGAGCGCATCTGCAATGTCGAAATCGGTGTCGATCCATGGGCCGAAGGGGCAAAAGGTGTCAAATCCTTTGGCGCGTGTCCATTGTCCATCAGTTTTTTGAAGGTCGCGGGCGGTAATATCATTCCCAATGGTATAGCCAAAAATGTGTTCACGAGCAGATTCGGCGGTGATGTTGCGCCCACGTTTGCCAATGACGACAACCAACTCGGCTTCGTGCTCCACTTGCTGCGATTGGGGCGGCAAAATCACTGAGTCACCGGGGTTGATCACAGACGAGGGCGGTTTAAGGAAGATGAGTGGAACTTTGGACACTTCGTTGCCCAACTCTTTGGCATGGTCGGCGTAATTGCGGCCTACGCAAATGATTTTGCCTGGCAAGACTGGGGCCAATAAACGAACTTCATCCAGCGGAATTTCGGCCTTGAGGCGGCGATATTCGGTAAAAAAATCGCCATCCACCTCGCCAACTTTACCTTCCAGAATCCACCCCTGGCGGGGAGCTTGATCTTTGATTTGGAAACGAACAAAACGCATAGAACCTCCGGGAAATCTTTCTATTCAGTGAAGTGAAACTCAACAACCCGGTATGACGCGCGGTTTAAAGTATTGTTTTGTGACAATGACCTTGTTTTAGGGAGCGCCAAGGATTTGAGCTTGTATGTTCTTGAAAGTTTAGCACATTCGCCACAAAAAATGTTTTACGGTGTCAGGGTAGGCTTCAGCAATATCTTTTTTCGAGTATAATTCGGCGCACGGGCGCATAGCTCAGTTGGTTAGAGCGCCTCGCTTACACCGAGGAGGTCAGGGGTTCGAGTCCCTTTGCGCCCACACAAAAAAACAGGCTAAATGCCTGTTTTTTTGTGTTTTTTATCGGCTAAAAAGGCCGTAAGATGTTTTACAAATGTGCTGCTAGTGGCTTAAAGCGCAATTAATCCAATGGCGGCCAGGGCCAGCCCAATTCCCAACCACTGCCAAAGGTGAATGCGTTCCTTCAAAATCAGCCAGGCCAGCAAGACTGTTAGCCCAGGATAAAGCGACCCAAGCACAGAGGCCACATCCAACCGCCCCACCTGGCTGGCGAGAACATAAAAGCCATTGGCGCTCACATCCAGCGTGGCATTAACCGCCACAATCGGCCAAACCGGGCGCGCCAGCCGCAAAGAAGGCCGCTTAAACAGAGCATAACTTAACATTAGAGCCAGGCCGCCACTGCGTGAAGCGGCCAGCGGCCACAAAGTAGAATCTTGCCCGGCCTGATGCATTAAGATGAAGTACAAACCGAAGCCAATGCCCGACAAAAACGGTAGGCGCAAGACTTTCCAGTCCTCAATTTTCAGTCCAAGCTGGCCGCCCTCCCCCGCCGAAATAAACCAGACCGCCACCAACGCCAAGAAAAAACCCAAAAGAGTGGCCGGACCGGGCAGCCCCTGGCTAAAACTGCCCACCGCCACCGGCAAACTGGCCGCCAAAAGGGCTGAAATCGGCGCGGCAATGCTCATTTGACCATCTGCCATCGATTTGTAGAGCACAATCAGGCCAAAAGAGCCGAAGATTCCGGCGAGCATGGCAATTAACCAGGCGCTGGTGGTCATGGCGGGTTCGCCTAAAGTAACTGCGATGATGACCACGCCAACCAGGCCAACCCACTCGGCATTAAAGACTACAGCCAAAGCGTTGCTGCGCCGGGCTGCCAGGCCACCCGCAAAATCACCGGCCCCCCAGGCAATTGCTGCGCCAAGTCCGTACAAAACAGGAAGAAGAGAGATGAAATTCATATTTTTTCTCTAAAGTCGAAAATCTTCAGGTGCAATGCCGCATAATGTGCTACAAACCAACCGTCAAGCCCGCCAGGTACTGTGTAAAACAAGTTTTTCAGCCAGAACCAGGACGAATTAAGCAGATGAAACCACTGCATAGTTTTTTTACCGTAAAGGCCCTAATTTTGGATGGCTTTTTATAACGATTCAGCCGGTTCGCTTCTTCGCCTGTTTTACCGGGGACTGAAGCCCTGTGGCTATGAACAATGGGCGGGGCCGATTACAGTAGCTGGTGGGATTTATAGCTAAGTGGTTACGACTTTTTTAGAAAAATCCGTGAAATTCTGGGTAAACCGCTATCGCATTCAGGCTTTTTCTGCCCCGAAGAACAAGTGCAGGGGCTAAAAAACGATTACTCGGCTGATTTTACTGTAGTTTCCTGTTGCTTAGCGCGGCAATACCAGCCGAGAATCGTGAAAGGGATGCTGAATGACCTGCACCGGCCAGCCATAGACTTGCGAGATGATTTGCGAGGTGAGAATTTCTGCCGGTTTGCCAATGGCTTTCAGTTTGCCGCTTTCCAACAGGGCAATTCGATCTGCATAACGAGCAGCCAGGTTGAGGTCGTGCAGGGCGATCAGCACCGTCAGGTTACATTCACGGGCCAGGGCATGGGTCAACTCCATCAGCGTCATCTGATGCTGAATGTCGAGGTGGCTGGTAGGCTCGTCTAAAAGCAATAGGGGGGTTTGCTGGGCCAGGGCGCGCGCCAACAGAATGCGCTGTTGTTCGCCGCCAGAAAGCTCCCCAACCCGGCGCTCGGCCAGGGCCAAAGCATCCACCCGCGCCAGCGAATCGCGCGCAATTTGCTCATCGCGCGGGGAAAGTTGCCCAAGAAAGTTCAGGTAGGGGGTGCGGCCAAAAAGTACCGTTTCGAGGGCGGTAAATGCCGGAGGAAGCTGGGGACTCTGTGGGACAACCGCAAGTTGACGGGCGCGTTCGGTAGGGCTGAGACTGTTCATTAAACGGCCAGAAAGGCGCACGGCCCCAGATGCGGCGGGCAGGATTCCGCTCAAAGCCCGGATAAGAGTCGATTTACCAGAGCCGTTTGGCCCAACCAGCACCAAAATCTCCCCTTTTTCCATCATAAAGCTAATGTTTTGGAGCGCCAGGCGCGGGCCATAACGCACCGAGAGGTTCGCAACATTTACCATATTCCTCCCAGTTTGGCGCGGCGCAGCACCCATAAAAAGAAGGGTGCTCCGGCCAGAGCAGTCACAATGCCAAGCGGCAGTTCTTGCGGCGCAATGACAACGCGCGCCAGGGTATCGATTAAGAGCAGGGTGCTGGCTCCGCCTAAAATGCTGAGTGGGACAACTCGACGATAATCTGCGCCCCACCAGATGCGGACGATGTGCGGGACAATGAGGCCAATAAAACCGATAATACCCGCAAATGCGACAGCGGCGGCGGTGACGAGCGAGGCCGCAATGACAATGATGAATTTGGCGCGGCGGGTATCGAGTCCCAATTGGGCGGCCTGGTCATCCCCAAATTGAAGCAGGTTCAGGGCGTGGCCGCTGAGGGTTAGAGTCGTTAGTCCAATGGCGAGAAATGGCAGCAGGGCCAGCACAGAATCCCAGCCCCCCAGGCTGACGCCGCCCAGCAGCCAGCCCAGGGCCCGGCGCAATTCGCCGCTGGAACGCAGCATAAGGAACGATGTTAAAGAAGTGGCAAACGATGAAATTGCCACCCCAGAAAGAATCAAATTGGTGGTGGGCAGGCTACCCCCCACCCGCGCCAGGCGGTACACGATGAAAACCGTCAGCAGCCCGGCGAAAAAGGCCGCCAACGGGACCGCCATTAACCCGGCCAGGCTGTAGGGCCACTTAATAGACATTGCCAGCACTGCGCCCAGGCCCGCGCCGGAGGCCACGCCGATTAAGTACGGATCGGCCAGCGGGTTACGAAAGAGACCCTGATAGGCCGCGCCGCTGCCAGCCAGCGCCGCGCCAACCAGCGCGATCAGAGCGGTGCGCGGCAGACGGATGCTCCACAAAATAGTGTGGACAGTGTCGCTCGCGCTCTGGCCCGTGAGGGCGGCCCACAGGTCGGCGGGCGGAATGAATACTGAACCAATGGCAATGCTCAGAAGCAAAGCCACCAACAGGGCCAACAAGATTAGGGCATAGGGGCGCATGAGATTGGGTACGGAGTTTGCGGGTGGCTATTCGGTCTCGAATAGCCACCCATTCATATTATTTAAACAAAGTGGGATGTAGCAATTTTGCCAGAGCTTCCAGGCCATCTACCAGGCGCGGGCCAGGACGGCTAACCAGATTATCATCAAACGGAAGAACCTGTCCATTTTTGACGGCGCTCAGGGTTTCCCAGCCGGGCCGCTGAGCAACCGATTCAACCGTCACGCCCCAGGCCGCGTCTCCTAGCAGAATCACCTGCGGGTCGGCGGCCACAATTTGCTCCACACTTAGTTGTGGGTAAGCATCCAGGTCAGAGGCGATATTCCAGCCACCGGCGCGATCAATGAGTAAGGTGATGAACGTGCCTTTGCCCGCCGTCCAGGGTTTAGCCGGGTCACTGGCATCCACCTCGTAGAAAACACTCATCCGCATACTAAACGGAGCAATTTTTTCATCCACCGCCGCGACACGCGCCTTAAGCGCTGTCACCAACCCGGCGGCTTCCTTCTCGTGGCCGGTGAGCCGGGCCACAATTTCCAGATTGGTGTACATTTCTTCAAGCGTGGTTGGGTTTTTCAGGTAAAAAACCGTAAGCCCCAGGTCTTCCAGCGCTTTCACCTGCTCTGGGGTATTAATCTCTGCCGCCAGCACCAGGTCGGGGTCCAAGGCAGTAATCGCTTCCAGGCTATATTCGCCCATCGAACCGCCAATATCGGGCAAAGCCATTGCTTGTGCCGGGTAATCCGAAAACATATCGCGGCCAATGGTCTGGCCGCCAGCGCCCACCGCAAACAAAATCTCGGTGTTGGATGGCGCCATCGAAACGACTTTCTGAGCCGGGGCGGCCAGGCTAACCACGCGGCCCAAACCATCAGTTAAAGACAGCCCAAGCGAGGCGGGCGCAGCAACAGGGGCGCAGGCCGCCAGTAAAAGCGCCAGGGCAACCAAAACAAAACTAAACTTGCGAAACATGGCTTATTCTCCTAAAAGTCTGATAACGAGATTGCCAGACTTTGTGTTTTAAAGGTCACTTCAGAGTGATACAGAAATAAAAATCCCCTGCTGGTAAGGTCAGGGGAGGTCGGGAGGGCAAATCCAAAGAAGGTTGGCCGTTCCCACCTCCTTTCGCGAGAAGTGGTAAGCGCACCGGAAAATTCTGGTGCGAGACAAACCGCGCGGGCGACCTGGCTTGTTCATTGCTGAACTTACAGTTGCGCGACAGCGCCGGACTTTAACCGGCTTCGCCGCAGCGATTTGCTTCTAAATTATGGCTCGTTAGTTCTAGGCGAGTCACCCCAGCCAAGTTTGACCAGAAATGCTAGAACCTAAGTTACAAAAGTATTGTACCAGAAGCGCAAGAAAACTGAATACAAAAATCCGCGCAAACCTTTGGGCGCAAAAAAAAGAGTGGTGGATGTCTTGCCCACGGGCGCGGCGCGGCGCTCCAGCCATAAACTGCCCGGCAAGTTGCCCCGCGCTTGCAGCAAAAGCAAACTACCCGGAGCTTCTTCCACCGTTTCCCAACCAGTTACCAGCGGTGGCTTGGCAGCGCGCAGCGCCTCCAGGGATTGCGCGGCGGTTTCACAATAGTCCACCAAAAAGCCTTCATGGCGCAAGCGGACGTGCGCCCGTCCCCAATCCAACCAGATGCGTTCCACACGGCGAGGGTCGAGATCGGCCAGGGTGCGGCGCACGGCTTCGGCGTAGTCTAATGGCTCGATGAATGGGAACAGGTTGCGGGCAGTTGGCTCCAGCACCAGGCTGTCGTTTTGGAGTCCTTCCACCAACGGTAAGGCGTAAGAGAATTCGACCAGGGTCAATTTATCTATAAAAAAAGCCATGAAAAGTGGGGGAATAAAAGGCAAAAGCAGGGTCTGACGTTTTAGGCCGCGAATTTGGGCATATTCTGTCATGATTTCGATGTAACTGCGCGAGGTTTCGCAGCCCAGTTCGATGATTTGGTCGCGGCAGGCCGGTGTGACCAGCGCGGCCAGCAAATAGGCGATGATGTCGGTTGTGGCGATGGGTTGGGAGCGATGGTTGAGCCAGGAGGGGCCAAGCATCAGCGGAAATTGCTCGGCTATGAAGCGAATCATTTCAAATGAGACGCTGCCCGGCCCGGCAATGACTCCGGCTCGAAATTCGGTGACAGGGAGACCGGCTTCGCGTAGGGCCTGGCCGGTGGCAATGCGTGAATGCAGGTGCATTGCCAGTTTTGCGCGCGAATCGGCCAATCCGCCGACATAGATGATATGTTCCACGGCGGCGATTTTGGCGGCGGCGGCAAAATTACGGGCCGAGGCCAGGTCTATGTTGTGATAACCGTGCCCAGCGGCCATGCTGTGAATCAGATAGTAGGCGGCGCTCACGCCACGCATGGCAGCGGCCAGGCTGTCGGGGCGAGTCACGTCTCCGGGGACGATTTCGACCTGGTGTAACCAGGGGCGGCCTTGCAGGCGCGAAGGATCGCGCGCCAGCACCCGGACCCGAAATCCGGCTTCGAGCAGGCGCGGAATCAGCCTTCCGCCAATATAGCCGATCGGGCCAGTTACAAGAATTAGTTTAGAAGAGGTCATCTGGCACTCCGCTTTCCAGTTTCAAAAAGAATATATCATGATTGGGTGTAGAATCAGTTTCAAAATTTTCTTCCTCTTAAAAAAGCTGCGGAAGCTCAATCCAAAGGAAACCATGCAAAAACTTCGTCTGCCCCGCAATGTTTGGGTACTTACCGCCACTTCATTCCTGACCGATATTTCTTCTGAAATGATCGCCAACCTGCTGCCGCTCTTCTTAAGCAATGTATTGGGCGTTGGCACTGCGCTGATTGGGCTGATCGACGGCATTGCAGAATCCACCGCCAGCCTGATGAAGCTCTATTCTGGCGCACTTTCAGATCAACTGGGAAAGCGTAAATGGCTGACGGTAGCCGGATATGGTCTTTCTACCCTGGCCAAGCCCTTTCTCTATTTTGCAAATGCGTGGGGCTGGGTGCTGGGCGTGCGATTTGTAGACCGCATGGGCAAAGGGATTCGCACCGCGCCGCGCGATGCCCTATTGGCCGGAAGCATCGACGAAAAACAGCGCGGCCTGGCTTTTGGCCTGCACCGCGCCGGAGATACCGCCGGAGCCTTCACTGGCCTGGCGATTGCCGGACTGGTCATTTACTTGAGCCAACAAGGGGCCGCCGAACTCACCCGCAGCACCTTTCAAACCCTGGTACTGATTTCTTTCATCCCAGCCCTGTTGGCGGTAGTGGTGCTGGCCCTATTTGCCCGCGAAGTACAAGTTGCCCAAAAAGCCACCCTGCCGGTCTTTAGCCTGGCCGGGTTCGACAAACGCTTCAAACTCTTTTTGCTGGCCTCCATCCTATTCACGCTGGGCAACTCCTCCGATTCATTCATCATTCTGCGCGGCCAGGAACGCGGATTAAACCTGCTGCAAGTTGTGGGCATGTTACTAACCTTTAACGCCGTCTACACCCTGCTCTCCGGGCCGCTCGGCGCACTCTCCGACCGGCTGGGGCGGCGCAAGCTAATTCTGACAGGCTGGGGCTTTTACGCGCTGGTCTATTTGGGATTTTCCTTCTCCCAAACCGGCGGCCAGGTTTGGGCCTTATTCGGCCTGTATGGCGTCTACTACGCCCTAACCGAGGGGGCCGCCAAAGCCTTTGTGGCCGACCTAGTCCCCGACGAATTGCGCGGACGGGCCTATGGCCTGTATCACGCTGCGCTGGCTCTCTCCGCCTTTCCAGCCTCACTCGTGGCTGGGCTGCTCTGGCAAGGAGTGGGCAACTGGCCCGGATTTGGAGCCAGCGCCCCCTTCCTGTTTGGAGCAATCCTATCCGTGTTAGCCATCCTACTCTTCCTAAAATCCAACCTGCATGAAGGTTAAGCTCGAAACCCTCGCCAACCTGCAATTATTGTGGGTTGCCCTAGCCTTTTTAGGCGGAATTTTACTCGGCGGACAAATTGTCCTGCCGGTAAATTTATGGCTGATACTAGCGGCCCTGGGACTGGCCGCCGGGCTGATCTTGCAACGGGTCAACCCCAAAAGCGCCTGGCTCATCGCCCTTTTACCCTTTTTCCTATTTCTTGGCGCAGCCCGCTATCAGGCCGCCCAACCCATTAGCAGCCCGGAAAACCTGCTCTACTATAATGACTATCCCGGAAAAATTTGGATCACCGGCAGCCTGACAGCCCCTCCCGACGTGCGCGACAGTTACCAAAACCTGCGTGTCAAAGTCCAATCAATCGATTTTGGAGATGGCGATCTTCCCATTCAGGGCAACCTACTCATTCGCGCCCACCGCGCCGAAGACCTGCGCTACGGCGATTTAATCCGCGTGCGCGGTTGGCTAACCACGCCCGCAGAAAGCGAAACCTTCTCATACCGGGACTACCTGGCCCTGTATGGCATTCATAGCAGCCTCTCCGCCAACAAAATCACAGTCTTGCCCCTGGCCGGGGAGAGCAACCCATTTATGGCGCTCATGTACCAGCTCAAAGCCAGCCTCACCAGCCGCATCTACCTGCTCTTTCCCGACCCCGAAGCCTCCCTGCTAAACGGCATCCTGCTCGGCAACGACAACGGCCTGGCCCCACCCCTTCAGCAAGCCTTCAAAAACACCGGCACATCCCACATCATCGCCATTTCCGGCTTCAACATCGCCATCATCGCGGTCCTATTCGTCGGCTTCTTCAGTAAATTATTTGGCAAAAACATAGGGCCGCCCCTCGCCATTCTTGGAATTGCTGGATACACACTGTTGGTCGGCGCAGAAGCCTCCGTCGTCCGGGCAGCCATTATGGGAACCCTCTCCATCCTGGCCGCCCAACTCGGACGGCGCAACGTAGCCCTCAACGCCCTGGCTTTTGTGGCAGTGAGCATGGCCGCCATCAACCCACTCGTTTTACAAGATGTCGGCTTTCAACTTTCCTTTGCCGCCACCCTGGGACTGGTACTCTACGCCCAACCCCTGCAAGACTACACCGCCGCCAAATTACGCCGCCTTTTGCCCGCCAGCACCGTCGAAAGCCTGATCGGCCCACTCTCAAACTATTTTTTAATGACCCTGGCGGCCCAACTCACCACCCTACCCATCATCGCCTATCATTTTGGCCGCATCTCCATCGTCTCACTCCTCATCAACCCCATCATCCTACCCGCCCAACCCCCAGTCATGATCGTCGGCGGG
>DYPU01000079.1 GCA_020719725.1 Anaerolinea sp. | reverse complement strand
AACATCCAATTCATCGCGCAGGGTTTGAATACAGCGCTGATACGTCCGCGCCACTTGCCCCCGATCACCAAGCGCATCATAAGCCAGCATAAGAGAACGATAGGCGCGCTCCCAACAATTATCCTGTACCAAAATGCGCTGAGCCAGGTCAAGCGCTTCGGGATAGCGGCCATGCTTCAGCAATCGCTCAACAAGCTGATCGGCAGCCTCCAAAAACAGGGTTGCCAACCTTTCGCGTTCTTCGGCGGCCCAGGGTTCGTACAACGTATCTGGCAAATATTCACCCTGATACGGTTGAAGCGCCTGTTGCAGATCGTCCACCTCTTCTTTGGCAGCGCGCATGGCCTGGCGCACACGCTGAGAAAATTGCTCCGCATCGATGGCTAGGTCTGCGTCCAGGCGCAAACCATAGCTGGAACCTTCTCGTAAAATATAGGCCGAATCAATCCCTGGCTCACGCTCTGGTTCGAGCACCTGATAGAGCGCATTAAGCGTCACCTTAAAATTACGCTGGGCAGTGGCCGGATCAGCCTCCGGCCAAAGAAACTCACAAATCTGATCGCGGTCGAGCGAAGTGTGACGGTAGGTGAGCAAAATCTGAAAAAGCTGCCGCGATTTTTCACGCCGCCAGCCATTGGTCGAGATGGGATCGGCGCCGCGCCAAACCTGAAATGCGCCCAGCGTTTGAACCCGTAAGCGGTAGCCAGGGTGTAACTCCAGGCCAGGCAACCCCAATACATCCAAAATATTTGCGCTATATTGGCTTTCCCAGCCCTTTTGACGGGCATAAAGCAACAGCGGCAAAAAAATACGTTCATCGGGCGCACCCAAAAACGATGGCCGGGTGAACAAAAAATCATAGCCATTGGCGCGACAAGTACCCAGCGCTTCGGGCAGAATTTGGGCCAAGCGCTCGGCCTGTTTCTGCTTTAAATACCCCAGCGCCAGCCACAAACGCGCTGCGCTGCGCCCAAATGGATCACTGCATTCCTGAAACCCGGTCACAGCCCGGTTGAGCCACTGCTCGGCGGCTTCGAAACGCGCCGCCAACATCAGGCTGGCCCCCATCGTCAGGCGCGTCAACGAGGCAATCCACTCATCCCCAGCCTGATCGGCAATCTCGATGGCTTCCTGAGCGTGCTGCTGGGCGCTGGTCAGATCACCAAGGTAGCCATAAGCGCGGCACAACCCCCAGCCCGATTCAACTCGCAGGCGCGTCACGGCCAGGCTCCGGCTAATTGAGATGCTTTTTTGGTATTGCTCACAGGCCAACCGGTAGTTTTCGGCTCCGCCCAACACCATCAGCGCATGACCCTGGCGCATGTACCCAACCGCAGTGACAAAAGGCGACTTCAACTCATCTCCACGCCGGGTGCCCTCACAAGCAGCCTGATACGCCTTCTGGCCCAGGCCAATGAAGGAGTAAATCAACGATAAGATGAGCACCGTTTCGCGGTGCGCGCGCGGTGTCTGAACCGGGTCCCGTTTTTCGGCCTCGGCGCGACTTTCCAACCCGGTTCTGGCCTCCACTAAACGACCAGTACGCAGCCAAACTCGAAAAAGCAGCTCTTCGTTGGAGGGGCCAGCCATCCGCAAATCATCGGCTCGCTGACGGAGGCGCTCGGCCTCTTGCACCCGCCCGGCATTCAACTTATTTTCGGCCAACAATTCAAACAAACGCACCTGGGCCTCGTGGTCATCAAACCCATCACTCAAGCGAATGGCTTTTTCGAGCAATTGTTCGGCCTTGGAGGGGTTGACCGTATCGAGATAAACCCGCGCCTGCCCGCGCAGCGCGCGCGCAATACCATCCTGTTGCCCACGCGCGCGCCAGATGGTTTCGGCCTGAGTGTACCAACCCAGTGATTCTTCGAAGCGACTGTGCAGCCGGGCCAGGTCGCCCAACGTGAAAACCAGGCCAGGGTGAAGGTGTAAAATTTCGGGGGAGAGCGCGTCAATGTAACTTGCCAGCGTGTCGAGGCGTCCCGTGGCGAGTAACGCCGTAGCGTAAGAATCCAACAAATCGGCCACTTCATCCCAGGCGCGGGCTTCGAGCAAGTGATAAATGGCCGTTTCGGGGTTGTTTTGCTGTAAAAAATAGGTAGCTGCGGCGCGCTGCCAGTTTTCACGTTGAGCGGCGGTAGTTTGCTGGCGCAAAAAGTTGTGAAAAATATGGTGGTATCGCAAGGTTTCCCCGGCGGTTTCCACCACAAAAAGATCGTGGCGTTTCAGGTAGGCCAGCATGGTAGCCGAATCATGGGCCAGGCGAATTGCGTCACAGGCGTTGGGGCGCAATTCGCGCAAGGTAGCGGTAATCAGTAAAAAATTCCGAATGTCGGCGGGTTGAAGATCAAAAACTTCGCGGGTTAACACGTCGAAAAGCGCCTCGAGCGAACCGGCCTGCCAGCGCTGAGGAAATTCCAGCGGGGAAAGGGCCTGACCGCGCAAACTCTGCCAGATTAGTTGCAGGGCAATGGCCCAGCCTTCAGAGTAGGTGAGCAGTGAATTGACCTCTTCGCCGGTCAGTTCAAGGCCGTAGTGGCTGGTAAACAAGGCGGCTGTTTCTGTGCGGGTGAAGTTGAGGGTAGACTGATCCAGGGTGAGCACCTGGCCCTGAGCGCGCAAACGCGCCAGGGTTGGCAAGCTAATGGTAGGCCGCCCTGCCAAGAGCACATGCAATTGAGCCGGGGCGTGCCCAATCAATCGGTCGAGAATATGCGCCACCTCGCTGCTTTGGGTGACAAGGTGGGCATCATCAAAAACGAACAGCGCCGGTAAGGCCAGGTGAGCGCTAAGGACATTAATAAATTGATCCAACACACCGCGCCAGGGTAAGGGGCCTTGCGCCCCATCCCAGGCCGCCAAATAGTCTATTGGCAAATTTGGGATGCCAGGAATGGCCTGCGCGACAGCGTGGCAGAGATGCAAAAGAAATACCAACGGGTCGTTGTCTTCTTCACTGACCTGATACCAGATCAGCGGGTTGACTTCTGCGTTCAGTTCGGCCAGGGCGGTGCTTTTTCCATAGCCTGCTCCGGCCTGGAGGATGGTCAGGCGATAATCCAGGGCTTGTTTTAGCGCCTGCGAAACACGCGGACGTGGCAAAGTACGCGAATGGCGCGGCGGAGGGATGATTTTGGTGAGAAGTACCGGGGCAAGCATGATAAATCTATTGTAATACAATCCTTTCGCCTGCCCAAACTAGCCCGGGGGAAACCCAACAGCGGCCTCGCCCGATTGACGTATAATCGCATTGTCGCATGTATCTCCTGGAACGTGACGACCTCTTATTCAGCTTTTGGCTCTCAGATGCGGCGGCCCTGGCACAAAAGTCAACCCCGCGCACGAGGCCCCTACCTTTTTATGGAGGGTACCCCTATGTCTACTCCCGCAATTACCTTCAACACCACCCAAACAACCCGAAAAAAAATCACCACCCTCAGCTTGCGCCAAAAAAAAGAGCGCAACGAACCCATTTCAATGCTGACCGCTTACGACTACCCCTCGGCCCTGGCCGTTGACCAGGCCGGGGTAGATGTTGTGCTGGTTGGCGATTCGCTGGCGATGGTGGTCTTGGGGTATGAAACTACCCTGCCAGTGACAATGGATGAGATGCTCCATCACAGCCGGGCAGTGGCGCGCGGCGCAAAATTTGCCCTGCGCGTTGGTGACTTGCCATTTATGTCGTACCAGGTTTCGGTGGAAGATGCGGTACGCAATGCGGGCCGCTACCTGCAACAAGGCGGCATGGAAGCCGTCAAACTGGAAGGCGGACGCGAGCGCGTCCCGGCGATACGCGCCATTGTTGGGGCCGGAATACCCGTTATGGGACATCTCGGCCTCACGCCGCAATCCGTCAATCAACTGGGCGGTTTTCGTCCGCAAGCCAAAAATGCCCTGGCGGCGCGGCAGCTGCTGGAAGATGCCCTGGCGCTCGAAGAAGCAGGCTGTTTCGCCATCGTGCTCGAATCAATCCCGGCCCGGCTGGCCGAATTGATCTCCAAACGCCTGCACATTCCCGTCATTGGCATCGGCGCAGGCCCAGGTTGTGACGGGCAGGTCCTCGTCACCTACGATATGCTCGGCCTGTTTGACCGTTTCACGCCCAAATTTGTCAAAAAATATACCAACCTGCATGGCGAAATGCAGCGCGCCATCCTGGCGTATATCGACGATGTTAAAACCCGGCACTTCCCAGCCCCAGAACACACCGTCTCCATGCCAGAAGACGAGTGGAACGAGTTTTTGCATGACCTTGAAGCCTGAAATTCTGATTTGTGGCACAGGCGCGCTGGCAACCCTGTTTGCAGCGCGCCTGTCTGCGGTAGGAGTGCAGGTAACAATGCTTGGCTCGTGGTTAGAAGGCCTGGCCGCGCTCAATGCGGGCGGGGCCAGGCTGGATCAGGCCACCTACCCCGTTCGGGCAGTGAGTGACCCGGCTCAATGCCAGGGAGCGCAATTGGCACTGGTACTGGTCAAGGCCTGGCAAACGGAACGAACCGCGCTACAACTTGCGAACTGTTTGGCGGCAGATGGAATTGCCGTCAGCCTGCAAAATGGGCTGGGCAACCGTGAACGCCTCACCGCGACCCTCGGCCTGGCCCGCGTTAAGCAGGCCGTCACCACGCTGGGAGCCACCCAAATCGGCCCAGGCCAGGTACGCTTTGGCGGGGAAGGAGTCACTACGCTGGAAGCCACTTCGGCCCTGGATGCGCTGTCAGCTTATTTGACGGAGGCCCGGCTGCGGGTGGAACGTTCCGAAACGGTGGAAAGTTTGGTATGGAGCAAACTCGTCATTAACACGGCCATTAACCCCCTGACAGCGCTTTTCAAAATTCCCACCGGAAAATTGCTCGAAAGCCCGCCCGCGCATGAGTTGATGTTGGCCCTGGCGCGCGAAACGGCCAAAGTGGCCGCCCTGAATGGGATTAGCCTGCCCTTTGAAGACCCAGCCGCAATGGTAGAAGCAGTGGCGCGGCGCACAGCGGCCAATCATTCTTCGATGTTGCAGGATGTGCTGCGCGGCGCGCAAACCGAAATTGACGCAATTTGCGGCGCAGTGGCGCGGCTGGGGGCGGAAAAAGCGCCTTTAAATCGGGCTATGTGGCAATTGGTGAGGGCGCTGGGTTCGTGGTAATATCAGCAAATCTTTTTTTGGAGGTTCTCTAATGCACAAAGTTTTGCTTTTTGCGGTATTTGCCTTGTTTTTGCTAACCCCCACGCTGGTCGAAGCGCAGGCAGCGCTGATCTTCGACGAAGTGACCATTCAGGTTTGGCCGGAGTTTGACCAGCCCGCCGCGCTGGTGATTGTCGATTTGCACCTGGCCGAGAATACCCCTCTGCCACAAACCCTAAAAATTCGCATTCCCAAGGGTGCCAACCTGATTGCAGTGGCTCTGGATAGCGGCGCGGGGCAGGGCTTGCTTACCGTTCCATATGAACCGCCCATTTTGGAGGGGGAATACGAGGTGCTAACGCTCGCCATTACCGAAGCGGCCACCTACCGCCTGGAATATTATGCGCTGCTTACCAAAAATGGCGCAACCCGCAATTATGACCTGATTTGGCCGGGGGATTATGCTGTTCAGAAATTATATGTGAGCGTGCAAAAGCCAGCTGGAGCGCGTGATTTGAAAACCGACCCGGCCCTAACCGAAGCCCTGCCCGCCCCAGATGGATTTGTCTATTGGCAGGGGCTATTTGAAAACCTGGCGGCAAATCAGGTCTTTAGCCTGAAGGTGAGCTATGCCAAAGACGACGATTCGCTCAGTATTGAGCAAGAAACGCCTCAACCTGGCTCATCCTTAGACGAAGCCCAGGGAGGCAGCCTGGCATTGGATGTCATTTTGCCCTGGGTTTTAGCCGGGTTGGGAATTTTATTAGTGAGCGGCGGGGTTTACTGGTTCTGGCAATCAGGCCAGACAGCGGCGGGCAACCCCGCCCGGCGCAAGCGTTCGCCTCATGCGACAGAGGAAGCCGATAACCGGGTTTACTGTTCGCAATGCGGCAAACGCGCCGAGCCTGGGGATGGTTTTTGCCGGGCCTGTGGCGCCCGTTTACGCCGTTAGGCGCGGGCTTCTTCAAGAACCTGGTAGGTTTGCAGCAAATTCAACAAAACCTGGTCTGTAAAATTATTCATTTTGTTTAACATACGGCCCCAAGCCAGGCCGGGCGGCACATGGGCACCGTCATAAGCATTAATCAGCGCTTCAAGCAGCGAATTTCGAAAAAACAAAAACGCGCGCGTGGCATCTACGGCATTCAGACCGTAGCGCCGCGCGCGCGACGCATATTCATACCCCAGAGCATAGGCTTCACTGGCCGAATCTGGGCCGGCGCTTGCCATAAAACTCATCAATCCGCGTACCAGGTTCAGGCTGCTGGCGCGATACTGCTCGCGGGCTTTTTGATCGAGCTTCTGATACCAGGGTTCCGCCTCCAACCGGCCCTCCGCGATTTGCATTCGAACCTGTCCAATGGCGCTTTGCATAGCGCTCACGGGTTCCAACTCAGGCGTTACGCGAGAAGCCTTGCGCCACAGGTCAATTTCGGCTTGCAGATAGCGCCGATGTCCACCCGATGTGCGATGCGTGGGTAGAATCCCTTTATCGGACCACAGGCGAACGGTGGAGGGGTGAACGCCCAAAAGTTCGGCAACATCCATCAGCTTGAGCCAGACTTCCCGTGAATTGTTTTCCATTTTGCTGGTCTACCCTAGTCCGACAGGGCCGCCCGCTCGACCAACGAGGGGATTTCCACCTGAAGCTGAAAATCCTGCAAGCTGATGCGAGTCAACATCCAGGCGGCGATAGCCAACATGAGCGCTTCGAGGCCAAAGACAACGAAATAACCCGTCAGCGGATTTTGCGTGAGCAAGGTTGCAAGATCACGAACAATCCCGGCCAGCAGTGTGCCAACCAAACGCGAAAGGGCATTGGAAACACCCCACGCGCCAATAAATAAGCCAATGTAGCCAGGCAGGGTCAGGTCAAACATCAGGGCCAGGTTGGCAACCGCGGACAAACCAGTTCCAAGCCCCAGCCCAATCACTCCAAGATAAAAAACAGAAGTGCTTTGCCAAAATCCGCCCGCAATGATGAGTAAAAATCCAGCCAGAGCGCCCAAGTTGCCCGTTTGAGCCACTGCTTTGCGGGCAGCGATTCGTTCCAATGCGCCCGCTGCCAAAATTGCCAGCAAAACGCTTACGCCCCAAATGGAGGTAATACGGGTGGTTTCTTGCACAGTCATGGCAAAGGCTTCAGCGGCAAAAGGTTCCAGTAAAATATCCTGTCCTAAAATGGCGGCCAAAAGCAGCAGCAGGTAAAAGAAAAAGGTGGTGGCCTGACGGCTCTGGCGAATGACGCGCAGCATCTCGGCCAAGCTGTGGCTTGGGGCCAGGCTGGCGCGTTCGTTGGAACGCTTTTCAAGCCCAATTAGCCCAGCCAACCCCAATCCTAACGCCACAAGAGCTATCAGTAGAAAGGCGCGTTCCAGCGCCTGTGGGCTATACGGTTCAACCAGGCGGCTAATGGTGATGGCGGTGATGATGATACTGGTAATCATCATAAACCACATAATAGCAATGGTACGTCCACGCGCTTTTTCGCCCGAAATCTCGGTGGCGAGAGCCAGGTAAGAGACGCTTGATAGGTTGTATCCCATCCCCCAGGCTCCAAAAGCCAGGCTGGCGGCGAGAATTCCGAGCAGGGGCGAATCTGCCATCAGGAAGGCGACTTGCGGTGAAACAATCACTCCGGCCACACATAGCGCCAACCCCAAAGCGATGTAGGGCGTTCGTCGGAAGCCAAAAACAGGATGACGGTCGGAGTAGGCTCCAATGGCAACCTGCAAGGGTGAGAAGAGATAGGGCAGGGAGGCCAAAATCGCTACCAGCGTGGCCGAGAGCGCCAATTCCTTAATCATGACACGGTTGAGGGTAGAATTGATGGGGACGAGGGTCATCGCCACGGCGACGTGTACCAGACCGAGTTGGATTTGTTTTCTAAGCATGGTTTTCTTCCTATAAGTGAGCTGGAAGGCTATTTTACAGGACAAAACCGGCTTTTCAATGTAGGTTTTGGTAGATTTTTAGGAGAATTTTGTTAGAGTTTGGCTTAAATAAACAGAAGCCGAGAGTGAAGTTCCCCCTCCACTACCGGCTTCTGCCCCGTGGTTTCCCTTTTTCCACGGCCAGATGTTATTTTGATATTAACATCCTACTAAAGGGCTATAGACAATACATAGACAAATAGGGGATTAGGGCTGCAAGATTTGTTCCTTGAAGTTTTGCCAATGGTTTTTAAGTGGGGCGGTGCTCAGGTTTTGTTCAATATGTTGGAGGATAGTGTGAATGGTTGCGCTGGTTGGGGCGCTGTCGAGGCCAAGGGCTTTTTGAGATTCACGCAGGATGCGCAAGCATTCCAATTGACGCCAGGGCATGTTTTGAGCGCTGTACCAGGGCAAAATCTCTTCGGCAATGGCAATGGCTGTTTGCATTTGGCCGGTCTGGAAGGCACTTTTTAGATTAAGACGCTGAATGGTGAAGCGGGTGATATCGGTGCCAAGCCGTTTGAGCGACTCTTGCGCAAACCATTGGGCGATTTCTTGAAATTCTTGCCATTGCGCTTCAGCAAACAGGATTTCGAGCTGATGGACAAGCCCCAAAAAGTGAATGCTCCATAAGCTATTTTGAGCCGAAATGTCGAGGGCGCGTTGTAAATATTCTCTACCCAGGGCGTGCTGGCCTTGCAGGTAGAGCAAATAGCCATAGCGGTGCATGTTTTCAAGTGCGACAAAATGCTCTCCAGAAGCGTTTATGCCTTGCTGAAAAGCATTCAGGGCATTGGTAGTGGCTCCCAGCCTTAAATAAAGATCGCCAATGGCTTTATAGCCCAAACCGATCACTTCACCATGACCTTGTTTGCGGCCAATTTCAATGGCGTTTTGACCATAGCGCCAGGCTTCATCCAGCAAACCCATTTCGACGGCGTTCATGCCGTGGTAACTGCTGATGTAGCCCATCATGCGCCAGGCCTGAATATGCTCAAATTCCATCCCTTTGCGGCAAGCCTCACGTCCTGCAATAAAGTTTCCGGAAATGTAATGGGCCAGCCCCATAACCGAGTAGGCTAGCACTTGTCCGTAGGGATGATAGGCGCGAATGGCGTCTTCGAGATTCTTTTGGGCGTAGTCCAGGCCTTGTTTGGGGTTGCCGCTCAAGGTGCTGGTGATTGCCAATTGGTAATATGTGCTGCTGCGCTGAAAAACCATCAACGAATCGATTGAATCGCGGCTAATTTTGATGGATTTCTGAAAGTAGAATTGCGATTCTGGCAGGCGGTTGAGCATGTAGTTGTAGACGCCGATACGATCTAGTGTGCGGACCATTTCATAGTCATTTTGGCTTTTTTGAACATAAGCCAGGCCTTCTTCCACACTCTGTAGAGCAGCTTCAAAGTTGTTTTCGGCCATGTAAGCATCGCTCATGCCAGAAAGCGCCGTGCCAATGAGCAAGGGACTCTGACGTTCCTGGCCCAAAACCAGTAAAGATTGATTAACGCGTTTCAGCCCTGCGGGTTGGTCACTTTGAAAAAGCGCGTCGTTCCAAATGGAATACAAACTATAAAGGTCCTGGTCGGTCAACGCGGGCGCGCGCGAAATCAGGCGTTCGGCGCGGTCAAAAGCATTCAGGCTTTCATGAAAAGAAGCCAGACGATGCGCGTGGCGACCGGTCAGCGCCCAATATTCAAAGGCTTTGACAATATTACCGGCTTGTTCGTAGTGATAAGCCAGGCTGGCAGCTTGCGGCGCAACTTGTTCGCCCAAATACTGTTCGAGAGCCATGGCAATGTTTTGATGATAAAACCGTTTACGCGCCAGGCTCATGCCGATCAGTAAACTTTCACGGATTTTCTCGTGCGGGAAACCATAAATGGGCGTATCGGCATCAATATGTTGAAGCAGGCGCGCTTTTTCGAGCTTTTCAACCGAACAGACAACCACTTGTGGGAAAAAATGGGTCGCTTTTTCGAGCAGATCAAGCGAAAACTTGCTGCCCAACACCGCACCAGTGGATAAAATTTCGAGCGAGTCGTCATCCAATGTGTGCAAACGTTGTTGAATCAAATCATGAATCGATTTCGGCAAGGGCAAATGCTCAGCCTGCTCGTGGCTGATAAGGTTACTGTTGTCATGAATGGATTGTAATATTTCGAGCAAAAAGAAAGGATTGCCGCCAGTATCCTGATCCAATCTTTCAAGAAACATGTCGGGCAGGCGATAATTAAGCACCGCCCAGGCCATTTCGTTTACTTCTTCCATGTCCAGGCTGCGTAATTCAAACTGGCGGACGCGTTGCAGTGTGGGACTGGAGAGCAATTTATCCAGAACCGGGTTGCGATCTTCAAGACGAGCGGCCATCACCAGCAGGCCGCGCCGATGTGTAAAGAATTGCTGGTTAAACAGGTAAGAAATCACCGCCAGGGTGGTTTCATCGGCCCATTGCGTGTCATCCAAAAAAAGGAAGAGCGGGCCATCTTCTGCCAATAAAAGCAAAAGTTGGTGAATGGCTTCAATTAAGACTGCGCGCGAAATATCGTGCTTAATCTTCGAGGCTTGTCCCCATTCGGGATGCAAATTTACCAGTTCAGGGAAAGGCACAATCAGCGCTTGCGCCCAAACTCCGTCCAATGCCTGCCATTCATCCTGACGCACAGCCTGGCGCAACATTGTGACCCAGGGCGAAAGTGGCATATTGGTTTCAATCGCCTGACAAGAACCAATCAAAAGGCGCGGGCTAGGGCTAACGCGCCGAAAAACTTCCTGCGCCAGGCGGGTTTTCCCCGAACCGGCTTCACCCAATAGCAAAACCGCCCCGCCAACATTCCAGAATTTTGCCATTTCGCGCAAAATCTCACCTTGCCCGATAAATGAAATCTGAGCGCTGAGTTTTACCGGCCACAAATCATTTTGCGCAGAAGTATTAACCGGAGTGGTCTTATAAATGCGCGGTTTTAATTGCTGCAATTCGAGAGACAGGTCTTCAGCCGAATCCAACTCAAGCTGGCGCGGCAGGCTTTCGTAATACTGCCGGGCCTGAAACTGCATTCCGGCATTCAAATAAATTTCCAAAATTTGTTTATGGCAGGCTTCGTCATACTCATCTGCGCGCAGAGCCATAAAAAGCCAATTAAGCGCATCTTCATGATTGCCATTTTCAATTTCGTATTGCACCAGGCGCTGCAAAGCTGGCAAAATACGATAAAGAATCGCGCTATTTTGCTCTGTACGCCAGCGCTCCAACCAATCCCATTTGCCAAAATCGTAGCCAAAGAAAATCTCTTGCCCGCCCCATAAACCCAGCGCATCTCGGACGACTTGAGCCTGACGAACCCCAAGCGGCTCGTGGCTGGCAACCGAGCCAGAAAACAGTTTCATTGAATCACTAAACGCCAGATAATCCACCCAGACCTTTTCAAGATCGAGTGTAATCAACTTAGGGCTGGTTTGCACAATTGACGGGTCAGGTAAATCTCGACGCAGCTTGCCAACAATATCACTCAGCGCAATTCGCGCTTTTTCTTCAGAGAAATCGGGCCAAAAAATAGCCAACAAGTGACTGCGCGAAACAGGTTTATTTTGCGCAGCCAAATAGAACAGCAGCGAACGCGCGGTATGTCTTTGAACCAGAATAGGCTGCCCAACAAACTCCACATAAGGTGCGCCAAAAAGATGAATTTGTATCATACTTAAAGGAGTATGACACAAAAAACCAGACCTTGCCAGTAAAGATTATCCACAATTAATGTGAGTTAAGACATAAAAAGTGACAGAAACTTAGTTTCTGTCACTTTTTATGTCTTTTTTTGCCATTTCTATGCGTTTTTTTTATGGATGATTTTCTCACGCAAACCCTGGGTGGACTGCAAAAGCTCATTAGCCGAACGCAAAGTCCCTTCCCCGACTTCTCCCAGCATTTGAGCCAGTTCCAACATCCGATCATCGCCATCGAGGCGGGCCACGCTGGTGCTTGTCCGCCCGTTTTGGATGTTTTTTTCCACTCTGAAATGTTGGTCGCCAAAAGCGGCCAATTGCGGCAGGTGGGTAATGCACAAAACCTGATGACTTTGGCCCAAAGTCCATAATTTCAGGCCGACCACCTGCCCAATGCGCCCGCCAATCCCCTGATCAATTTCATCAAATACCAGCGTCGGGACTTGGTCGGCTTTGGCAAGTACATTTTTGAGAGCCAGCATCAGACGCGAGGTTTCGCCACCAGAGGCGATTTTGGCGAGTGGTTTTAACCCTTCACCCGGATTGGGCGCAACCAAAAATTCAACTCGGTCGAAACCGCTGGCGTCAAACCCAACCCGCTGATCTTTCCGTATCGGCAACCCATTGACATCCGGTTTGGTTTGAAAATCGACTGAGAAACGGGCTTGTTCCATTTTCAAATCGGCCAATTCGGTTTCAATGCCTTTTGCCAGGGTTTGAGCCGCTTTTTGGCGTTTTTCTGAAAACGCCTGGCCGCGCGCGGCCAGCTCTGTTAGCAAGGCGGCTTCCTGGGTTTGCAAAATATCTATTTTTTCGGCAGCAGTGCTGATTGTTTCCAGGTCGGCGCGGGCCTTTGCGCCAAAGGCGATCACGGTTTCGAGGGAACCGCCATATTTTCGCATCAGACGGTGCATCAGGTCCAGGCGTTCTTCAACTTCGTTGAGGCGTTTGGGGTTGTACTCGATGGTTTCGAGATAGTCGCGCAGATCATGTGAGATGTCGGATAAATTTTCGAGCAGAGAATCGGCGCGGGCGGCGAGTTCGGCCTGAGTGGAGTCGATACGCGCCAGTAAGGAGAGGGCTGCGGCAGCCTGACCAAGCTGGTCGGTGATGGCGGGCGTTTCGGGGGAGCCTTCGTCGAGCAGGCCCAGGGCTTCCTGGGCGCTGGCGGCGAGCGCTTCGGCGTTGGCGAGTTTGTCGCGTTCCTGGCGCAGTTCTTCATCTTCGCCGGGCGTGAGACGGGCGCTTTCAATTTCTTCGGCTTGGAAGGTGAACATTTCAATGCGGCGCTGCGAGTCAGTTTGGGCGCGGCGTAGTTCGTCCAATTCACGGCGCAGGGTTTGCAGGCGGGTGTAGGTTTGACGGTAAGCGGCCTGGAGGTTTTCGACGTTTGAAAAACGGTCTAAAAGGCCCAGGTGGGCGCGCACGTCTA
>DYPU01000008.1 GCA_020719725.1 Anaerolinea sp. | reverse complement strand
TTCTCCTTCAATCCGCCAACCTTGGGCTGCGCTATGCGTCCGAAGTGACTATGTGTCTACAGATAGGTGCTCCAAGCAAGCAACCTCAGCAACCTGAGCATTGCCTGCCAGAACTTGGGCAACATACAACAGTACGCAATAGGGTGACCGCTGTCGCCGCACATCCCATCCTGAAAGATACAGGATCTTTGAAAGTGCTATTAATTCTGGACAATATGGACGAAAACAGGCCCGAAATTGCTTGCATATTTTCCTGACATGCTTATAATATGCTTAGAACCTGACATCTGCATAAAACACAAGTAACCACACAACGATATTCGTGCCGTTTTCTGGCACACACCTGGGGACACTGTCCCGCGTAAGCTACAACGAGAATACATGCACGGCGCAGCAATTCCGCGCCAACCCAACACAAGGAGAAGCAATCCGAATCTATCGGATTGCTTCTCCTTGTGTTTCCTGTGCAGGGTTAGGCCCAAATTCATCCTAACGGAGTAACCTTGAACATAAAAAAACATCCACCGCCTGTACAGAGAGCCTTGTTCCCAATCCCCACAACTCTGGACTATATGGACGAAATCATAAAACCAGTCCGACCCAACGTAAGATAAAATTAATCAATTGAACTGACCGCTCTTTGCCAACACACGAGGCAAAATGTAACCACCACAACGAGATGGCGCAGGTAAGCACAAGCAGCGCGCCCCCAATGACAATTGATTGTCAGTAACACCAATTAATAGAAGTTCATGCACGCACCCGCAACACCCACTCGGAGCCAGGGGACTAGGGTTTTCATACCCATACAAGGTTAGACACATGGAATTAGATTAGGCAAAGAGCGACCGCGTAACGGCCGCTCTTTTGCTTTCCTGGCAGCGTTGTCAGTTCTCCAAATCAAATTCATGGAGGACCAAAAATGTTAAACACAAATATTTCTACCCCTATCATTCATCATCAACCCGATGAACACCAATATCTGACAGTTAAAGAAGTTGCCCAGCGCCTAAACGTTAGCAGCTCAACAGTAAATAACCTTGCTCGCGATGGTGAGATGCCCGTCATATATTTTGGCCGCCTGCTTCGTGTTCCAGTAAATAAGTTTGAGCAGTATCTGGAATCCAAATTGGGTGAATACTACGAAGTGGGTGTTAAATTTTTCAGCGTGGAGGATGTTGCCGCTAAAATATTTTTTGGACGTTCAACCACGTATGGCTTGGTGGGTGCAGAAAAAATCCCTTCGGTAAAATTCCGCACATTGATCAGGATTGCCACGACTCAGCTAAACGCCTATCTTAATCAGCAGGCGTGTGCAGCCCAGGTATAACCTGAACAAAATTGGGATAAAATCAATGAATCACTGCACCTTAAAAACCGATATATTTCCTGGTGACTGTTTCATCGATTTGAAAGGATGAAATATGTCACGGAAAAAATCTTACCGCCCACCCCAATCGGGGTCCATCAGCACCAATCCTTCTGGATCAATCCGCGCCCAATATAGTTTGCCGGGTGGTAAACGGCTGACCAAATCTTTCCGCACCAAAAGGGAGGCCGAAGCCTGGCTGCGCGAAATTGGAAACCAGGTAACGCTGGGAATGGATTCGCTTAATCACAGCAAACTGGTTTCAGAATTTGTATCGGAATGGCTGGTGCGCAAAAAACTCACTGTCAAGCCAAAAACACTCTTTGATTACACCCGTTACTGCGAACGATTTATCGTTCCAATACTGGGTGAATTAAAGATACGTGAAATCAAACTGCCAACCGTCAATGCGTTTTACGCACGTCTCATCCAAGATGGCGCCACAGTTGAAATCATACGCCACACCCATAGGGTCTTATTCGCAATCTTCGCCGATGCCGTACGTCAGGGTTATCTGCTGACAAACCCGGCTCAGTATGCCGATGTACCTGCAAAAGAACAAAACCCTGAGAAGATCAAAATCTTCTCAGCGGCAGAGTATGAGACCTTTATACAAGCAACCCACTCGTCGAATTTTGGCGTTTTATACCGGCTTGCAATTTCTACAGGTATGCGTCAGGGCGAACTACTGGGATTAACATGGAGAAATGTGGAACTGGAGCGTGGCGAAATTCGGGTGATACAGCAATTGTCCCGCTACGGACAGAGTGGCTCACGATTTGAATTCGCCCCACTAAAAACAGCCTACAGCAAACGCACATTGAAAATTAGCGCTGAACTCACCGAAATGCTCCAGCAACATGCCCGCTCACAACAAGAATACTCAAAGTTTATGGGAAGCAAATGGCAGGAAAACGACCTGCTCTTCACCAGCACGATTGGAACCCCGCTCGACCAGCGCAACATGCAAAGAGATTTCGACAAAATGCTGAAAAGCTTCGGCTTGCCAAAACTGCGCTTTCATGACCTGCGTCACAATACTGCATCCACCATGATTGCCAGGGGGTTTTCTATCGTTCAGATTTCCCGCTATCTTGGGCATTCATCTCCCAATATAACTCTTGAAATTTACGCTCACTTAATCCCAGGAGGCTTTGAAGACCTGAACCAGCCTCTTGAGAAGGCCAGTAGGCCAAACCATGACAATTTTCCGGCAATTTAAACAGGGAGAATTGCACCGATAAAAAAGCCTATTGCACCGAATTGCACCGCTTTAAGGACATCGGAGAACGGCGGAAAGAGAGAACCCCCATATATGGGGGTTCTCTCTTTTGGAAAGCCGATATTTATGGGTAAATAAGTGCCCCAGCCAGGAGTTGAACCCGGAACCTACTGATCCGAAGTCAGGCGCTCTATCCATTGAGCTACTGAGGCATAACCGCCATTATACCAGTTTCTTTGCATTGCCATTCTCGCCAAAATACCCTACAATCAACATACTTAGCCAAAAAAAGGATGCATTCCATGACCGATGTCAAAGAATTTGGCGAAAAATTATTTGCAAACCTCGAAACCGTATTCATCGGCAAACGCGCCGCTCTCGATCTCATCACCGTCGGCTTACTTTGCCAGGGCCATCTCCTCATCGAAGATGTTCCAGGCGTTGGGAAAACCGTATTGGCTCGCACCCTTGCCAAATCGTTGGGCTGCGCCTTCAATCGCCTGCAATTTACTCCAGATATGCTCCCCTCTGATGTGACCGGCACGTCCATCTTCAACCAGGAAAACCATAAATTCGAATTTCGCCCTGGCCCACTCTTCGGCCAAATCATCCTGGCCGATGAAATCAACCGCGCCACCCCCAAAACCCAGGCCGCCTTGTTGGAAGCCATGGAAGAACGGCAAGTCACCGTCGATGGAATCACTCACATCCTACCGCGGCCCTTTATGATACTCGCCACCCAGAACCCCATTGAATATGAAGGCACTTTTCCGCTGCCCGAAGCCCAACTAGACCGCTTTTTGCTACGCCTGCGGCTGGGCTACCCCAGCCTTAGCGAAGAAATCCGCGTTCTCGAAAACCAACAACTTCAACATCCCATTGAAACCGTCAGCGCCATCATCTCAGCCCAAGAAGTTTTACAAGCCGCCGCCGCTGTCAAAACGGTCTTCGTTTCTCCTGCAGTCAAGCGTTACATCGTAGACCTGGTGCAGCGCAGTCGCCAACACAGCGATATATACCTGGGAGCCAGCCCGCGCGGCTCGTTGGCTCTCTTTCGCTCTGCCCAGGCCCGCGCGGCCCTATTGGGTCGCGCCTATGTGCTCCCCGATGACGTTAAAGCCCTGGCCGGAGCCGTCCTGGCTCACCGTATCATTGTCAATCCCGCCGCCCGCCTGCGCGAAGTAACAGCCGAGCGCCTGGTGCAGGAACTCTTACTGGCTGTTGCCGTCCCTGGCGGCACATTTACCGCCTGAAATGCGCAACCCCGCCCGCCTTCTTCTGCTCCTTCTCTTTGCGATTGGGCTGGCTGGCCTGGCCCTCAATGGAGCCACGCTTTACGTCCGCCTCGTCTACCTTAGCGGGCTTTTACTCGGCGCAGCCTGGCTTTGGACGCGGCTCTCGCTGCGCAACTTGCGCCTGGTGCGCCTGGCGCGCTCTCTGCGCGCCTCTGTTGGCGACGTTTTTGAAGAAAACTTTGAAATTCACAACCAAAGCCGCCTGCCACGTCTGTGGATCGAAGTCGAAAATCGCTCCAACCTGCCCCAGGCTGCCGGTTCGCGTTTGCTCACCAATTTGGGAGGAAAACAGAACCGGTCTTACCTCGCCCGCACCTGGCTCACTCGTCGCGGCGTTTACCAACTCGGGCCGACCACGCTGGCCTCTGGCGACCCCTTCGGCCTGTTTACCGTTAAACGAAAATTTCATCAAGCCGATGCCTTGCTCGTTCTGCCCCTCATTCTGCCTATCAGCGAGTTTCCCTCACCGGCAGGGTTGTTGCCCGGCGGCAAAGCCATGCGTCAGAAAGCGCTTGAAATCACGCCCCATGCCTCAGGCCTGCGCGAATACACTCACGGCGACCCGATCAAGCGCATCCATTGGCCGAGTAGTGCGCGCCGTGGCAAATTGATGGTTAAAGAATTTGAACAAGACCCACAAGCCGAAATTTGGCTTTTTCTCGATGCCCAGGTGGGCCTGCACCACGAACTGCCGGCTTCGCGCCCGACCTCCTGGCACGATTGGACGCTTCAGCGCCGCCCGGAGCTTTCTGTTCCGCCCTCCAGCCTCGAATACGCCATCACCGTCACCGCCTCGCTGGCGCATTATTTTATTGCCCGCCGCCGCTCGGTTGGATTTGTGACGGAAGGCCCGGCCTACACTGTCATCCCAGCCGAGCGCAGCCAGCGCCAGGAAGCAAAACTGCTCGAAACCCTGGCCTTTGTGCAGGCCGAGGGCCAACTCCCCCTCGTCAGCCTGGTGGATGCGCTCGCGCCGCGAATGCCGCGCGGGTCCAGCGCGTTCTTGATCACCCCCTCTGGGCGGCAGGACGTGCTGCTGGCAGTCAAAAACCTCGCCCGGCGTGGGGTGCGTCCGCTCGTCATCCTGCTGATGAGCCAAACCTTTGGCGGGCACGAACACACCGAAGCATTGGCCGAAACCCTGGCCCAGCGGGCTGTGCCGGTTTGTAAAATTAGCAACGGTGAAACTTTGGCCGAAACCCTTAGCCAGTTTGCCGCCCAAAACCGAATTACGGAGAATAGCGCATGGCAAAGACCAGCCTTCAACCCCTCGACTTAAATTTTCAGGGCAAAGAAACCGCAATTGCTGCTTACATGATTCCCCATGCCACTGGGGTAGCGTTAATCGAATCTGGCCCCGGTTCCACTGTGCCAAACTTGGAGCGAGCGCTGGCCGGACAGGGCTATGGCCTGCAAGACATCACCCATGTCTTTCTCACCCATATTCATCTCGATCATGCTGGCGCTGCTGGTTTTTTGGCCGCGCAAGGGGCCAAAATCTATGTCCATGCCAATGGCGCGCCGCACCTGCTTAACCCCGAAAAGCTGATCGCCTCGGCCACCCGCATTTATGGCGAAAAAATGCAACCCCTGTGGGGTGACTTTTTGCCCGTGCCGCCCGCCAGCCTGACCATTTTGTCGGATGGCGAGCAAGTGAGCCTGGGCGGCGGCCTGCATATAACGGCCTTTGATACACCCGGCCATGCCGAACATCATTTGGCTTATTTTTGGGAGGGCTACTGTTTTACCGGGGACGTGGGCGGCATTCGCATTTCGGCTTACCCTTACCTGCGTTTGCCGTTTGTGCCGCCCGAACTACACCTGGAGCGTTGGCACGCATCGATTCGAAAATTGCAGAGCCTGGGCGCAACTCACGTTGTGCCAACTCATTTTGGAATTTTTGACGACCCAGACTGGCATTTTGACGCTATTCACACTGTTTTGGATGATGTGGCGCGCTGGTTGGAACAAGTGATGCCCGCCGACCCGCCGCTCGAAGAGCTGCGCCAGGCCTTTGTGGCTTGGATGGAATCCCAGGGCCGCGCAATCGGCCTGCCGCAGGAAGTGCGCGAGGCTTATCTGTTGGCGAACCCGCTTGGAATGAGCGCCGATGGCCTGCAACGCTATTGGAGAAAATTTCGCAGCCTGTAGTTCACACAAAACGCAGAGATTCTGGCATTCTCTGCGTTTTCGTTTACAATCCCGGTTATGTTTGAATACACCATCACCTCCAAAAACGGACGCGCCCGCGCGGGTATTTTTCGCACACCGCATGGCGACCTGCAAACCCCGGTTTTTGCCCCGGTTGGCACCCAGGCCACCGTCAAAACCCTGACGCCAGAGCATCTCAAAGGCATTAACGCCTCATTGGTGCTTTCCAACACCTATCACCTCTATCTGCGCCCAGGCGATGAACTGGTGCGCGAGATGGGCGGCCTGCACAATTTTATGCAGTGGCCCAACCCCATGTTGACCGATTCGGGGGGATTTCAGGTTTTTTCGCTTTCCAAAATTCGCAAAATCGATGAAGATGGTGTTACCTTCAAAAGCCATATCGACGGCTCGATGCACCGTTTCACCCCCGAACGTTCCATTCAGATTCAAAACAACCTCGGCGCGGATATTATCATGGCTTTCGACGAATGCGCCGACCCCAATGATCCGGTCTACATCCAAAAAGCGATGGAACGCACCCACCGTTGGGCTGTCCGTTCGCTAAATGGACATGGTCGAACCGACCAGGCCCTGTTTGGCATTGTTCAAGGGGGCGTTGATCCCGATTTGCGCGCTCAATCTGCCGAATTTATTGCCGCGCTGCCGTTTCCTGGCATCGCCATTGGCGGGCTTTCGGTTGGCGAAACCAAAGATGAGATGTACAAGACCCTGGATGTGGTTACGCCGCTGTTACCAGAGAATAAACCGCGTTATCTGATGGGCGTCGGCACTCCCGAAGACCTGATCAACGGCGTTTTACGCGGTGTCGATATCTTTGACTGTGTTTTGCCAACCAGGCTGGCCCGCCACCACGCCGCCTTCAGCCCCGAGGGGCGGCTGAACCTGATGAATGCGCCCTTTGCCCGCGATCCGCGCCCGATTGACGAAACTTGCGATTGTTACACCTGCCGCACCTTTAGCCGCGCTTACCTGCGTCATTTGATTGCCGCCAAAGAGTTGCTGGCCGGAACATTGATCTCGATTCACAATCTGCGCGCGTTGATCCGGTTGATGGAGAAAATTCGTATTGCCATTGCCGATGGTACCTTTACAGAACAAGCCCCGCAAATGCTGGCTCAATGGGACAATAATGCCAAGAGAGCCAAAACAACATGAATAAAAAGCCAGTCGCTTCAATAGACCAACGCCTTTTTGGTTCACACTTGGGCCGCTTTTGGCAGGAACTTTTGCGTAATAGCGGCCAATTTCCGATAGGCATTATTTTTATTGAAGCCCTGCGTGAAGGCTGGCAATACCTTGCCAAGCCAGATCTGTATGTCCTTATCCCATCTGCTTTTGTCCAGGCCTACTGGCTGACGCTAAAAGCAGATCGCCCACCTTTCCAGCGCTTTCTTGGAAATTTGCTGGCCCCTGCGCTATACAGCCTGGGTGAAATGGCAATTGAGGGCCTGGTTTTCTTTGAATCGCCACATCACACTGTTTATTGGCTATTTGCCTTTTTTGTGGGCACATTCCAGGCCCTACAAAGCAGCAAGGCGATCTGGTTCAACCGTCTACTCTTGGTACTCGAAAATATTGTCCGAGCACTCATCTTATTTGCGATTTATGCAATTTTTGAAACATACATTAACCCAACTCAAACCATCTCTATTCTTAGTTTTTTTGGCGATCCTTCTCATGTTTTGATCGGATTGGTGGCACTCACGCTGGGGCTTTCCACCGGGCTGGCCGATGTTAGCGCACGTAATTATATGGCTGTCTTGCGTCAAACCGCCAACCAACTCAAAATTTATTCCGAATGGCTGTTGGGCCGCGATTTGCTTGGCCGCGCCCTGAATAACCCAGAGTCGATGCTCCTGACGCGCCAAGAGCGTACCATTCTTTTTATGGATATTCGGGGTTTCACCCGTTGGAGCGAGGTTCGCGCTCCTGAAGAAGTGGCTTCTTTGCTCAATGTCTACTACTGTATGATTGAGCAGGTTTTTGATCGTCATCAGGTTATTAAATATAAATTTACGGCGGATGAAGTCATGGCTGTGTTCATCTCTGCTGAAGATGCTTTATTGGCTGCTCGTGAGTTGCGCCTGCAAGCTGAGAATGCTCTGCAAAAAAAAATGATCTGGGAGCCGGTATTGGCGTTCACACCGGGACGCTGGTGGAAGGATTGCTGGGGGGTAAAAATATTCGATTTTATGATGTGATTGGTGACACGGTTAACACTACTCAGCGTATCGAAAGCGCGGCTGGGGCAGGCGAGATTTGGATTTCAGCCGCCACGCTTGCCAAATTACCCGCGTTTCAGCCCAACGCCCAAAAAGAAATCTCTGTGAAAGGCAAAGAACTTCCTGTTCAGGTTTACTCCATTCTATGAATCTTTTTCTGGCCCTTCTGCTCGGTATCATTCAGGGATTGACCGAATTTATTCCGGTTTCATCCACCGCCCATTTGCTCATCACCGAACACTTGATGGGCCTCGACCCTAATGAGATAGCCTTATTTTCCTTTAGTGTGTTAATCCAAATCGGCACGATTGTTTCATTAGTCGTTTATTTTTGGGAAGACTTATTCACCATCGCCAGCGACACGCTTAAAAACCTGGACGGTCTGCGCGATTTTAAGCAGCTTCCAATGAACGCAAAAATGGGCTGGTATATTGTCATTGCCACGCTGCCAGCCTTGCTGGCTGGCGTACTGTTTAAAGATATGGTCGAAGCCTTATTCAAGGCACCTCTGCTTGAAGCCGCAATTCGGCTTTTTGCGGCGGCCATTTTACTGGCTTGCGCTGAATATTTTGGCAGGCGGGTTCGCAAACTAGAATCGATGACCTGGTTGGACGCGCTGACGGTTGGTCTATTTCAGGTCATCGCGGTTTTTCCAGGGGCTTCGCGTAGCGGCTCCACCATCAGCGGCGGAATGTTGCGCGGGCTGGATCGGCCTTCTGCCGCGCGTTTTGCTTTTCTAATGTCTGTCCCGGTTATGTTGGCTGCCGGGCTATATGAGATGCTGGATGTGTTGCAAATGCCAGACCTGGCTACATTTTTGCCTCTTTTAGCGGTTGGATTTGTCAGCGCAGCCATCACCGGCTGGTTTGCCATCCGCTGGCTGATCGCTTTTCTTGGCAAACGTTCCTTATATGGGTTTGCTGTTTATTGCGCGCTGCTTGGCGCAGCTTGTCTGGCAGCTTATCTTTTCTAACGGCGGAGGTTGATTTTGGATCTTGTTTTTATGCTAACCCTGCTCCAAAAACTGGTCGAAACAGAGTCGCCCAGCCATGAGAAAGCCGCGGTAGACCGGGTGGGGGCCATCGTGGCGGCAGAATGCCAGCAGCTTGGTGCGCAGGTTGAAATTCATCCCCAAACAGGCGCAGGAAATCATCTGGTTGCCAAATTTTCGGGCGGAACAGGCCAGCCCATCGTCTTGCTGCATCACATGGACACGGTTTTTCCATTGGGAACCCTGGCAAAGATGCCATTTTATAGCCAGGATGATAAAACCTATGGCCCAGGTGTGCTGGATATGAAAGGCGGGATTGTCATTAGCCTGGCGGCGATACGCGTCCTGCAACAAGACGGGCTTTTGGCCTCGCATCCCGTTACGATGGTTTTTACTTCCGATGAAGAAATTGGCAGCCGGACTTCGCGCCAGCTGATTGAGAAAATTTGCCAGAATGCCGCAATGGTTTTTGTGCTCGAATCGGGGCTGTTAGATGGTTCGCTAAAAACCTGGCGCAAAGGTGTGGGCGATTTTCTGGTAAAGGTGCGTGGCAGGGCCGCGCACGCCGGAGGTGACCACGAAAAAGGCCGTAATGCAATTGAAGAAATGGCCCATCAAATTCTGGCTATTCAGAAATTGACCGATTATGGGCGCGGAACGACCCTGAATGTGGGCGTTGTGAAGGGTGGTTTTGCCTCCAATGTCGTGCCAGATGAATGCCGGGCGGAAGTGGATTTGCGGGTTTTGCAGCCCGGCGAGGCCGAGCGAATTAAATCAGCCATGCTGGCGCTTCAACCCGTTTTGGATGGAACCCGCCTGGAAGTGAGCGGCGACCTTAACCGTCCGCCTTTGCCGTTTAACCAAATCAACCAGGCTGCTTTTGCCAAAACCTGCCAAATTGCGGCAGATCATTTGGGGCTGGAACTTAAAGCAGGTGGTTCTGGCGGCGGCTCGGATGGTAATTTTGTGGCCCCATTGGGTGTGCCGGTCTTGGACGGCATGGGCGCGATTGGAGCAGAGTATCACTCGGAACGCGAATACATCTTTACGGCCAGCCTGGCCGAGCGCGCGCGCTTATTGGTCGCTCTTTTGCGGCATTGGTAAGCCAAGTTTCGGTTCCGGCTATGTTAAACTACCGCGTTGGCTATTTTTTAAGCCTTCTTTTGCTCACGGCCTGCGCCCAACAGCGCTCTACACCCGTTTACGAGGCTGCGACCCTGCCCGTTCTTCGTGTTTATACCAGCGCGGCCACCCAACCCTGGTTGGATGAAGTTTATCTTTGCGCTGCCGAACAACCCGTTTTGATTCGCGTATCCGCCACAGCTTCTGCGGCGGATATTCGTGTATCTCTTGGCTTGCCCGCCCAGGCAACCGCTCCCGCCTATTTAATCGGCACGGAGACGGTGTGGTTGATTACCCACCCTCAAAGCCCCCTTCAAACGTTAACGGTTGACCAGGCCCGCGCTCTGTTTGCGAATGGACAAGCAAACCTGCAACTTTGGGCCTTTGCTCCTGGCGAAGATGTTCAACAATCTTTTGAACGTGATTTTATGCAAGGCCTTCCTTTAAACTCGTTGGCTCGGCTGGCAACCAGCCCAACTGAAATGCTGGCTGCGGTTAGCAGCGACCCGCAAGCCTTGGGTTTGTTACCAGGACGTTGGCTTAATAACGGGGTGTACCAGGCGCTTGCCATTGTCGAAAATTTGCCGGTTTTGGCGCAAACGGATAGCCAGCCGCAAGGCCCAATTGGCGCGCTGCTGGCCTGTCTGCAAAAATAATCCCTACCTTTCTCTGGAGCTAGCCATGAGTGATACCTTCGATTTCGGTGGAGAAATTGTTTGGCAGCCCGACCCGGAAACCTTGCAACGCGCTCACCTGACGGCCTTTATGCGCCAGCATGATATTCAGAACTTTGCTGAACTGCTGCAACAATCGACCCGCGATGTGGCCTGGTTTAGCGATGCGATTTTGCGCTACCTCGACATTCAATTTTCTCGACCCTACGCGCGAGTCGTCGATCTTTCCGCCGGGATTCAATTCCCAATATGGTGCGTTGACGGTCAAATGAACATCGTTCATAACTGCCTCGACAAATATCAGCGTTCTTCCCAGCGCGAACAAGCCGCCATTCTGTGGGAAGGCGAAGAAGGGCACTCGCGCCGCCTGAGCTATGCCGAACTGTATCGTCAGGTTAACCAAACTGCCAATGCCTTGCGCGGTTTGGGCCTTGTCAAAGGCGACGTGATAGGCCTGTTTATGCCGATGACGCCCGAAATTGTTGTCGCATTGCTGGCAATCGCCAAAATCGGCGGGGTGATTTTGCCGCTCTTTAGCGGTTATGGCTCGGGGGCGGTGGCTGCCCGGCTGGCTGATGCGGGCGCAAAGGCCCTGTTCGCTGCCGATGGCGTTTTCCGGCGCGGGAAAATTGTCGAAATGAAATCGGTTGCCGATGAAGCCCTGGCGCAAGTTCCCAGCGTAAGCCACCTGATTGTGTTGAAACGAACCGGGCAGGACGTGCCGATGCAGCCGGGCCGCGATTTTTGGTGGCATGAACTGATCGACCCGCAGCCGGGGCAGGCCTCAACTGAAGTTACCGCCGCCGAAGATGTACTGCTGCTGCTCTACACTTCTGGGACGACCGGAAAACCAAAAGGCGCTGTCCATACGCATTGTGGTTTTCCCGTTAAAGCGGCCCAGGACATGGCCTTTGGCACTGATGTTCATGCTGCTGATGTGATGTACTGGATGACCGATATGGGGTGGATGATGGGCCCCTGGCAGGTCTTTGGTACGCTGCTTTTGGGGGCAACCATGTTGCTCTATGACGGCGCGCCAGACTTTCCGACCCCTGGGCGGCTGTGGCAATTGGTGGAGCGTCATCAGGTTAGCCATTTGGGCGTTTCGCCCACTTTGATTCGGGCCTTGATTCCACATGGGGATGATCACTTTAAGCGTTGCGATCTGACCTCGTTGCGATTCTTTGCCTCGACGGGCGAACCCTGGAACCCTGAACCGTGGAAATGGCTGTTCGAGCGGGTCGGCGCGGGTCAGCGTCCCATTATCAACTATTCGGGTGGCACAGAAATTAGCGGTGGAATTGTGATGGGTAATCCGCTTTTACCCCTCAAACCGTGTTCTTTTTCGGCGGCTTGCCCCGGCATGGCCGCCGAGGTCTTTGACGAAGCCGGCCAGCCTTTGCGAAATGCGGTGGGTGAACTGGTGATTACTGCGCCCTGGATTGGCATGACGCGCGGCTTTTGGCAGGATCAACAACGCTATTTGGATACTTACTGGAGCCGCTGGGAAAACATTTGGGTGCATGGCGATTTTGCCGCCATCGATGCGGATGGTTTGTGGTATATCCTGGGCCGTTCCGACGATACGCTTAAAATTGCGGGGAAACGGCTTGGCCCGGCAGAAGTTGAATCTATTATGGTGCGCCATTTGGCGGTCATCGAATCGGCGGCGATTGGTGTGCCTGATGCAGTTAAGGGCATGGCTCTGGTGGTGTTTGTGGTGCTTAACCCGGCGGCGCTGAATCTGGAACAGATTCGCGCGGAATTGTTTCAGAACATTGTGGCCGAAATGGGCAAGGCCCTGGCCCCCAAGTCGATTTTGTTTGTTCGGGACCTGCCCAAGACGCGTAATGCCAAGTTGATGCGCCGCACGATTCGCGCTGCGTATTTGGGCCAGGATTTAGGTGATATTTCTGCACTGGTTAACCCTGAAGCGCTGGCCGAGGTTGGCAAAGCAGGCTGATTTTTTAGAGAAATCCGTTAGATTCTGCCTTTTAAATGCTGGTTTGTAATGTAAATCCTGCAAAACTGTTTTAGAGCTTGTAAAGGTATTTGTCCGTATTTTGGACAGTCTTGGTTTTTGCACGGGGTTTGCTTGTGCAGTGATTTTGATTAAACGGATCTTCTCAAAAAAAAAGCGAAGACCCTAAAGGTTTCCCTGGCTGGCAGAAAATCTTTAGGGTTTGGATATTTGCCCAAAATTATTAAAAAGGTACGATTAAACCTTTGACCGCGAAGGAACATCAAGTTTTGCTTTTTTCTTGAGCCGCCGCTTTTCTGAGGGCCTCCTTTCGTATACTTCGTGGTTAAAGCCTTAAACAAACTCGGCCATGTGGCGAAACTTTAAAGATAAATCTGTGGCGTTGTTCTTTTACAGGCGTTAAAATGTGTTTTAAACAAGCGCTCGAAAGCGATTGCGGCTTGCAGGATTTTGGCTTCGGCCCAGGCTGGGCCAACAATTTGCAGGCCAATCGGCAGGCTGCCGTTTTTACCACAGGGTAGGGAAAGCGCGGGCAAACCGGTCAGATTGAAGGGCGCGGTGAAACGTGTCAGGCGCGGCGCGTAGGCCGCAGAGTCCAGTCCGGCAATGGGCGCGGCCAGGCTGGCGGTGGTGGGGAGCAGCAACAGGTCAACTTCATCAAAAAATAGGTTAAAGTAATGTTTTAGCTCGCTTTGAGTGCGGCGCGCCAGCGCGTATTCAGTGGAAGTCACTGCCCGGCCACGCTCCAGGCGTTCGCGCACGTCTGCGCCAAACCAATCGGGGTGGGCTGCCAGGCGTTCACGGTGGAAGGCGGCAGCATCGGCTATAACCATGGTTCCGTTGGCTTGGGCCGCTTCGGCCAGGCGCGGGATTTCTTTGGTGATCACTTCGGCTTCCAATTGCTCAAACAGCCCGGCGGCTCGCGCAACCGCTTCCAGGATTTCGGGGTCGGCTGCTTCGATAAACTCACCGATTGCAAAGCCAATCCGCCAGTTGCGCGGGTCGCTTTTTTCGAGGCTGATTTTGCCGGTGTTAACTGAGTTTGGGTCACGCGGGTCGTACCCGGCAATTTGCGCGTATAACAGGGCCGCGTCTTCGGCGGTTTTTGCAATCGTCCCAACGTGGTCGAGATTCCAGGATAGTGGCAAGACGCCGCGGGTGCTGACTCGGCCAAAGGTTGGTTTTAGGCCGACGACGCCGCAGAGGGCGGCAGGAATGCGAATCGAACCCCCGGTATCTGTGCCTAGTGCGCCGAGGGCCATGCCGCTGGCAACAGCCGCTGCGCTGCCACTGGAAGATCCGCCTGAGATGCGGTTGGGGTCATGCGGGTTGTGGACGGGGCCGGTGTGGGGGTTGATGCCGGTGATGCCGAGTGCGATTTCGTGTGAGTTGGTTTTTCCTAGCAGGGTGGCTCCGGCTTCGTGGAGTTTTTGTACCACAAAAGCATTTTGTGCGGCTGGAAATTTACCAAAAAACTTGGGCGACCCGGCAGTGGAGGGTAAGCCTTGCACATCGATCAGGTCTTTGATGGCGAGTGGGATGCCAGAAAGGGGCAGTTCCGCCGGGGGTGGGGTGAACGGTTCGGGCGCGAGTTGGGCAAACGCATTCAGTGTAGGGTTTTTAGCTTCGATAGCGGTCAGACAGGCTACGGTGAGTTCGTGCGCGGTGAATGTCTTGGCCTTTAGTCCGGCCAGGGCGCTGGTAATGGTGAGGGTTAGGGTATCCATTTTTATCGTTTAAAGTTTAAAACGCAAAGTGGCAAGTGATAAGTCACCTTACCCCTCACCACTTTGCGCTGATTGTGGATGTTAGAACAGGCCCAATACTTTGCCGGTTTCGAGGTCCAGGTCTACATCGTAGAAAACCGGACGGGTGGGTAGGCCGGGCATGGTTCGCATTTCGCCCAACAGCGGGTAGAGGAAACCCGCGCCAACGCTGGCGCGAATATCGCGCACGGGGACGCGGAATCCACTGGGTGCGCCTTTCAGGCTGGCATCGGTACTAAAAGAAAGGTGGGTTTTTGCCATGCAGAGTGGCAGACCGGCAAAGCCTAACCGGGTGTAGAGTGCGATTTTTTCTTCGGATTCGGGGCTGTAATCGACACCTTCTGCGCCGTAAATTTCGCGGCAGATGGTTTCGATTTTTTCTTTGATGCTTTGTTCGAGTGGGTAGAGAAATTGGAAGTGGCTGGGTTGTTCGGCGGCTTTGATGACGGCTTCGGCCAGCGCCACTGCGCCTGCGCCGCCCTCCATCCAATGCCGTGAGACGACTGCGTCCATGGCTCCGGCGGCCAGGGCGGCCTGGCGGACAACTTCAACTTCGGCTTCGGTGTCATTGGCAAAGGAGTTAACTGCTACGACGACATTGACGCCAAATTTGAGCGCGTTTTGGATGTGGCGCTCCATGTTGGGCAGGCCCTTGCGTAGTAAATCCAGGTTTTCTTCGGTGTATTCGGCGGCCAGGGGTTTGCCTGCCACCACTTTTGGCCCGCCGCCGTGCATTTTGAGCGCGCGCACGGTGGCTACCAGTACCACGACTTGTGGAATGAGGCCAGAATAGCGGCATTTGATGTCGAAGAATTTTTCCATGCCAATATCGGCCCCGAAGCCGCTTTCGGTGATGACGTAATCGGCCAGCTTGAGGGCGATTCGGTCGGCAATGATGCTGGATTGGCCGTGAGCAATGTTGGCAAATGGCCCGGCGTGAACCAGGGCCGGTGTACCTTCCAGGGTTTGCATCAGGTTGGGTTTGATGGCGTCTTTCATCAGCACCGTTAGCGCCCCGGCAGCGCCCAAATCTTCGGCGGTGATGGCTTCTCCGGCGCGGTTTGTGCCAATCACCATGGCACCCAGGCGCTCGCGCATGTCGCGCAGGTCGGTGGTTAGGGCCAGAATTGCCATGATTTCGCTGGCAACGGTGATGTCGTAGCCGGTTCGGCGGCTGCGGCCTTTTTCTTCGGGGCCAAGCCCTACTTCAATTTCTCGTAGAAAGCGGTCGTTGGTATCTACCACGCGTCGCCAGGTGATGCTTTCCGGGTCAATATCCAGCCGGGCAAAGCGGCTGCGTTCGGAGAGGGTCAGGTCGTTTGGATTGGTCTTTTCGATCCCCAGTTTTTTTAGACGACGCAGCATGGAAGGCGAAAATTTGCGTTCCCCTTTTTTGTCGAGCGGGCAGAGCGCGTTGAAGAGTTTTTCGTCGTCCTGGTCAACTTCGTGAAACATGCGCGCATCGATGGCTGCCGCCAGCAGGTTGTTGGCGGCGGTGATGGCGTGAATATCACCCGTGAGATGCAGGTTGAAATCTTCCATCGGGATGACCTGGCTGTATCCGCCGCCGGCTGCGCCGCCTTTGATGCCAAAGGTTGGCCCTTGCGAAGGTTGGCGGATGGCCGTGAAGACTTTTTTGCCCAGATGTGCCCCCAGGGCCTGGCTCAGGCCAACGGTGGTGGTGGTTTTGCCTTCGCCCAGCGGGGTGGGTGTGATGGCGGTCACGTCGATATATTTTCCATCGGGCACGTTTTTCAAGCGTTCCAAAATGTCTAATTTCACTTTGGCTTTATAGGGGCCGTAAAATTCGAGTTCTTCGGGCAAAATGCCCACTTCTTCGGCTACCTGCGCAATCGGTTTAATATCCGATTCCTGGGCTATTTCGATATCGGAGGGGACTGGGCGATGAAGTTTGAGCGGAATTGGGCTAAATGGGCGGGTCATGGTGTTTCCTTTCCTATGGGGTGAGTCAGTTAAGCTTATTATGAAAAAAAAAGCCAATTAAGCAAGCGATTAAACTCACTCAGTTGTCATATTTTACCAAAGATTGCCATGCTATAATTTTTGCGTTACAGGAACATCTATGAACGTTTCAGCGTCCTCAGGCTATTGTCTGCTGAGTTGCTGTGAAATTGACAGCATTGAAAGGAAAAAATGAAAACTCGCGCTATATGTGGGCTATGTGGATTGACAGTTCTGCTTTTTGGGATTCTGACTGCTTGCGCCGGGCCTAGCCCCAGCCTGGCAACGGCCACCCCGGAGCGGCTGCTGGTTGAAGCCACTCTTTCACCTTTTCCGCAAATTATCCGCCAATCACCTTTGCCGGGCGAACGCCTGGCGCTTAAACCGACTCTCGAATTCGGATTCGACCGGCCCATGCAACCCGATCAGACTGCCGCCGCCTGGCAATTTCTCGATGCTGAAGGCCAGGCCCTGGCCGGGAAATTGGAATGGGCTGACGAGCGCACCCTGCGCTTTACGCCACAGCGATCTTTGCAGGCGGGCGCAAGTTACAGCGGCCTTTTTTCTACCAGCGCCCTCAGCGCCGCCGGGCAGACCTTGGCCGCCGCCGCGCGTTTTGATTATCGCGTTACCGATCTTTTGGCGGTGAGCCAGGTTTTTCCGCTGGATCAGGCGCAGGATGTGGAGCGTGGCACGGCCATTACTGTCCTCTTTAATAAACCGGTCATCCCGCTCATGACCAAAGAAGATCAGGCCAAACTGCCCCCACCCATCAGCATTCAGCCCGCGCTGGCAGGGACGGGTGATTGGGTCAGCCCGTCGATCTATGTCTTTAAGCCCGAAACCGGCCTGGCTAGTGGAACTCATTATGAGGTGCGTGTTCGCCCCACGCTTAAAGATACAACCGGCGTTGCTTTGCAGGCCGAATACAGCTGGGGCTTTACCACCAGCTCGCCCGCGGTGGTAAATTTTGCATTACAGGATGTTGGCTATAATTTTTCTGAAACTATCGAAAATGTGCGGCTCGACCAGGTTTTTCAGGTCACATTTAACCAGCCCATGGATCAGGCCAGCCTGGCTGGGGCTGTTTTGCTGCAAAATATTGAAACCCGCGCCGCCGTACCGGTTAAGTTCACCTGGGACGAGACTGCCACCGTGCTGACCATCACGCCATCCAGCCGCTTGACGATTGCCAGCTTCTACAACCTGACAGTGGCCGCTTCGGCATTGGCGCAGGATGGCGGCGCAGTGCGGGAAGATTTTCGCATCAAACTCTCTACCCTGCCGCGACCGGCGATTAGCAAGGTTAGCCCCTCGCGCGGCAGCCAGAGCGATTTTTCGGCGCTGGCAAGTGTCAGCTTTAACACGCGCATGGAATTCGCCAGTATGCAAGACCGGGTGCGGGTTTCGCCCGAACCGGCTGTTCCCGTCCGCTTGTTTTACAGGGAAGAAGCGCAGCGTCTCGATATTTTTGGGCTAGAGCCATCCACCGAATACGTTATCCGCATTTTACCGGGCATCAGTGATATTTACGGCAACCGCATTGGGGCTGAAACGTCTTTTAGCTTTGAAACGGCGGGTCTGACTCCGATGGCGGGTTTGCTGACGCCGTACTACCCGCTGATTTTTCGCACGACAAGCGACCAGTCAATATTTTTGGAATACACCAATCTCGATTCGGCTGTTCTTTCCCTTCATCGTCTGACGTTTGATCAGTTTATGCCCTTGGTCAGTGGGTCACTTTCCATGAATAGTTTTTATAGCGCCGAGCCAGCCCTGCGCGAATGGCAGCCAGAACTGCTGGCCGGGAAGAACCAATTTGCGCGGGTTTTGCTGCCCCTCGACGAAAGCGGGCCGCTTGCGCCTGGTTACTATTATCTGGGGCTGAATGCTGCGCCGCTTGAGTCATCGGAGCGTTATTGGCAGGGCGCAATTTTTATTGTGGCCGATGATAACCTGACCTTGAAGACTACCCAGACCGAAGCGTTGGCCTGGTTGGTCAATTCGCAGAGTGGCCGGCCTGTAGCAGATGTTCCAGTGGACTTCTATGATTCAAACAGCAATCATCTTGGCAGCGTTGTTACCGATAACAATGGATTGGCCTATTTGCAAGATGCGCCCAATGCCTGGTATGCCCGCACTGCTGACGAGACTCAAGTGGCGATGGCGGCCAGCAACTGGGGGGCGGGCGTCAACGAGGGCCAGACTGGAGTTTGGGTCGATTACTGGTGGCCGGTGAAAGAAACATTTGCCTATGTTTATACAGAAAGGCCGCTCTACCGCCCCAATCAACCGGTGTATATAAAAGGTATTTTGCGCGATGTAGACGATTTGCGTTACCGCCTGACAGAATTGAGCCAGGTTTTTGTCAGCATTGATGGCGACCAGGGCCAGGTCTTTGGCGAAATGGTTTCACTTTCAGAAATGGGCTCTTTTGCGGCTCAGTTTGATTTGGGCGCGGATGCGCCGGTGGGCAATTATTACATTCAGGTGCGTTCTTCGCGCGCCAGCGACTATATTTTTGGCTCCACCTCGTTTCGGGTGGCGGAATATGTCAAACCGCAATTTGCGGTGACGGCCAGCGCCGCTCCCGCCACGGTCTTAACCGGGGAAGAAGCCGTTTTTGCTTTGGATGCCGCTTACTATTCTGGCGGAAGCCTGGGCAATGCCACGGTGGATTGGTTTATGGAGTCTCAACCTTTCTATTACAATCCGCCTGCCGCCTATAGCGCATACAGTTTTGATGATTTCAATCTCTATGATTATTATTTGGATGGTGGAGGTTCCAGCGTGCCGCCAGTGTTTAAAGATGGACAAGGGCCGACCGACGAAAATGGACATTTCGAACTGGTTGAGACCCTAACCCTGGATAAAGATAGTGCCAGTCAAACCATAAACTTTAGCGCCAATGTGACCGATGTCGGCGGAAATTTGGTGGGTAGCAGCGCCAGCCTGACGGTGTTAGCCAGCGCTGTCCATGCCGGTATCCGCCCGGAGAATTACGTCGGCGAACAGGGCCAGCCCCAAACTTTTGAACTGGTTTTACTGGATATGGTGGGCGAGCCGTTGGCGGGCCAATCTATCAGCGTGGCATTTGCCGAACAGCGCTGGTACAGTGTGGTGCGCGAAGATGAAAACGGCGTCTCACGTTGGGAATCTGCGGTAAAAACCATCCCGGCGGGCAATGCTTCGGCGATTACAGATGCCAATGGCCTGGCAACGGTCTCGTTTACGCCACCCACTGGCGGGCAGTATAAAGCCACGTTAACGGCCAAAGATGTTGAGGGGCGCGCGGCGAAGGCTTCCGCTTTTTTATGGGTATCCAGCCAGAGTTACGTTCCCTGGCGTCAGACCAACGACCGTTCTTTTCAGCTAATCGCCGATAAAGACAGCTATAACCCCGGTGATACCGCCAAGATTTTGATCGCCCAACCCTTTGAAGGCCAAAACCTGGCCCTGATTACGGTGGAACGCGGCCATATTTATGAAAAGAAAGTGGTTACGCTCGAAAATAACAGCACCGTTTATGAACTGCCCATTACCTCAGACATGGCTCCCGTGATGTATGTTTCGGTGGTGGTGGTGCGGGCGGCTCAGGGTGATACTCCGCCCGATTTTAAGATGGGGATGGTGCGCGTCAATATTAGCCCGGCCCGCCAGGGGATTTTTATTAGCCTGGAAAGTGACAAGGCGACTGCTCAGCCGGGCGAGGCGGTGACGTATACGGTGCATACCAAAGACCTGGATGGCAAACCGGTTCAGGCCGATGTTTCACTGGCCTTGGTAGATCAGGCTGCGCTGGCGCTGGCACCCTCGGTCAGTTTGCCGTTGTTGGAGGCTTTCTACCCGCAGCGCGGCCTGAGCGTGATGACTGCTTCGAGCCTGGTGCTCAACGCCGAAGAGTTTAATACAAATTATGAGGAAATTATCCCAGATGGAGAAAGCAGCGGCAGCGGCGGTGGCGGTGGCAAAGGCGAAGGCGAAACCGGAATTGTGACGGTGCGCCAGAATTTTAAGGATACGGCTTTTTGGCAGGCTCAGGTCTTGACCGATGAAAAGGGCCTGGCGCAGGTGACGCTGACTTTGCCGGATAACTTGACCACCTGGCAGATGACCGCCCGCGCCGTGACAAAAGACACCCGGGTGGGCGAGACTGAGAGTGAACTGCTCAGCACCCGCCCGCTTCAAATTGACCTGCAAACGCCGCGTTTTTTTGTGGTAGACGATGTTTTGACATTGGGAGCGCTGGTTCACAACAACACCGAACAGTCTTTGCAGGTTAAAGTGACGCTGGAGGCTGAAGGGCTTAATCTGGAATCGGATGCCAGCCAAATGTTGACGGTTGCGGCCCGCCAACAGGCCTATGCCACCTGGCAAGTAACCGTCCAACGGGGTGTGACGCGCGTTGACCTGGTTGCCAGCGCGGCAAGCGGCAGCTATAGCGATTCGACCCGCCCGACCCTGGGCACACTGCCAGGGCAGGGCTTGCCTGTTTTAGCGTACCACGTTATCGAAATGGTCGGCAGCGCCGGGGCCTTACGCGAGGCCGGTTCCATCGCCGAAGCTGTCAGTCTTCCGGCTTCGCTCGATTATCTGGATGCGGCTCTCAATCTCGAAGTTTCACCCTCACTGGCGGCTTCGATGCTCGACGGCTTGGATTATCTTAACGATTATCCTTACCTGTGCATGGAACAGACCGTTTCGCGCTTTTTGCCCAATCTCATTGCGCTCGAAGCGCTCAAACTGGCCGGAAAACCGACCGATAGCCTGCAAATTGCGCTCGACGAACAAGTCAGGCCGGCCTTGCAACGCTTAATCTCCAACCAGGGCTGGGATGGCGGCTGGGGATTGTGGCCCGGCTCGGAAAGTCAGCCAAATACCACCGCCTATGTCGTTTTAGGCTTGCTCGAAGCCCAAAAAGCGGGTTACACCGTTTCTGAGACGGTCTTGGACAATGGATTGGGCTATCTCAATGCAAACTTGCCATCTATTTCGCGTAGCAGTACCGGCTGGCAGAAAAACCGCACGGCTTTTGCGTTATATGCTTTGGCGCGAGGCGGATTGCTGAACGCCAACGGCCTTTCCAGCCTGTACGCCTACCGCGTTGGAATGAACTACTACGCCAAAGGCCTGCTGATGCAGGCCATGCACCTGAACGACCCCGCCGATGAGCGCATTCTTGAATTACTGTCCGAAATCAACGGTGCCGCAGCCCAGTCGGCGGCGGGCGCATGGTGGGACGAGAGCGAAACCGACTACTGGAACTGGAATACCGACCTCCGCACAACAGCCATCCTCCTCAATGCGCTCATTCAGGTCGATCCGCAAAACGCGCTCATTCCCAACGGCATCCGCTGGTTAATGAAGCATCGCTCTGGCAGCCACTGGTATTCCACGCAGGAAACCGCCTGGTCGCTGATGGCCCTCACCAATTGGCTGGCGCTTTCAGGCGAATTTGAGACCGATTACGCATACGCGATTGGTTTAAACGGTGAATTGCTGGAAAGCGGCCAGGCCCGCGCCGAAGCTCTGACCGAAACCACCCTCTTGCGGCTGGATGCGCAAAAACTAGTGGCCGAAGCCACCAACAGCCTGGTCATCACCCGTGGGGCTGGTCCCGGTGTGTTGTATTACACCGCCTACATGGAATATGCGCTGCCAGTCGAAGATATTTCTGCGCTCGACCAGGGCATTCTCGTTTCGCGCCAATACTACCGCCCCGACGATTTGAAAACCCCCGTCACCACAGTGGAGCGGGGCGAGTTGGTGCAGGCGCGTATCACTGTGGTTGTGCCTGAGAGCGTTCACTACCTCGTTATCGACGATCCGCTGCCCGCCGGGTTGGAGGCCATCGACGCCTCGCTCCTCACCTCGCAGCAAGTTCCATTGATTTATCAGCCCAACGACTATGAACGCTACGGTTGGGGCTGGTGGTACTTCTATTACAAACAAATATATGACGATCGGGTTGTGATGTCTGCCGATTACCTGCCCGCGGGGACATACACCATCACCTACCTGGCGCGGGCCAACACGAAGGGGCAGTTTCATGTTTTACCGGTCACGGCCAGACAGTTCTACTTCCCAGATGTGGCCGGACGCAGCGCCGGAAGCATGTTTGAAGTGAAATAAAAACAATCAGGGCGTTCCGGTTGGAACGCCCTGATTGTTTAACGAGAGACAGTAATCTCCAACATTGCGCTTTCCAGCGCGCGTCCATCGGCCAGCAGCCCGCGTGCCTGAAAGTGATGCGTGCCCTCGGCCAGAGTCCACCAATGCAAGTAGGGCGGCTCGGCCAAAGAACTAATTTGCGCCCCATCCAGCCAAAGCGATATATTTGTAACTCCCGCCGCGGCCACAATTTCAAGCGGAATTTGCTGGGCCGAGACGGCCAATTTCTCGGAAATGCGATAAACGGCTCCCGGTTGAGGTGAGATGAACGCCAATGGAACTGCTTCAACCTCCGCCGGGTTTGCAAAATCTGACAGCAGCCGCAAGCCCTGGGCATGGGCCCAACGTTGGGCCTGGGGTGGCAGATTGAGCACCGTCAGCGGGGAAAGGTTGGCGGGCGCTGTCGCGTTGGTGGCGAGCGTTTCAGTTGTCACATCCAACCAAATCTGGCGGTAAAGGGTGTCGGGTTGGCTAGGGACGGTTTCAGTCAGAAACCATTCACGATGCGTTTTGTTACACAACCGGGTTGGCAAAAGCCCGGAATAAGTGCAAACTTGTTGTTCCTCCAACCCCGGCGGGCGGATAAAAGCCTCTTTGGGTTGGCCGCGCAGCAGTCCGCGTAGTATTTCCTGCCAAATTGGGGCAGCCCCGGTCAGTCCGTTGACATCGCGCATGGCTTGATAGTCGCTATTGCCAACCCAAACCCCGACAACGATGCTGGGTGTGTAACCTATCGTCCAATTATCGTGAAAATTGGTAGTTGTGCCGGTTTTGACTGCCGCCGGGCGCTCGATTTTAAGGGTACTGTTTTCGCCAAAGCCCAATTGACGGGCATTGTCATCACTTAAGATGTCGCTGATCAGCCAGGCCACGCGCGGGTCAAAGATTTGGATTTGGCCGGGCCGGGTTGGTTGGTAAAGCAGGCGGCCATCGGCATCGCGGATGTCGAGAATGGTTGTGCGCCCATTGGCAAAGCCGCGATTGGCGAGAACGGCATAGGCGCTGGTCAGTTCCAGCAGGCTCATTTGTCCGCCGCCGAGCGCCAGCGAAAGGTCATAATCTTCCGGGTCGGTTAGCAAGTTGATGCCGATCCGGTTGGCGAGCTGGGTCATCTCGTTCACGCCCACTTTTTGCAGGGTTAGCACCGCTGGAATATTGAGTGAAGAAGCCAGCGCCACGCGCGCCGGAACAGGGCCATTTTCTTTGCCATTGTAGTTTTTGGGAATGTAAACTTGGCCCTGGGAGGCCGGGAAAACGGTTTCCACATCCAGTAGCGGCGTGGCGGCGGTCCAGGGATTGGCCGTTTGCGGGTTAAAGGCCTCAGCGTAAAGAAAAGGCTTAAAAGCCGAACCCGGCTGGCGGGGCGCGGCGGCCATGTTGACAGCTCCGGCAATGGCAGTGTCAAAATAATTGGCGCTGCCCGCCAGGGCCAGAATTTCTCCGGTTTTAACCTCCAAAACGACAACAGCGGCATTGTTAACGTTGTGATCCAGGCCGTTATTGCCCTGGAGTTTGGCAATTTGACGCGCGATGGCGTTTTCGGCGATGTTTTGGGCATTCAGGCTAAGGCTGGTGCGGATGATCAGGCTGGCTCCGGGAGTCAGTTCGAGTCGATCGAGTTCGGCTTTGACCATCCAGACGAAGTGCGGAGCGCGGATGGGGAAGGGGGCTGGGTTGTAGCTAAGTGGGGTTTGACCGGCCTGCTGGCGTTCGGCGGCACTGATGAAACCGTTTTCTTCCATGAGTCCCAGAACGATTTTTTGGCGTTCCAGCGCGGCTTCGGGATTGCTGAAAGGGTTGTAGTATGAAGGGGCCTGCGGCAGACCCGCCAGCAGGGCGCATTCGGGCAGCAACAGGTCGGCGGCGGGTTTTCCAAAATAGGTTTGGGCGGCGGCTTCTACGCCGTAGGCAAAGCCACCATAGAAGGTTTGGTTCAGGTAGAGCGCCAGGATTTCGTCTTTAGAAAGTTGGCGCGCCATTTGCCAGGCCAGGATGCTTTCGCGGAGTTTACGACGCAGGCTGCGTTCGGCGATTTCATCGGGGAGTAGCAGGCTGCGGGCCACCTGCTGTGTGATGGTGCTACCTCCGGCGATGGTTTCGCCGCCCTGAAGGTTAATCCACAGGGCGCGGGCGATGCCTTGCAAGTCTACGCCCGGATTGCTGTAGAAGTTTTCATCTTCAACCGCGATGGTGGCTTGTTTCAGACATTCGGGGATGGTCGCCAGCGCAATGACGGCATGGCGTCCCCCGGTTTCTGGCAAAATTTCGTAAAGCGGGTGTCCGTCTCGATCGGTGATGCGAATGGAAGGGGTGTTCAGGTGCTCGGACAGTGAGTCGATGGCGGGTAGGTCGGTCAGAACCCAGGCCAGCCCCAGTCCGAGCATCAAGAGCAAGCCGAGCGGGAAGATGATTTTTTTTAGGCGCATGGTGATTTGTACTCCAGAACCGAGCCATGTTATTATATTCGGGTCTGTGGGCCTGGCCCCAGGACTTTATGGAAATGAAAGAGACTGTTGGAATGCGTACTGCCGATTTTGATTACGACTTGCCCGAATCGTTTATTGCTCAAACGCCTGTCGAGCCGCGTGATTCTGCGCGTTTGATGGTTTTGAACCGTGTCACTGGAATGCTGGAACACCGTCGTTTCTGCGAAATTGGCGAATATTTGCGTCCCGCCGATTTGCTGGTGGTCAATCAGACGCGGGTTATCCCGGCGCGTCTTAATGCGCGCAAGCCAACTGGTGGCAAGGCTGAAATTTTGCTCTTGCGCCGCGAATCGGATACGGTTTGGGAATGTCTGGTCGGCGGAAAGGGTCTTGGCCTGGGGCAGCGCTTGAGGCTGGTAGATGGCCTGGAAGCGGAAATTATTTCCAGCCTGGAAGGTTCGCGCCGCCGGGTGCGGTTCGATGAGCCGGTTGAGGCCCATCTGCCCGCAGACGGGCAAATGCCCCTGCCGCCCTACATCCACCAAAAATTGACTGACCCGGAACGTTACCAGACGGTGTATGCTACCCGGCCCGGTTCTGCGGCTGCGCCTACCGCTGGTTTGCATTTTACGCCGCGTCTGATGGCTGAGTTGCGCGCTCAGGGTGTGGATTTTGCTGAAGTGACGCTGCATGTTGGCCTGGATACGTTTGCGCCCGTGAAAGAAGATGATCCGCGCGAGCACCAAATTCATACCGAGTGGTGTGAAGTGACCGCTCAGGCGGCGGAGAAGATTAACGCGGCCCGGCAGGCTGGCGGGCGCGTAATTGGGGTTGGCACGACGAGTGTTCGCACGCTGGAAAGCGCGGCCCAGGGCGCGGGGCGGGTGGCGGTATTTGCTGGCCCCACCTCCATTTTTATTTTGCCTGGCTATTCGTATCAGGTAGTGGATGCCGTTATTACCAATTTCCATCTGCCAAAATCGACTTTGTTGATGATGATGAGTGCTTTTGCCGGGCGCGAAACGATGCTAAAGGCTTACGAAACCGCCAAACGCGAGTCTTACCGCTTTTTTTCGTTTGGCGATGCGATGTTTATTTTTGGTTCTCCTGCCAGGGCATAGTAAGGTACTTTTTTGCAAGAAATCCAGGCATCAATGGCCGATTTCTTGCGCTCAACCGGTTTTTACACAAGAAACGATAATGCCTTTATTTTAAAGAATTCTGAAGGAGCCAGCCATGACAGATAATTTTAACCTCGGCATTAATTATTGGCCGCGCCGCAAAGCCATGTATTGGTGGTCGCACTTTGACGCCGCCGAAGTGGAGGCTGATTTTGCGCTCATCCGGTCTTTGGGCCTGAATGTGGTGCGCATCTTTTTATTATGGGACGATTTTCAGCCTGAACCGACCAGGGTCGAGAAAACCGCCCTGGCAAATCTTGTAAAAGTGGCCGACCTGGCTCAAAAACATAAGCTTGGGCTGGATGTCACCTTTTTTACCGGGCACATGAGCGGCCCCAACTGGGCCCCGCGCTGGTTGATTGAAGATCGTCAGGGATTTCCTTCGCCCTATTTTGGTTTTGTGCGCCAATTGATGAGCCAGGGCAAAATTGTGCCCGATGGTAATTATCGCAATATGTTTAATGACCCAACCGCCATTGGCGCAGAGCGGCTATTGTTAAAGACAATAGTCCGCGAACTAAAAGACCACCCTGCCATTTTTATCTGGAATCTGGGCAATGAACCCGATCTGTTTGCCTGGCCTGAAGATGCCGCCCAGGGTCGGGCCTGGGTGCGCGAAATGGCCGACCTGATTAAGGACATCGACCCGGCCACCCCCGTCACAGTTGGATTGCATAGTGACGACCTCGAAAATGACACCGGATTGCGTGTTCATCAGGTTTTTGCCGAAACCGATCTGGCAGCCATGCACGCCTACCCCATGTATACACCCTGGGCGCGCGGCCCACTCGACCCCGACCACGTCCCCTTTATGACGGCCCTCACCGCTCATTTGGCGGGCAAACCGGCTCTCATGGAAGAATTCGGTGGCTGCACAAACCTGCAAGGCAAACCCTCCGAAACCTGGGAGTGGACGGCCTATGGCCTGGAACGCACCCAATTTATGGCATCCGAAACAGAATTTGCCGAATACATTCGCCAGGTTTTGCCACGGCTGCATCATTCTGGCGCAACCGGCGCAATGCTCTGGTGTTTCGCAGATTACGCCGAAGAACTATGGCCCCTTCCCCCTTGCCACGAATCGCGCCACGAACGCCACTTTGGCCTGATTCGACCAGATGGAACGCTCAAACCCCACGCCCAAGTCATTCAGCAATTTGCCGCCAGCCACCCCAAAGTAAAACCCATCCCGGCCTACGCCCAGTTCCCAGGTCTGACGGGGGATGATTTTTACGGCAAAAAAATCTACCAAAATCTCGAAACTTTGTACCAACAATATCTCCAGCGCAAAGGATAAATAATGCAGGTCGAATAGAATGCTATTCGACCTGCATCTTTAAAGAATGAACGCCAGCCTCCAAACCCTCAACGACCAAATCGAAACCTGCCGCCTGTGTCCGCGCCTGGTGGAATGGCGCGAAAAAGTCTCAAGCCAAAAACGCAAAGCCTATCGCAACGAAACCTACTGGAGCAAACCCGTCCCCGGTTTTGGCGATCCGGCTGCCCGGGTTTTTGTCGTAGGGCTGGCGCCTGGCGCGCACGGCTCCAACCGCACCGGGCGCAATTTTACCGGCGACGCGTCGGGCAATTTTCTTTACCCAGCCCTCTACCGCGCGGGATTCGCCAACCAACCCGCTGCGCGCTCCCGCGACGACGGGCTGATTCTGACCGACCTTTATCTTACCGCTGCCGCGCGCTGTGCCCCGCCCGATAATAAACCCACTGCGCTGGAACTTGCCGCCTGTCGGCCCTATCTGGAACACGAATTGCGCCTGCTTCACCCTAAAGTTATCGTGGCGCTGGGTCGGATAGCATTTGACAGCCTAACCCGGATATTTTCAATCCATAATCCTGCCTGGAAATTTGGGCATGGCGTAACGTATCCATTGCCAGCCGCCACATTAATTTGTTCTTATCACCCCAGCCAGCAAAACACGCTTACCGGTAAACTGACTGTTGCCATGTTCGACCAAATCTGGCTGCAAGTCCGCACACTGTTGGAGGCGTAATTTTCAGGAGTTTTTATGAAATACATCAAGCGATTTCTACTCATCGTCCTTGCCACCGTGCTCCTGCTCACAGTTGGATTTGTCATCTGGGCCAAAATGGCCCTGCCGCCCCAGGCAACCGCCCTCAACGCCCTCCTCTCTGCCGGTGACATCTCCGTCCGCGAAACGGCGGATTACATCGCTTTTGAACCCGCCACCCTCACCCCCGAAATCGGCTTGATCTTCTACCCTGGCGGACGGGTCGATTATCGCGCCTATGCGCCGGTTTTGCGTCAAATTGCTGCGCAAGGTTATCTGGTAGTGCTTGTTCCCGTGCGCTTGAACCTGGCCTTCTTCGACCTTGAAGCCGCCGCTCCCGTTTTGACAGACTTTTCAGAGATTAAGACCTGGGTCGTTGCCGGGCATTCCCTGGGGGGCGTAGCCGCTTCTATTTTTGCCAAAAATCATTCTCAAATCGACGGTTTGATTTTGTTGGCTTCCACGCCTGCAGACGACTCGCTTAAAACCAGTTCCATCCCGGTTCTATCCATTACCGGTTCACTCGATGGCATCTTCGTGGCCGAAGATATTCGCGCTTCCCAGGCCTTGCTGCCCGCTGAAAGCCAATTTCTGTTGATCGAAGGGGGCAACCATGCCCAATTTGGTGATTATGGCTTCCAACCCGGTGATAATCCCGCCACAATCACTTCTGCAGATCAATGGCAGCAAACCACCCAAGCCATTGATCTTTTCCTCCAATCACTGCCCCGCTAAATTCTCCCCCACAACCCCTATGAAAAAACTGATCGTCCCAATCCTTGTCATTGTCTTTCTTACGCTTGGTCCCTTCCTCGTTCCAGTTCCGCCGCAGACAGGAACCCTTCCCGTTTAGCCAACTGGTCGATCCCGACAGCCAATTCATCGAAGTGAAAGGCCTTAGTGTTCATTACAAAGAGCTTGGCGCGGGCAACGAAACCTTCATCCTGCTGCACGGTTTTGGCGCAAGCGTCTACACCTGGTGCGAAGTGATGCAACCATTTGCCGAGCTTGGCCGCGTAGTGGCCTACGATCGCCCCGCTTTTGGCCTCACCAGCCGTCCGCTTGGGCTGGCCGAACGCCTCGCTGAACTCTCGTTACCCACACTTGTTATCATCGGCGACGACGACCGCCTGGTTCCGACGGCGGATTCCGTCAAACTGGCCGCCGAAATCCCCGCGGCTGCGCTCGTTATCATTCCCCAGGCCGGGCATCTGCCTCACGAAGAAAAACCCGCTGAATTCATGCAAGCCGTGCGGGCATGGCTGGAACAGTGAACAATAGCGATCTGAAAGTAAACCGAAAAGCTGGAAACCCAACATGACATCTCCCTCCAATTTACCTGGCCCCATCGCCCTGCTCGGCTCTGGCGAAACCTCGCTGGCCGGTGGCCGCATTTACGAAAGCCTTGCCCATCAGTTGGCTGGCCCCTTGCGTATTGCCATTATGGAAACTCCTGCCGGGTTTGAGCTTAATTCGGCCCAGGTGGCCGGGCGAGTGGCCGATTTTTTAAAAACCCGCCTGGGAAACTACAAACCAGTTATCGATGTCATCCCGGCCCGCAAAAAAGGCAGCGCTTTCAGCCCCGATGACCCCGAAATTTTGGCCCCGCTCTTACGCGCCAACTTCATTTTTATGGGGGCGGGTTCGCCAACTTACGCCATTCGACAGTTACAAGGCAGTTTGGCCTGGGAACTGATTCGCGCCCGGCAGCGCCTGGGTGCGGCATTGGTTTTTGCCTCGGCAGCCACCATTTCGATTGGGGCCTGGGCGATTCCGGTTTATGAAATTTACAAAGTTGGACAAGATGTCTATGCCGCGCCAGGCCTCGATTTATTTGCCTCGTTTGGCTTGAGGCTTTCTTGCGTGCCACATTGGAATAACACCGATGGCGGCGCCGATGTTGATACCTCACGCTGCTTTATAGGCATGGAACGCTTTGCTGAGTGGTGCCGCAGCGCCTCGCCCGAAAATACCATCCTGGGGCTGGATGAACACACCGGGGTGATTTTAGATTTTGCCAAACAGGAATGCCGCGTCAGCGGGGTTAGTTCCGTCTCGTTGGTGCGGGCCTGCGACCCGGAAAGGTACCCATCCGGCTCCATATTCTCTTTCACCGATCTGGGGCTGGGCAGCGCTCCCGTTGCCGATATTGCCCCCAACGCTTGGGAGATGGCCCTCAGCGTGGAAACCACGCCCCCTGAAACTGTCGGACAGCCTCCGCTGGAGTTGGTGGCCCTGGCCGACGAACGTGAAAAAGCTCGCCAGGCCAAAGACTGGTCACAAGCCGACAGCCTGCGAAAACAAATCCAAGCCGCTGGGTGGGCCGTTTTGGATACACCCGAAGGCCCGCGCCTGAGCCGGGTTTAAGCGCCGGGCTGCACCGCCGAGAAACGGGCCTTGACCCTGCCACGTTTCTCGGCTACAATACCGCTCTCATTTACCCATTTCACTCTGCGCCCCAGTCTCCCAGGTGGAGGCTCCCGCGCGGGGCGAAAATTTCAATTTTAATACGGCTATGTTTGAAACTCTTACCAATCGTTTAAACCAGGTGTTTGATGGATTACGCCGCCGCGGGAAACTCACCGAGGCCGACGTGGATGTTGCCATGCGTGAAGTGCGCCTGGCCTTGCTTGAAGCCGATGTCCACTACAGCGTAGTTAAAGATTTCGTGGCGCGGGTTCGGGCGCGGGCGGTGGGCGTGGAAGTCTCCAAGGCCCTTAACCCTGGTCAGCAGGTCATTAAAATTGTCCACGAAGAACTGATCGGCACGCTGGGCGAGCCTTCCCCTCTCAATTTGAGCGGGGCGCGGCCACGCGTGTTGATGTTGGTAGGCTTGCAAGGCTCTGGCAAGACAACCGCCGCCGGAAAACTGGCAAAATTGTTACGTTCCAAAGGCGAACGAGTCATGTTGGTGGCTGGGGACCCCTACCGCCCGGCGGCTGTTCAGCAGTTACAGAGCCTGGGGGAACGTATCGATGTACCGGTGATGGCCGAAAGCAGCCTTAAACCGCCCGAATTGGCCGCCAAAGCCTTCGATCAGGCTCAAAAAGGCGGCTACACCGTGATGATTATCGACACGGCGGGCCGTTCACAATTGGATAATGCCCTGATGGACGAGCTAAAAGCCATCATTCGGCGCGTTCCGCCAGTCGAAACCCTGTTAGTAGTCGATTCAATGATCGGCCAGGAAGCGCTGCATGTTGCCGAAGGTTTCCGCGACACAGTGGCGATTACCGGCCTGATTTTGACCAAAATGGACGGCGATTCACGCGGCGGCGCGGCCATTTCTGTTCGAACCGTAACCGGTGTACCGTTAAAATATCTCGGCACCGGCGAAAAGCTGGATGCGCTCGAAGTCTTTGACCCTGGCCGATTGGCTTCACGCATTTTGGGCATGGGCGATATGATTGGCCTGATCGAAAAAGCCGAGGCCGCCTTTGACGCTGAAAGCGCCAAAAAGCAAACCAACAAGCTGATGAAGGGCCAATTTGACCTGGAAGACTGGCTCGATCAGATGCGGCAATTGCGTAAAATGGGGCCGCTCTCGCAAATTTTGGAGATGCTACCGGGACAATTAGGCCAGGCAGCCAAAGCGGTTGACCCGCGCGATATCGAAAAGAACTTTGCCACCATCGAATCTATTATCAACTCGATGACGCGCGGTGAACGCCGCAACCCCGATATTTTAAACGCTTCGCGCCGCCGCCGGATTGCTGCCGGATGTGGCCGAGAAGTGCAAGACGTAAATCGGCTGATGAAACAATATCGTGAGACTCAAAAGCTGATGAAAACCCTGCAGAAAAGCGGTCTTAAGGGCTTGCCCAAAATGTTTGGCTAAACCGCAACAAAAAAACGTGAAAACGTGCAAAATCGAACGGTTTTGCACTAAAAAAAAGATAACCTCGGTTATCTCCCCAAACAAATCGTATTATTCAAGGAGTAAGTTCAAATGGTTCGTATTCGTCTCCGCCGTATTGGCCTCAAGGCCCAGCCATCCTACCGTATCGTCGTCGCCGACAAAGAATCCCCACGCGATGGCCGCTTTATCGAGATTGTAGGTTTCTACAACCCGCGTACCCAGCCCGCCACCATGGACATTGATGAATCCCGTGTCTTTGAATGGATGAGCAAGGGCGCCCAGCCGACTGAATCTGTGGCCCAGGTGTTCAAAACCACCGGCACGCTGGATCGGTTTGCCCGCTTTAAGAAGGGCGAAGCGCTCGATGTATTGGTTGCCGAAGCCAGCGCCGCTTTTGCCAAGCGTGGCGCCACCATTCGCACCTCTGGCGACTAAGCCAGGCCGGGCTGTTTAGCCCTATTGTTTATAATAAGCATTCTTCGATTATGTAGAAAGGCTTTGGATGAAAGCTCTGACCGAGTTTATTGCCAAGTCTCTGGTGGAAAACCCTGAGCAAGTAGAAGTCAGCCAATCACGCCAGAGCAACCGGGTTCGCTTGCAATTGCGTGTTTCCAAAGATGATATGGGGCGGGTGATTGGCAAAGGCGGACGTGTGGCAAACGCCATTCGCATTCTACTGCGCGTTGCGGCTGAACGTGAAGGACAGCAAGTAACGCTCGATGTGGTGGAACCCTGATGACTGCTGAAAACGAGCCAGTATCCCCTGGCCAGACAGGCTCGCCCGCTTCTGGCGAGCCTGTGTATTTGAGCGTTGGCCTGCTGCGTCGCCCGCATGGCCTGCGCGGTGAATTGCTGATGGAAATCTACACCGACTTTCCTCAGCGTTTACAGCCCGGAACCCGTCTGTATTTTGGCGAAAGCCATATTCCGCAGACGATTTCTGCCGTGCGCGGCCACAATGATGGCCTTTTGGTCTCTTTTCGTGGCATAAAAACCCCTGAAGAAGCCGGAAAATACCGCCATACGATTGTCTTTGTCCGGGCAGACGACCGCCCGCCTTTGCCCGCAGGTGAATACTATCACCATCAAGTAATTGGTCTGAAAGTGCTCAATGAAGCGGACGAAGAACTTGGCATCCTGGCCGAAATCCTAATCACAGGCGCCAATGAAGTCTATGTGGTGAAGCGCCCAGACGGTCGTGAGCTTTTAGTTCCGGCCATTGAAGGCGTTATCCTGGCCCTCGATCCGGCGGCTGGCCTGGTGCGGGTGCGTTTGCTGCCTGGCTTGGAATAAACTGCCAAGGCTGTGGAACTGTCCAACAATCAACATGATGGATAAAAAATTTTGGGTTGCGTTTACCCTGGTAAAGGGAATCGGCGCGGTACGTTTGCGTGCTCTGTTGGACTATTTTGGCGATGCTGAAAGCGCCTGGAACGCCTCCCCCTTTGACTTGGCCTCGGCTGGGTTAACCGCCAAATTGGCTCAACGTGTTCTTGAAACGCGCGCCAGCCTGAATTTGGAGCAATACCTGGCCCAAATCGAAGCTCAGGGCATCAATGTTTTAACCTGGGCCGACCCTGAATACCCAGCCAAACTTAAAGAAATTGACCAGCCGCCGCCCGTGCTTTATCTGCGAGGTAATTTTAGCTCCGAAGATGCCTGGGCGGTGGCGATTGTTGGCACACGTGCCGTCACCGCTTATGGCCGCCAGGTGGCAGAAGAAACTGCGGCTGCTCTGGCCCAAAATGGTGTAACCGTCGTTAGCGGGTTGGCGCGCGGGGTCGATGCGGTGGCCCATAGCGCAGCGTTAAAAGCCGGGGGAAGAACGTTGGCTATACTCGGCTCTGGGGTAGACCGTATCTATCCGCCCGAACATCGCGCAATGGCCGAAAAAATTGCGTTGCAGGGGGCTGTCATCAGCGACTATGCGCCCGGAACTCCACCTGAAAGCGCCAATTTCCCGCCGCGTAACCGCATTATCAGTGGCCTTTCATTGGCGGTGGTGGTGATCGAAGCGGCTGAAACCAGCGGCGCGTTAATCACTGCTGCGTTTGCTGCTGAGCAGGGCCGGGATGTCTTCGCCCTGCCGGGTAATATTTTTGCCCCTCAAAGCAAAGGCACAAATCGGCTGATTGCCTCTGGCGCAAAACCATTGCTGGTTGCCAGAGATATTTTGGATGCGCTCGACCTGACGCGCAACGTAGAACGCCGTGAAATTCGGAAGGTTTTACCAGCCGACCCCACCGAAGCCAGCCTGTTTCAGGTGATTGGCTCGCAACCCTTGCATGTCGATGAAATTCGCGCTCAGACTGGACTGCCCATAGACCAGGTTTCCTCGACCCTGGCAATGATGGAAATTAAGGGCCTGATTCGTCAGGTGGGTGGAATGCATTATGTGGCTGTGCGCGAAGAACAGGCCCCGTATCAACCCTGAACCGATTGTCTCTTGAAAAAGGGCGTAAAATAGAAAAAATGAATCAACACAATTATGCTGTTATTATGGCGGGAGGTGGCGGGACGAGGCTTTGGCCCGTTTCGCGGCGAAATCGCCCCAAACAATCGATCCCGTTGGTAAGTGAAGAAAGCCTTTTTCAGACAACGGTGCGCCGTCTCGATGGGTTTTTCCCGCCAGAGCGGATTTTTGTCGTAACCGTTGCCGAGCAAGCCATCATCTTGCGTGAACAGGCTCCCGAAATACCGGGAGAAAACTTTTTACTTGAACCGCAGCCGCGAGGCACCGCCTCTGTGGTGGGTTTAGCCGCCGCCGTATTAAATCGGCGTGATCCGCAAGCCGTGATGACCATTCTCCCCGCCGATCACTACATCCGTGACCGCGATTTGTTCCATTATATTTTACGGGTGGCTATAGATATTGCCAGCCAGGGCTATTTGGTGACCTTGGGGATTGCGCCGACGTTTGCAGCGACAGGTTACGGTTATATTCAGCGTGGCGCGCCTTTACCTGAAACATTTAGCTATCCGGCTTATTCTGTTTCACGCTTTCAAGAAAAGCCGGATGAAGAAACTGCCCGTAAGATGCTCGCAACCAGTGAGTATTCCTGGAATTCTGGGATGTTTATCTGGCAAACCGGGCGCATTCTGGCCGAATTTGCCCGCCAGATGCCAGAACTAAGCCTCAAACTAAACCAGATTGGGCAGGCCTGGGATACTCCAGCCTGTGATGAGATTCTCGGTAGATTGTGGCCCACACTCCAAAATGAAACCATTGATTACGGTATCATGGAAAAAGCTGAAAAAGTGGCCGTAATTCCGGCTGCCGGGCTGGATTGGAGCGATATTGGTTCGTGGGATGCGCTTTTTGATGTAATTATGCCAAATAAAGACGGTAATATCGTGGTTAGCGGCCAATTTTTATCGTTGGATACCCATAATTCTTTGGTATACGGCAATGGCGATGGCCGATTATTTGTTACGATTGGTGTTGATGATCTAATTTTGGTGGATACTGGCGATGTTTTAATGGTTTGCCATAAAGATCGCGCCCAGGAAGTGCGCCGAGTTGTTGATACTTTGAAAAATTCCATGCGAGAACACTACACCTAACGGTGCATGTGATTTCCATGTCATAGGAGAGACTAATGCAAGCATATTGCATGAAATGCAAAGACAAACGAGAAATGGATAGCGCCCAGGCCACATTTAATGCGGCTGGCGCGCCGGTGACGCGCGGGGTTTGCCCGATTTGCGGCACCGCCATGTATCGCACAGGCAAGACGGATGCTCATGAAGGACTGATTCCACCAGAGAAACAACCCAGAGCCAAAAAGGAAGAAAAACGTTCTGGGAAGCTGGTCATTGTCGAATCACCGGCTAAGGCTAAAACGGTGGGACGCTTTTTGGGCAAGGGCTATACGGTGCGAGCCTCGGTGGGGCATGTGCGTGATTTGTTACGCTCCCAACTCTCTGTTGATATCGATGCGGATTTTGCTCCCAAATATCGTGTGCCCAATGAAAAAAAAGATGTCGTAAAAGAGCTTAAAAAACTCGCCAAAGGCGCAGAAGAAATTTACCTGGCAACCGATCCAGACCGTGAAGGGGAGGCTATTTCCTGGCATTTGATGGAAGCTGCCGAAATTGATCCGAAACGCGCCAAGCGAGTTACTTTTCATGAAATTACGGCCCCGGCCATAGCCGAGGCGTTTAGCCATTCGCGCCAGATAGATATGGATTTAGTAAATGCCCAGCAAGCGCGGCGGGTTCTGGACCGCTTGGTGGGTTACTCCATCAGCCCAATTTTATGGGAAAAGGTGCGCAGCCGTCTCTCTGCTGGGCGGGTGCAGTCGGTGGCGTTACGTTTGATTGTGGAACGTGAACGCGAAATCGATGAGTTTTCAGCGCAAGAGTATTGGACTGTCGAAGCGGAACTCAAGCCGGAGGGCGGCAGGCAGGCTTTTGTCGCCAAACTAAGCCGAATCGACGAGAAAGAAGCTGAATTTAGCGCCGAATCTCAGGTCAGGCCTGTTTTGGTGGATATGGAAAAGGCTGCTTATCAAATCACCAAAATCAAGCGCGGGGAACGGCGGCGCAAACCGGCTGCACCGTTTATCACGTCTACACTTCAACAGGAGGCCTCGCGCAAACTGGGTTTTACCGCCAAGCGCACAATGGGGCTGGCGCAGGGCCTTTATGAAGGCCAGGATGTTGGCGAAGGCGGGAATACAGGCCTTATTACTTATATGCGTACCGACTCAACCAATGTTTCGGAATTGGCGCGCAATGAGGCTCAGCAGTTTATTGTCGGGCGCTATGGCAATGATTTCTTGCCTGCCAGCGCACCAGAATATAAAACGCGCGCAGTGGGCGCACAAGAAGCGCATGAGGCGATTCGACCTACTTCGGTGCTGCGCGACCCCGAGAAAATGAAACCATTTTTGGAACCAGCCATGTTCAAGCTCTACCAATTGGTCTGGCAGCGTTTTGTGGCCTCGCAAATGGAATCAGCGCTGTATGACACGCTTGCTGTAGATGTTCTGGGTGTGGCTGAGCGCCAGTATTCTTTGCGCGCTGCCGGGTCTGTGGTTAAGTTCCCTGGGTTTTTGGTTGTTTATGAAGAATCGAAAAACGAAGATGTGAAGGATGAAGATGCCGATAATGTTCGGATTCCCGCCAACATCGTCGAAGGCCAAAAGCAGAACCTGGTGCGCTTGCTGCCCGAACAGCATTTTACTCAGCCACCGCCGCGTTTTTCGGAGGCCTCACTGGTTCAAACGCTCGAATCGTTTGGAATTGGTCGTCCTTCAACGTACGCGCCGACCATTTCGACCATTCAGGATCGAGGTTATGTCTCGCGCATCGACAAACGCCTGGAGCCGACCGAAACCGGGCGTTTGGTCAATGATTTGATGATGAAGTATTTTTCGGACATCGTGGACACTGATTTTACGGTTCACATGGAAGAAGACCTCGATAAAATTGCCGAAGGCCAGGCCGATTGGGTCAAAATTATGGACGATTTTTATCGCCCCTTTGCCGAAACGGTGAAAAAGGCCCAGGCCGAAATGCCCCAAACCAAAAGCGGCCCCGAACCGATTGGGCGCAATTGCCCGCAGTGTGGGCGCGAACTGGTGATTCGCTACGGGCGTTTTGGCCGATTTATCTCTTGTGCCGGGTTTCCCGATTGCCGTTATACTGAACCCTGGTTGGAAAAAATTGGTGTCGCTTGCCCCAAATGCAAAGGAGACATGGTGGAGCGCAAAACGCGCAAGGGCCGAGTGTTCTTTGGTTGCGCCAATTATCCCGAATGCGATTTCACATCCTGGAAGCGGCCCCTGCCGCAACCTTGTCCAATTTGCGGCGGGATGTTGGTTATTTCGAATAAACGGGAAGCCCAATGCATTAATTGCCAGGAAAACGTTCTTTTAGATAGCCTTTTGAACGAATCTGTAGCAGAATAGCCCATTGGTCACGAAAATTTGTATTGTATGGTTGGTTTTCTTGTATAATAGATAGATAATATGTTCGTTCCACCTGAAAGGAGCGGTATGAATCAAATTCTTGATGTTTTTAAACGTCCACTGGTTGCAGCCTTTGTGGCGCTGGTGATTGGTCTTTTAATTGGCTTCGGTTTAGCCTGGGGGCCTTTTGCTGTGGAGTGGATTGACCAGCCTGTAAACAATTTGCGCCAGGATTTACGCCTTGAATATATGAGCATGACGGTTGATTCTTTTCGCGTCAATGGCGATATAAACCTGGCTGCAAAGCGCTACCAGGAACTAGGCGCCTTTGCTTTTCAGACCTTCCAGGAATTGAAGGCCAATCCGGGCAAAGTTGATGCGACTATCCTGGCGATTTTTGAACAGCAGCTAACCGATGCGGGGGTGATGGTTGCTTCGGCACCCGCTGAAACCGCCGCTGCCACCGAAGAAAGCAACCCGATTTTTGTGGCTTTACTGTGGGGCGGTGTAGCGGCTTTACTATTGGTGGCGATTGCGGCTGGTATCTATTTGTTCCGAGGCGCACGTCGCCCCGGAGCGCCGATGACAGCGGCTCAGCAAGCGGCTGAACTGACCCGTTCGATTGAGAAAACTGACTACTCCAGCGTGGCAGACAGCCCGCCGGTAGCGCAGTATGTCACCACTTATGTTTTAGGTGATGATCTGTTTGATGACTCATTCAGCATTGATTCTCAATCTGGTGAATTCTTGGGCGAATGTGGCGTCGGCATTTCCGAGACAATTGGCGTAGGCGACCCGAAGAAGGTCACTGCTTTTGAAGTTTGGATGTTCGACAAGAACGATATTCAAACGGTCACCAAGGTTTTGATGAGTACCCATGCATTTAACGATCCCGGCTTCCGCGGTAAACTCGAATCTAAGGGCGAAATGTTCCCGGTTGAGAGCCACAAACAGGTTGTTCTCGAAACGCAAACCCTGCAAATGGTTGTAACCGTCGTGGATATGCAATATGGACAGGGTGCCTTACCCACCAATAGCTATTTTGAACGTATCACCCTCGAATTGGCAATCTGGTCTAAATAAGTTCGCGTGATTTTAGGGAATAAAAAATCCCTGGCTTATGCCAGGGATTTTTTATGTTATTCAATCTTTAAGACTTTCAAACGCACCTTGCCACCGGGTGTTTCTGCTTCAACCACATCGCCCACTCTGTGATCCATCAACGCCCGGCCAAAAGGTGATTCGTGTGAGATTTTTCCGCCGCGCGGGTCGGCTTCTTTGGCCCCAACAATGTAGAAAACTTCCGGTTCAAAATCGGCTTCCTGAATAGTAACGGTTGCGCCAACAAAAACCACCTCGCGCTTGTTGTTGTTTTCCGCCACAATGATGGCGCTGCTTAAAATATATTCCAACTCCTGAATGCGGCCTTCCAAAAAAGCTTGATCTTCTTTTGCCTTATGATAATCAGCATTTTCAGAAAGGTCTCCCATCTGAATAGCTTCACGCAGACGTTTTGCCAGCGCCTCGCGTTGGGGCTTTTTCAGGTCATTTAGTTCTTCTTGCAAACGCGCAGCGCCTTCGGCTGTCAGGTAGGTTGGTCCGGGTTGGGTCATGGGCTTTCTCCAGAAATAGAATGAAGGTTGCAGGCGAAAGTCGAACCTGCAACCTTCAACTTTCAGCCTGTCAACAGATTATGGTTTAAGAAACGGGTCGAACAGCCGCTGATGTTCCTCCACGGCGTAGCGGTCTGTCATCCCGGCGATGTGATCACAAATCGTCCGTTCAAGGCCACGCTGGTCAATCAGCTTTTGGACATGATTGGGCATAATGGCTGGTTCTGCACGGTAGGCCTCAAAGAGTTGGCTGATAATACGCTCGGCTTTGACAGCCATCCGTACCACACGATAATGCCGATATAGCTTGGCATACAAGAAATCTTTTAATTCACGGTTGCGGCGGCGCATATCTTCGCTGTAGCCAATCACGTTATAACTTAGCTTTTGCAAATCCAAAGCCGATTTTGCGCCGCTTTCTCTTAGCCGTAGGTCGGTGGCCTGCACCATGTCTGTCACCAGCATTCCAACCAACTGCCGAATCATGCGGTGACGTTCCATGTCGTCCAATTGTGGCCCTTTCCACTTGAAAGTCTCCGCTAAAATCTCCCAGAGCGCTATGCCCTCCAGCATGTTGGGTGTAATCATGCCAGAGCGCAGTCCATCATCTAAATCATGAGTGGTGTAGGCCAGTTCGTCGGCTACGTTGGCGATCTGTGTTTCCAAGTTGCCGCGCAGTTCGGGGTTAAAATCGCGCGCATCCGAAATATCATACTCAGATTCGTGTTTAACAATCCCCTCCCGCACTTCCCAGGTCAGGTTAAGGCCAGGGAATTCCGGGTAACGCTGCTCCAGTTTGGTCACAATTCGAAATGATTGTTTGTTGTGGTCAAAACCGCCCGCTTCTTTCATCAGCCGATTGAGCGCAATTTCACCTGAATGCCCAAACGGAGAATGACCCAGATCGTGGGCCAGGCAAATTGCTTCCACCATGTCTTCATTTGCGCCCAGTGCCCGCGCCAATGTGCGGCCCACTTGAGCCACCTCCAGCGTGTGAGTTAACCGGGTGCGGAAATAATCACCTTCATAGTTAATGAAAACCTGAGTTTTATATTCCAAGCGGCGAAACGCGGTTGTGTGTAAAATGCGGTCACGGTCGCGCTGAAAGGCGGTTCGATATTCTGGTTCACTGTCGAGATAGGCCCGCCCCTTGGTATCCCGGCTGTGCATCCCATAGGGAGCCAGGGTTTGGTCTTCCAACTGCTCAAGGGTTAATCGGTCAAAATACATGGGTGACTGCTCTCTTGTGAGACGGGTGACGGGGGCTCAATGAGTCCCCGTCAGTGGTCTTACGTTGGTGGGGCGAGTGGGGGTCGAACCCACACAGTATCTCTACCGGCGGATTTTAAGTCCGCTGCGTCTGCCTATTCCGCCATCGCCCCGGTTGGTTAATTGTATCCTAAGTGGGCTTTACGTCAAGGAGGTATAAATTGATGGTAACAATTCCGAATCTGAAATTCGATTCTTTGGAAATGAACACTTTCGCTGGATTATCCGCATTATTAACTTGCTAAATCGACTTTTCTCCTGGCCTTTCCCATTTTCGGTTTTTGAAAATGGGAAAGAAGACAGGCCAATTGCGAAGATGGGGTTTCTCATCCTCTAAATACCCTACTTTGGATGTTGGGGCAGGCACGATGGGACAGGATGCAGGCAAAAAGTTATTCCGTCTACAAAAAATTACGCTCAATAGACAAAAAAACGGCTGGGGTATTAACTTTTGGGTGTTTAAGTTTTAGATTTGGATTTGCTATTTGTGGGGATAACTCAGTGAGATGGGATGGTTAATAGAGCTATTCGTGGCAAATTTGCAGAAAAAGGCAATCCGCAAATAATTCAACATATATCACTCCGTAGTAAACTATCCCTATTTGTGCAATTGGAAACTTGGAAAAAATGGCGTGAGGTGCTCTATCCATGTCTGCGCTGCTTTCGAAGGATTTTTGGCGCTCGTAACCCAAATTCATCGCCCTTTAGCAGAGCTTTTCCTTTCTAACTTATCTATGGGTAATTACCAGTGATATTGGTTTGCAAAGGGCTTACCTATGAAGAGATTACCGCAAGATCATACGCTTTTCCGCGCTTAGGCCGCGATTGGCATTGACATTGTTCTTGCTGGCTGAACCTAATTTTATAGATTTCCGACCTTTGCCAGCGCCTGCACAAAATCATTTGGGTAGGGCGCTTCAAAGGTCTGGCGTTGGTTGCTTTCAGGGTGACTTATTGTCAGGGCAAGCGCGTGCAGAGCTGGGCGTTCGATCAGATCGGTGGGCGGGGCGCTGTATAGCAGGTCTCCGACCAGGGGATAGCCCAACGCATAGGCATGGACGCGAATCTGGTGAGTTTTCCCCGTGGCAGGCCTGGATTCGATCAACCCGTAGCCTTTATACCGTTGAATGACCGTAAACGCCGTTTCAGCCGGTTTGCCTTTGGCATTGTCTACCACTGTCCTGTGGCTGTGTCCCACATTGACTCTTAGCCGGTGTCTGGCAATGTGTTCAGACCATTTAGGTTCGCCGTTGATCAGGGCATGGTACACCTTTTGGGTTTCATGTTGTTCAAATTGCCGGTTCAACGCCCGGTGCGCTTCCGCCGTCCGGGCTAAAACCATCACCCCAGAAGTTACCTTGTCCAAGCGGTGAACCACCCACAGCCGGCCAAAGTCTTCAGTTAATAAGCGGACAAGATACGGGGCGTCCGCGTCCCAGCCATCGGGCAGAACGGGCAGACTGGCGGGTTTGTTGACGATTAGCAAGGCCGAGTCGATGTATAGAATATCCATGAAGGCTATTTTACCGCCTTCTGCCATTCTTACTGGAATTTAGCATTTACTTTGAGCCAAAATCTTTTATATGTGGATTACGCGACGGTTGCTAAGGAAGAGTAAAACGGCGCATCTGTTTCCAACCCTTGACATTAACGTAACGTTATCGTTTATAGTCAACCCAGCGCGCGAAACTTGTAACACAGGAAGACTCACAATGTTCACCGTTAAACAACTTTCTAGCCTGGCTGGGGTCACACCCCGCACGCTGCATCATTACGACCAGATTGGTCTGCTTAAGCCCTCTAAGATTGGTGATAATGGCTATCGCTATTACGGGGAACAGGCTGCTCTGCAACTGCAACAGATTCTGTTTTACCGGGAACTGGGCTTGCCTCTTTTGGACATCAAAAAAATTATGGGACGCCGTGATTTTGATGTGCTGGCGGCGCTAGAAAGCCACAAAGTGGAAATTTCCAGGCGCATTAAGCGCCTGGAACAGCTTGTTGGCACAGTGGATGAAACTATTTTGCATCTGAAAGGACAAAAAATAATGAGTAATAAGCAAATTTTCTCTGGTTTTAGCATGGAAGAAGAAGAAAAGTACGCCCGCGAGGCGGAAGAAATGTATGACCCAGCCACAGTGCGAGAATCGAATCTTAAATGGAAGGCCTATGGTAAAGAAAAACAGCAATCCATTTTGGCCGAGGGCCAACAGATTTATGATGAGATGATCGCAGTTTTGCCGAAAGGCGCAGTTTCTGCCGAAGCTCAGGCACTGGTCGAACATTGGCGCAAGCACATGGGCTATTTTTGGACGCCGAATCTTGATCAATTGTTGGAAATTGCCCAGGGTTATGTAAATGATCCGCGTTTTCGAGCGAATTTTGATGCAATGCACCCGCAACTGGCTGAATTTATGCTTGAAGCGGTGAAAGTTTATGTTTTGAAATAGGTTAGGCTGGGGCTAAATCGTTGGGGCTGTTAAAATAACGGTCCCAATGATTGATTTGGATCACGATTTGTGACTGTTCAGCCATAAATCTCATAGGCTACAATGCAGCGTAAATGTCGAAGTTATTCTTTGGCGGGTTCTGAAGTCGCGTTTTGAAAAAGGTTTGTTGGTAGCTTCTCAAAAAAGGGGCGAAGATCCTAAAGGCTTCCCTGGCTGGCAAAATATCCGCTTTGGCAGAAAACCTTTGGGTTTGGATATTTACCCCAAATCATTAAGAAGGTACATTTGTTTAGGTAAAAAACTTGTTTGTGCGGCATTTTGTAAAACGGCAAGAAGCAGTATAATCCGCTTTATGAACCTATCTGTCATAATCCCTGTTTACAATGAAAAAAATACCGTGCGCGAAATTGTGCGGCGGGTGCAAGCCACAGGCCTGGCCTGGGAAATTATTCTTATTGACGATGGCTCGCAAGATGGAACTCGTGAAGTTTTGGCCGAAATCGAAAGCCAAAATGGAGTTCGCGTCATTTTACACGAGAAAAATCAGGGTAAAGGCGCGGCGGTACGAACTGGTTTGCAAAATGCCAGGGGCGATGTTTTCCTGATTCAGGACGCCGACCTGGAGTATGATCCGCGTGAATATGCCGGGCTGCTTAAGCCGATTGAAGAAAATCTGGCGGATGTTGTTTATGGTTCGCGTTTTTTGGGCGCGCCACACCGCGCCATTTTGTTCTGGAACATGGTTGCCAATAAACTGTTGACATTGATGACGAATATTCTCTACAACAATATTTTGACGGACATGGAAACCGGATATAAAGTTTTTCGGCGGGAAGTTTTTGAAAACATGCAGCTACGCGCCAATCGCTTTGATTTTGAACCGGAATTTACCGCCAAAATATTAAAGCGCAACGTGCGGGTTTACGAAGTGCCGATTAGCTTCAATCCGCGTGAATATTCAGAAGGCAAGAAAATAGGTTTGCGCGATGCTTTTGAGGCCGTGTGGGCCTTATTAAAATATCGATTTGTTGATTAACCCACCAAAAGCCCGCCTGCAAAACCGCGTCCTATAGGGCGCGGTTTAATTTTAAGTTTATGGTATTATCAACCCGCCTCAGGCTGGTTGGGTGGTCGCGGCCCCGTGTTGCGGGGTCGAGGAAAGTCCGCACTCCAGAGAGCACGGCGTCGGATAATACCCGGGGCGGGGAAATTTCTCTCTTTTTTGAGAGAAGTGAACCTGCCGGACAGGGCCACAGAAAACAGGTAGCCCCTCAGCCTATGGGTTGGGAGGTGATAGTGAAAAGGTGGTGTAAGAGACCACCGGTGTCCGTAGTAATACGGGCGGCCTGGTAACCCCCGCCGGGAGCAAGGTCAAGCAGGGACGAAGTGGTCTGCGGACCATCGGGAGGCAGCTCGTCTCCTTATGCGCTTTCTGTTTAGAAAGCCAGTCCCGGGTAGGCTGCTCGAGCGGCGCGGCGACGCGCCAGCCAGATAGATGACCGCCCAAGCGCCTCGGCGCTGGACAGAATGCGGCTTATAGACCGGCCTGAGGCATTTTTAAGTACAGACAGAAGCGGAACCTTTACAAATTGAGGTGATTTCATTTCGGACTCCTTATCTCATCGGGTCATGGTCATTCATTGCGCTTAAAAGTATGTCAAAATTCGTCTCAAACGTGTAGTTGGTGATGGTTGTATCCATGCGCTTGTGACGCAAAAGAGCCTGGACGATTTCTTGGGGGATATTCATGCGCCTCCAGTGACGGGCTACTGTGCGCCGCATAATACGAGGTGTTACGTGCTCTGAGATTTCGTGAAAACCAGCATATTTTTCAAGCGCGTAATTGACATCCCTGCGATCCCACTGCTTGCCACTGTGACGCACAAACAGTGGTTCTCTGGGTTTAATATGGCTCAGGTACGCCCCTAATAGCGGAATGAGCGTTTTCGGGATAGGGACTGCTTGATCATCCTGATTCTTTGTGTCGCGGAGATACAAAATTCGTTTTTCAAGATTGATGTCGCTCGTTATCAGTTTGGCAACTTCTTCGGCGCGCAAAGCCAGATACCCCAATAAAGCGCAAGACAGTGAGTGTTGGATTGCAGGCCGTTGGTAATCGAACTTTAAGCCGAGAATTGCATGAAGTTGCTCGTCTGTGAGTTTTTTTGGATGACACGGTTTAATCGGCATGCGCGCCTGTTCCAGATATTTCTGAACATTTTGTTGGAATTTTCTTGGAAGGTACTGATTACCATCATCCGTAACAAACAACCATTCACTGTGCGGGAACATCTTATCCCGCATTTGTATGTACTGGTTCAACATGGATGGCGTCTTGTAGCCACCTAACTCGGCCTGCCGCTTTATCTGTAATACTGACTGAACAGCCAAATTATTCTGGCGGACCAGCAGGATAATTGCAACATCGCGGTAAAACCTAATTTTCAGCAAAGCTTCGTAGTTCATTGATTGCGCTCCTTAATAATTTTTTGTAGTTTCCTTCGTTGAGCGGCTCTGTTTTGACAGGGCGTTTTTTTAGTCGCACACCTGTTGAAGATAGTGTGACCGGCTCTGGATACGACAGGTCGATATGCAGAAAATTCCAGAATGAAAACATGCCATTGATGCGCCTCTCAATCGTTAAGGCGGACAGTTTTTTTCGCAGGTAAATCACAAAATCTCGCAGCGTAGTTTTATCAAATTCCAATTCGTCCAAATCAGTGCTGACCTCTGCGCGATAAAACTCCAAATAGGCACGCAAGTCATATAAATAACCAGTTATTGTTTGTGGCGCGGCATCTCTGGTACCTATCAGGTAACGATCTACATAACGATCAACAATATCGATCCAGTGCTGTGACAGATATTTATCAAATGAATGGTTCATCACTATCTCCTGAATTTGCTATGCTAGAAAAACCTGAATAAATTATACCTAATTCCAATTGGGAAATATTTCTATGTTTTAATCGTGTCAGCGCATTTGTCAAGGACTCAATCCATGTCAAATAATAATGAATCAAGTATTGGACAATGGCTCAAAGAAAAACGAGTTAAAAATCAATGGGATACCCACAAAATGGCCGCAATGGCGGGCATGGGACAAAGCCAGATCAGTAAAATTGAGACAGGCGGCTCGTCCCTGACCATGAATGCCCTGATCAGTCTTTCATGGGCGCTAAAAATTGACATCGAAGAAGTTGCCGAAAAAACGAATACCCCCCTTGTAATAGGAAGACAGCCCGAGATAAGAGACAAGGCCAACTTGCCAAACAGGCTTACTTCTTATGACCTGGAAGCGCTGTTTTTCAAATATTTTCTCAGGCAAGATGAAAAACTGCTAACATCCCTGACACTCTATTTTCGTGAAGCCTATTTTGTGGCAAGCCAGAGACGAAACGTTGATTTTGACGATGTACAAAAACAGGTGCGCCAGGCCCTTATGCTTGGGCAACGAATACCGTTGCCCAAAAGAATTACGATGGAAGTGTTGTGGGAACACTACTCGGAAAACGGCATCCTGACCCTGGATGACGCGGCGGCCTACCTTGTTCTATCGCGCACAAAAGCGAGCATGACATTACAACAATTAAGTAACGCTACCGAAATTGCCCAGAGCATTCTTAGCCGCATTGAACAAGGCCAAACCGAACGGCTGGGACTGGACGATATTGCCAAAATCGATAAAGTTTTGGGAGCCGAGGGTAGAATTTTCTCCATGTTCTGGCATGCGCTGGAATTTCAATTGGGGATAAGCCGAAATCGTTTTTACATTTACGGCGATGCAATGTCCCCATTTGCCTGGCATGCTTACCCATTAGCAGATACATTTGTCAAGCTGGCGCGCTGGACGGAACTATATTCTTCTTTTAGTTGGTTAAAAAGTTTTCGTGAGCAGGATGAAAACCTTTATCAGAACCTTGCAGAGTTAGCTGCAACAGATTACATAGACAATAACAACCTGGCGCGACTAAGCGGTAAAACTTTTGATTACTTGCAACTCTCTCTACCGCACCTTTTACTTGGGAGCAACGATACCCCAGATGTTATGGGCGGTAAGTTTATCCTTGACCAAAGCACGGTGAATTTGTGGAACTTTGTTAAACAAGAAATAGAGAAGCATCGCTTAGGCCCAGATACGATAGCGCTAATGCGCGAAAATACGAACTGCGAAGATTACCAGGGCATGTTCAGAGCTGTATTACAGGAAAGGCTCAAGGAAGATGAAAAGTTCCGAAATAAACTAATGGACACTTTGAACTGGCTTACCGATCAACCCCAACCTCCTACATGGGCAGCAGGCAAGGGAAAAATAGAAATAGAAAAAGAAAAGTAACAAAAATCAGCCAGCAGGGCCACCTGCTGGCTGATTTTTAACGCGACCTCGCTACACGGGGAAAGGCTTACAATTCCATCAGATTATCATACTTGGCGCAAACCAGAATCCAGAGATGCAGAGTTTAGATGCCTTATGGCATCAGTCACAAGTTAAGGATTTGAGAAATCTGTCAAGAGCGATGGAATAAAAATCAGCGGCGATGGATTTTCATCTTTGTGTTTGCGTTTCAGAATACCCAGGAGTTTGGCTTTGGCAGCGAGATAGGCTACGACATCCTTGGTTTCACCACGTTGTCGGTCGTTCGTAAAAAAGTAGAGACTGCGATAAATCATCTCGGCGGGAACAAGCTGCGCCAGGCTTTTTGAGTGGCTTCCCAGCCATCGATGTTGACGGTTTCTGGCTGATATTCCGGGTCGAGTTGTCGAGCTTCATCCTTGAAATGCTGGTAGGCGGCTGTCAAATTGGGAGTATCGATGCCCAAAGCCACCGAAGCGCCCAGAACACAGTCATCATCGACTGTGTTTGCGATCACCATTTCTTCACCATTCAACCAGGTTACTTTTTCGTCCGCCAATAAGTGCTTGGGGAGCTTCTCTGGGTCTTTGATGGTGGTTTGAACCAGGCTGTAGCGCCCAAAATGATTCTCCTGCCGGTACCAATGCTGGTCATCGCGCCCAAAAACATAAGCCAGAGTCCAAAAGGGCACATCAAAACGGCGCACGAACAGGGCTTTCTCAAGTTCTTCATCGGTCATGCCAAAAAAGTATGGCATGACCCCACTTGGCGCAATCGTGAACACTTGTTCCTTGCCTTCGATGTTGTGCGCTTTCAGGCAAATGTGACGCAGCCGAACATTTTCCAATTTGGCAGAATTGCGTTCATCATGCAAAAGATAGCCATCGCTGATGTTTTCGGGAAACAATTCTGGATATTTGACAATCATTTCATCGAGCCATTGTCGATAGGCTTGGCAATCGGCCACTATTTCGTTGTATTGCTCCATTTCGATTGGCAGCGTGATTCTCTTCTGCGGTCTTGCAACTTCTGTCTGGTTTTGGGTACACTCTCGTTGAGGCATGTTGGCTATTCTCTGGGCAGAGTTTTAGCCTATCATGCCTCATTTCTTCCTTAACCACAAATTCCAGCAGAATCAGAAATTTTGTTGTAGAATACGCTATCTTTTTTATTAAGTTTTTTTTAAAGTTTTGACCTGTTTATACAAGACTTTACCGGAAATAGTCGTTTTTTTGTATAATCTGCCAAAGTCAGGATTGGCAGGTGAAACATGATCAAATTTCAGTTTCTCAAAAAGAACTTGGCGGCTTTCCAGTGTTTTACAGGTCTAAATCTTGCGGCCTTTTATGAATTGCTGCCATCCTTTGAACAGGCTTATGAAGCCGATTTGGATAGGCGCGATAAAGAACGCACCAGCAAAAGGCAGCGTGAACGCGGCGGAGGACGAAACGGCGCGCTGTCGGGGTCAGAAAACAAACTGCTCTTTATCCTGTTCTATTTCAAGGTTTATCCTGTCCAGGAAGTACAGGGCTATGTTTTCGGCATGGGCCAAACTCAAACTGGAGAATGGATCCATCGTTTGACACCCATTTTGAATCAGGCTTTAGGCTACGAAAAACAATTACCAGCCCGCAAGGCTCAGGATATTGAACAAGTTCTGAAAATGTGTCCGGACTTGGAATTTATCATTGATGGGACAGAACGTCCGATTCGTCGTCCGAAGAGTAAGAAAAAGCAGGAAGACAACTACAGCGGCAAGAAGAAACGCCATACGGTCAAGAATAATGTTGTCACGGAAAACCGCACCAAAAAAGTAAAGGTTCTGAGTGCTACCGTTGAAGGGAAAAAGCACGACAAGAAACTGGCTGATGAACAAGAGATCCCATTTCCAAAAGGCAGCAAAGTTTGGCAAGATACCGGGTTTCAAGGATATGGACCCGAAGGTGTTACAACTTATCAGCCCATGAAAAAACCGAAAGGCAAGGAACTGACCACAGAGCAAAAACAGAAAAACAAAGAACTATCCGCAGAACGCATTGGTGTTGAGCACAGTATTGGCGGCGTCAAGGTTTTTCGCATTGTTCATGATACTTTCCGCAACTTCCGCGATGGATTCGATGACCTTGTCATGGAAACCGCCTGTGGCTTGCACAACTGGTGTCTCGATTTTCGCTTGACCGTCTAATCAACACGGCAATTTCAACCTGTTCGAGCACCTTGAACTTTATTTCTGGTAGACGCTACAAAAAAAACGGCAAAAAATGTAATTTTAGGCACCTTGTAATACAATGCCTTAAAGCGTGGGACTTCATCTCGGGTGGTTAAAGTCGCGGTCACTCAGTTGCAGTTGTTCGTGGGAAATGCGGAAGGAGGAGACAATGGGAAATACTATTCTGCAATTGGATTATGATGAGTTGGCGCAGATTTCGAAAATGATGCGCCAGGAGAGTGAAATATTTGAGAATCTCTATCAGACCATTCGGGGGCGGATGGAGTCTCTACGACATGCCTGGCGAGGAGAGGCAGCAAGTCGTTTTTTTGCAGAGATGGACAGCCTTGTCTTGCCGTCTACTCTGCGTGTTTCTCGCGCCTGGGATGAATCGGAGAGAGCGCTGAATCACATTATGCAAATCATTTACCAGGCAGACCAAGAAACCGTTGCGTACTTTAAAGGGCTTGGCGATTTGGCAGGTTCGGAGAAGCGAAAAACCCGTATTTATCTCATCAATGGCATT
>DYPU01000007.1 GCA_020719725.1 Anaerolinea sp. | reverse complement strand
CAATCTGTCGGCGCTGTCTTTGCCTGAAGGGTGATGAGATTAGACTAAAGAACAAAATTTGCTTTAGTACAATCTGCCATTGTGTTTTTTTTTATAACACAATGGCAGAAGTAAGTTTTTGGGAAAGCGGAATGCTCTATTTTTGTAATCAGGCGTGTTTGCCGTACTTTAGGGCTGAATGGTAAATTTTGTAAAATCGCTGCTAAAGCCAATATTACCTTGCCAATCTACCAGTTCTTTATTTTTATAAAAGATAATTTTCCAGCGATAATTGCCGCTTGTTAAGCCGGGTAAGGTAACTTCGCCGGGCAGGTTACTTAGAACACCGGAGTTAAAGTAATTATCCCATTCATCTTGTTGCAAAGGATCAAAGTCGGGTTCTGAAGTGATAACAATTGTGTCAATGAACACACTGTACTGAGCGTCTTGCCCATAAGTTCGGGTAAGCGAGATGGTCAGGGGTTCATTCTCAGCTAAGGGCAAAGTTTCGACTTTTTCCCAAATCCAGTGTCCAAAACTTTCCTGGCCAGCTGTGGCGATCTCTAGTGGCTCGCCGTTGTTAAGGGTAATGAAATTTGTCTGGTCGTTGATTTGTCTTCGATAGGTTCGAACCCAAACATTGTACAGGCCGGTTTCTGGTATCTTGACGGCTGTTTCTGCCAGCCCGGCCTGGAAATTATCGGTTAGAAATCCTGTGCCAATAAATCCCGAGGTGAGGGTAGATTCAGGAAACCAGCCATCTCCGGGGATGGTTTCAGCTTCGACCCAAATAATTTTTGGATTCTGCCTTTCAACGATCAGTTGATATTTGTCGGCGGGGCGATTTATTTCCCAATCAAATACTACGGGTTGGTATTGCAAGAGTTGTGTTTCTGGCAGGGGATTGATAATTTTTACTTCGTCCAAGCTGTAGCAGAGAGCGCTATCCAGGTTTTTGAGTGTATACCAATCAAAATACGCGCCTGTTATTTTTGTGTAATTGGGATAGCAGGCAAGGATCGTTTCTATAGCTATTTGGCGATGCTTAAAATCCACTTCGGATGATTTGTCGAAGATGATGCTGATTGTTTTTTGATCTTGTAGCTTTCCAAGATTGCCCAAGGTTGCTTCGAATGGAGGAATGATATAGCTACCAGAAAAATCTAAAATATGGGTGTATTCGTACCCAGCCATTGAGATTTGCGGGATTTCTTGTTCAATCACATCATTACTGCCAGGCATAATCGGAAATATGGTCAAGTCGGTATTACGAAGCGCGGTGCGTGTCGTGTCGATTAGTTCGCGCCGCTGCTTGCGGTCGCCCATATCATATAGCTGAGTGCTAAATACGTTAACGTCAAACGAGAGTGCAATGAAGATGTATAACAAAAATCCAACCGCGATGTATTGGGAAAATTTTTCAGGGACGATGCTCTGAAGTAGGGTTTTAAAAGCCGCTAGTGTGGCAAAAATTCCCGTGGCCGCAAAGTAAAAAATTGGCATAAGGGCAACAAACATCACTCGCGGGTAATTTGCTCCGAATGTGCCAAATCCAAAATAACCAAGGACGAACCAAAGTATTAAGAATAGGTTGTAGTTTTTTTGAATATGAGAGATAGAAAGTAGAAAACCAATCAGAAAAAAAGGCACAAAAAACGGGTTAATGAAAGGCCCGTCCCAGCGCAGAAGTGAATCAGTCCACGTTACTTGAACAAAAAGAGTCGATACGCTATCTTTAAAGTTTGTTATGAAGGGGGCTAATAGTTCTAGTAGGTTGTGTGACTGGGAAAATGATGCTCTTATATATTCAAAATGATACCCCTGGCGGCTATTTATGAAATAATCCAGCGTCGTAGGCGTTACTGCCAATAAGGGAATGGCAAAAGCAACTGCAAAGCCCAGCCATTGTTTTCGCTCGCCGCGCTGCCGAATGATGAGATAGGCAAGAAACAGCAATATTGCTGGAATCATGGAATAAAACGTTTCATAGGTTAATGTGCCAAGCGCGGTGAAAATACCGGTAAGAAAAAAGAACCAAGCCTTGCGTTTTTCAACGGCCAGAACTAAGAAATAAGCCGATAATATGATAAATATTTCGATATGGGTGTCATGTAACGCCTGGCGACCTGCATTTAGGGCAGTAAAGGATAAGGCATAGAGCAATGTCCCCAGCAGGGCCACCGGTTTGTTGGTAATTCGGCGCTGAAGAAAATAGAACAACATAACCGAGATGCTGCTGAGGGCCGCGTTTAGTATTCGCTGGCTGATCAGGTTTATCCCGAACAAACGCATGGCAAGGCCTATCAGGTAAAAGCTGACGGGTTGGCCCTGAAAGTGATGTTGAAATTGTCCTTCGGGTATGCGCAGAATGGTGGAGTAGAACGCTTGCAAGCCCCACTTACTTTCATCACCTTCAATGCCGTAAGGAAAATTGCCAACATTGAAAAAACGCGAAAAAAGCGCAATGGCAAAGATCACGGCTACCAGTATCCATTCAGCGCGTCTTGAGATAATCAGCGGTTTGATCAATGCGCTGATTTGGCCGCCATGCTTCCAAAGCCAAATCAGCAGGCTGAGTGCGCCCAGGCCATAAAAGATTTCCCCTGCCACGGGATGCTGATGGCTGAGAAGGTACTGACCCATCAACGCCAGGGCGCTTGCGGTAACAACCAAAAAGGCTTGAGACAGGGCGATCTCTTCCCATGCCAGTTCTTTTGTCTTTCCAACCGCAGAAGCAACACGCGTAAATAAATCGTGAGTTTTTTGCCAGAGCGTAGTTAGAGTTTGCTTGAACGTTTCCTGCCTGTTTGACTTTTGGTCGAGATTAATTTTTAACCGAAATTCAACCTCGATGAATCGGCCAGAGGCGGCTGTTCGTGCTGTTTCTTCGGTGTGGGTTGGCGGAACGATCGCGATGGTTTGTTCAGTAATTTGAACTGGTTCTGGTTCATCCGATTTTTGCTTGGGCGAAAATTTTGGTTTAATTTCTGCTAGTCTTTGCCTGACAGACTGAAAAAAACGAGGCAGTGGGGATACCCTTGTTTCTTTTTGCTCAAAGACGGTTTCTTCGAGGGCTTCTAAAACATCTGCCCCAAGCCAATTTGCAAATTTTCGTAATTGTTTTGGAAAATATTGTTTTTTGACGAAAATTAAGCCCACAATCGAAATAAGCAAGAAGGAAATAACCGCAATCAGATAAGGAGGAAATGATTGTAGCAAAATCTTCCCAAAGTCAGTGGGCGGGAAAAAGGATACATCAAAGTTGGCAACAGCGCCGCCGATAATGTCTCCTTCACGATTCCATACTTTAACCTTGCTAGGCGTTGTCCATTTGTCGGCAAGGCTGAATACATCTGCCGCGATTTGAGGCGGAAAATAAAAGCTGGCTTTTTGTTGACTAAATAATTTAGATTCTTTTTGAAATTCAGCAAACGAAATTGACTGGTAATCGCGTTCTGCCAGGTTTGTCCGAATAATGTACGGTACAAACTCGCTTTCCTCTGCGTTTTGGTAAATATAGTAGGCCTTGATGCCTGGTTGATACAGCACTGCCCAGTTTATGAATTGCTCCAAGCTTGGACGATAAATTTGATCGGCTTTTACAAAGTAATCTACCGCGCCGCTAAATCCAACGATAAATAGCAAAACAATGCTGACCTGAGTTTGAATTCCGGTTTTTGTGTTCTGTATCAATCGGCTGAAAATTTTAGATACACTGTCAATCCCATACCCAATCCAGATGGCAATGAGCGGAATAATACCAACCATGTGAGTATGGCGGGGTGGAAACGTATTTAAAGTGCTCAGGGCCAGCACTGAAACCAGGAACCATGCTAAAAGCAAAGCATTTCTGCGTTCCCGAAAGCGATACAGACTATCTGCTAATCCTACCAGATAAAATGCGGCGGCAAATGCGCCGGCCAGGGCAGAGAAAATAAAATGTTCGCTGGTAAGGTCTGGAATTTGAAAATTTAACAGTGTTCGCGCAAATCCCCGCAGAATTAAGAACGAATCAATTTTCAGGTTAAAAAACATGGAATTATTGTTCCAGAAAAATGATTTATCCGTAAAAATTTCAGCATCGCTAAAAAACATGCGCGCAAAATCGGTTTGGAAGACCAGGCTTTCGCGCATTTTATATTCAAGCGATTCGGGGTGATGCACAAAACCGTAAAAAAGATGAGGCCCCGCTATTACCATAAAACCGAACCCGATGGTGAGCATGGCTTTGATGAGCGGCACAAAACTGCGGGGCGTTTTTTTGATAGAAAGAAACAGAAAAAATAACGCAATGATAACAAAGGCGCTTCTACCGGCTGTGTAGGTGTAAAACCCCAAGCCACTCGCCATGCCAGCCAATAGTAGATAGATTACACTATTCCTTTTTATGCCCAGATAAACCCAATACGCTCCCAATACAATAGGAAAAAGAGTCTGGATGTTGTTGTAGCCCAATCTGGCAAAGGCCAGAAAATAAGGCAAAAAAATCATTGAAAAGCTACCAATAACGGCTACTTTACGGTTATAGAGTTCGCGCGCCAAAAAGTAAGTTGGAATAAGCGCCAACACGCCCGCTGCCAGGCTGGAAAATCGCCACGACCATAGTGTTGCGCCAAAAATCTTAATAATAAGAGCTTGCCAGACCGAGCTTAGAATAGGATAGCTATATACACCGAATTCGAAAAGATTAGGCACATAGATTCCGTTTGCAATATCTCTGGCTGTTACCCAAAAATCTCCCTCATCTCCCATAAAGGCTCGAGGGTAGCCCTGGATATTGAAACCTCCCACTACCAACCCCACGATCAGGATTATTAAAATCCAGATCGCATCTACCCGCTTAATGCTGGGAGAAAGGCTAATCTGTTTGTTTTGGTCTATCCTCCAGGCCGCTAATAAAGCACTAATGATGGCCGCTAGCCAAATAAATTTCATGCTTGGGTGGTTTTCTTGGCCGTAAAGTGTTCCCAATAGTATCAATGAGAACAACGAACTAATCACCACGAAGGGCAAGGCAGTTTTTAGCTCAGATGGCTGAAAAAAATCGCTTTTTAATCCTTGAGTATTTTTTTTATCGGGCCAAAATTGGTTACGAAAAACATACGTTATCAGCAAGCACCCGGGCAATAAGCTAGACAACCCAATCAGGACATTATCGGTATTGGGCAGGTCGAATCGCAATACCCCATTTAAAAACTGACTTATGGCAAAACCCTCGGTCGGAAAAAATGCTTGCGACAGAATGTATTGTCCCACAAATAATAAAATTACCCCAATAGCTGCAAGCGCTTTGTCGGTGTTTGTGGTCAGATAATTTGTTTGTTTTTGTGTTACCTGGTCGCTATTTTGTGGTGAAGGTTGTTTCATTTCCATAAGGCGTCTAAATTTCTTGGGTTGGGATTGGTGAAACTTAACGTAAGCCCATTTCGGCTCTTGAAATCACCATACGCTGGATTTCGCTGGTTCCTTCATATATTTCGGTTATTTTTGCATCGCGGAAATAACGCTCCACGGGTAATTCCTTACTGTAGCCCATGCCACCGTGGATTTGTACTGCCTGATGGGCCACAAACATGGCGGTTTCAGATGCAAATAATTTTGCCATGGCGGCCTCTTGTGAATAGCGCCCGCCGTTATGTTTGGTTTTTTCTTTTGCTAGCGCCGCATTATAGATAAGCAGACGTGAAGCCTCGATACGAGTCTTCATATCTGCGATTTTGAAACCAGTCCCCTGGAATTGGCCGATTTTTTGCCCAAACGCTTCGCGTTCACCCGCATATTGCCTGGCCGCTTCGTAGGCCGCTTCAGCAATTCCGAGCGCTTGCGAAGCAATCCCAATGCGCCCGGCATCGAGCACAGTCATTGCAATCTTGAAACCCTCGCCCTCTGCGCCCAGACGATTTTCGATAGGGCAGCGGTAGTCTTCAAAGAGCAGTTCGCTGGTCGCCGAGGCGCGAATGCCTAGCTTGGGTTCTTTTTTCCCGCGCACAAAGCCCGGCTGCTTGGTGTCGATTAAGAAAGCGCTAACGCCTTTGTGACCCTGCTGCGGGTCGGTCATCGCAAATAGCACCACAAATTCAGCTACCGGGCCGCTCGTCACCCATGATTTGCGGCCATTGATAATATACTCATCCCCGGCGCGTACCGCGCGAGTTTTTATCGTCCCCGCATCCGAACCAGACATCGGCTCGGTTAGCGAATAGGCGCCGATGACCTGGCCGGAGGCCACAGGGCTGACAAAACGCTGTTTCTGTTCTTCAGTCCCGAATTTTAAAAGGCCATGACAATAGAGTGAGTTATTGACCGACATGATGACGCCATGGGAAGCATCCACCTTGCAGATTTCTTCCAACGCCAGCACATAAGCCAGCGTATCCATCCCGGCCCCACCGTAGTTTTCCGGCACTTCGATCCCCATAAAGCCCATCTCGCCCATTTTTTTTATTGTTTTGTATGGGAATTCGCCGCTTTCGTCAAACTCGGCGGCAATGGGTGCAATTTCTTTGCGGGCAAAGTCGCGTGCGGCATCTCTCAGCATTTTGTGTTCGCTGGTTAAGGGAAAAATTGCTAGTTCACTCATCGGTTTCCTCCGTAATTTAGGCAGATGCTGAAATTATAGCACGTTGCTTGACAGCCAAATAATCTGGGATATACTGGCAAAAACCCTTAGTGGTCATTCATTATGAGCGCCTTTACTTCCCTTGAAATTAAACAACTTTCAAAGAAATTAGAAGATCAATCTCCACAGCAAATTATTGCCTGGGCGATTGAAACCTTCTCTCCCCAAATTGCGGTTAGCTCCTCATTTCAAACTCAAAGTGTGCCGCTTTTGCACATGGTCTCCAAAATTGACCCCGAAATGCTAATCTTCTTTTTGGATACCGGCTATCACTTTTGGGAAACGCTCATGTTCCGAGAGCAATTACAGCGTGAATTGGGCCTAAAAATTCAAAACCTGTATGTAGACGGTCAATGGAAAACCTTTCTAAGCCGTTTTGGCCGCGATTTGTACGAGCATGACCCTGATTTGTGCTGTTACCTGCGTAAAGTTCAGCCCATGCAAAAGGCCATGAAAACTGTCCGGGCCTGGATCAGCGGCATTCGCCGTGACCAGACCGCCACTCGCCAATCGGCTCAAATCTTGGAATTGGAGCGGGAGGGGCTGATCAAAATTAACCCGCTGCTCAATTGGACTCGTCAGAACGTGCATGAGTACATCCGCGAATATAACCTGCCCTCCCATCCGCTGTATGAAAAAGGCTATCGCAGCATTGGCTGTAAGCCCTGCACTCGCGCCGTAATCGTGGGAGAAGATGAACGCGCTGGTCGTTGGGCGGGCAAAGAAAAAACTGAGTGCGGCCTGCATACCGAAATGTTCAATCAGGATGGCCCCAAAAACTCCACTTTGTTGCAAGGATTTATTCTCACCTCGAACCAGGAAGAAACCCGATGAACGAAGAACAAATTACCTCCGAAGTGTTTGTCCGGCTGGTTGAATTGGCCGCGCTGGAACTTACCCCCAATGAAGCGGAATATATTCGCAAACAGCTCAACAATCAACTCAAATCTATCGACGAACTGACGCGTATTCCGCTTGACCCAGACACGCCAATTGCCTCGCATGGTGTTCCCTACACCCCGGTCAGTTCGCCTGGCTTGCGTCCAGATCAATGCCACCCGCACCCCAACCCGGCCAAATTACTGTCTGGCGCACCTGAAACCGACGAAGGCTATATCGTCGTCCCTGAAATCCCCACCCAAAAATTAGATTAAACGCCATGAGCCAACTCATCGAACTTTCTGCCTTTGAAATTGCCGAAAAAATTCGTCGGGGCGAAACCTGCGCTGTGGACGTGCTCGTAGCTCACCTCGACCATATTCGCCGGGTCGATGGCTGTCCTGGCGCTTTGAATGGCGACCCCGCCCGTGAACCAGATCAAGTTCATGCCTTCATCACCCTCACCGCCGAACGCGCCCAGGCCCAGGCCCAGGCTGTCGATGCCAAAATCGCCGCGGGTCAAGACCCTGGCCCCCTGGCGGGGGTTCCGCTCACGGTCAAGGATATTTTTTGCGTTGATGGAACCCCTTCCACGGCTGCTTCAAAAATCTTGGCGAATTTTATCGCGCCGTATACGGCCACCTCGGTCGAACGCATGGAGCAGGCCGGGGCATTGGTCTTGGGGAAAGTTAATCTCGATGAATTTACTTTTGGATCATCCAATGAATCTTCGGCCTTTCAACCGGCTCCGCGCAACCCCTGGGATACCTCGCGTGTGCCGGGAGGCTCTTCGGGTGGCTCGGCAGCTTCGGTGGCCGCTTACGAAAGCCCGCTCTCGCTTGGCACAGATACGGCGGGGTCTATTCGGCAGCCTGCCGCGTTTTGTGGCGTTGTTGGGCTAAAACCCACCTACGGGCGGGTTTCGCGCTACGGGCTAATTGCGTTCGGCTCCTCGCTCGATTGTCCCGGCCCCCTGACGCGCAATGTGACTGACGCTGCACTAATGCTCAAGGTGATTGCTGGCCCAGACCCGCGAGACGCCACTGCTGCCACTGTGCCCGTGCCAGATTATCTCGCCGAATTGGAAAAGGGTGTCAAAGGATTGCGAATTGGCCTTTCGCCCGAATACTTTGAAATCACTTATTTTAATGCCGAAAACGGCCAATTTGAAACCCAGCCTGTGCCCGCCCTGATGAAGAACGCCGTGCTCGATGCCGCCCAACGCCTGGCGGGCCTGGGCGCAGAAATTGTCGAAAACGTTGCCATGCCGCACACCCGCTATGGCATTCCGACTTATTTTGTTATTTCGCGGGTCGAAGCTGCTTCCAACCTGCACCGCTTCGACGGTGTCAAATATGGCTACCGCACCCCCGCCCAACCCCAAGATTTACGCGCCATGTATCGCCAATCACGCGGCGAAGCCTTTGGACTTCAACCCAAGCTGCGAATTTTGATGGGGATGTACGTTTCGGCGGCTCAATATAGTGAACAATATTACAACCGGTCTTTACGGGTACGATCTCTCATCCGGCGTGATTTTGACGAAGCCTTCGATCAGGTAGATTTACTCTTAACGCCTACCACCCCCACCGCCGCTTTTCCGGTTGGCGGCCTGTATGGCGATTCCGTGCTGATGCAATATGCGGATCAATTTACCGTGCCCGGCAACCATGCTGGCATTCCAGGCATTTCCATCCCGGCTGGCATGGATAGCGAAGGTCTGCCAATCGGTATTCAATTGCTTGGCCCCGATTTCTCGGAAGACGTTATTTTGCGCGCCAGCCGCTCTTATGAAATCGCCACTCAGTCCGAAGCCTGGCGGCAGGCCCGGCCTGCTGCTCTGGCCTAATCTATGGAAGCAACTCCCCATGTGCCCAAACCTGGCAGCGAAGAGCGCATTTTGGCATTCATTGCTCATATTTCGGCCCTTAGCTTTGGCATGGGGGTAATGATTCCTGCCTTTCTGTGGGCCGAACAACGCAAAAAATCGTCGTACCTCGCTTTTCAGACCTTGCAGGCCTACAGCTATCAATCTTTGGGGTACACGGTGTGGATGTTGGGATATCTGGTTTTTGTTGTGCTGGCGGTAGTGCTCATGTTGGCGCTGTCTGCCTTCCAACTTGAAGAAGGCCAATTTTTTGGCTTTTGGATGATTTTTTTTGTATTTGGCGCATTAGGGCTAATGGCTATTTACAGTCTTTTTCCGATTGTGGCTGCCATCCAATGTGCGCTGGGGCTGGATTTTCGTTACCCGCTGCTGGGCAGACGTTTGGCGAAGTATATGGGCTACGCCACCAGTCAAACCAGCCCGGATTCGCTTAACGAAGAGCGGGTTGCGGCTGCGATGGGCCATTTCACGCTGATATTTTTTCTATGGGGGCTGTTTGCGCCGCTTGGAATTTGGCTTACGCAGGGCAAGCACTCTCCTTTTTTGCGTTTGCAGTCCATTCAGACCGTTTTGTACCAATCGGTAGGCACAATTCTCTATTTTTTACTAACCCTGGTGGGGCTGGGGCTTTTGTTCCCATTTTACATCGCCCTGTTTTCCTTCGGCTCCGGCTTCCCGGTTGAATGGCTTAATCCGCTGGCGGGTGTTCTTGCAATTTTGGGCCTGTGTTTGATTGGGCTGGTACTGTTGCTGGGGCCTTTGTACCATCTCTTCGGGCAATGGGCCGGGCTGCAAGTTTTGCTAGGACGTAATTTTCAATATCCGTTTTTTGGGCGCTGGGCGGCGCGTTGGGCCAACCCTGCTGCCCAACTTTCAACTACAACTCATGGAGACCTTGTATGAAACTCTTAATCGCTGCCGATATGGAAGGCATTACGGGCGTTACGACCTGGGAGCAGGTTGACCCTTCCACCTCCGAATATCAACGCTTTCGTAAGTTGATGACCGCCGATGTTAACGCCGCCATTCGGGGCGCATTTGAAGCCGGGGCCAACGAAATTGTGGTTTCGGATGGTCATTGGAATGGCTCAAACATTTTGATTGAAGAGATTGACCCGCGCGCGCGCCTGAACTCTGGTCTGACAACTGCCCCGCTTTCGATGATGCAGGGAATTGACGAGAGCTTTGAAGCTGTTTTGTTTATTGGCTATCATGGCCGTGCCGGGTCGCAGAACGCAGTCCTCGATCACACCTGGAGCACCAAATTGAGCGGTGTCTGGCTGAATGACACGCTGGTAGGCGAATACGGCCTGAATGCCGCTCTGGCGGGCCATTTTGGCGTTCCCGTGATTATGATCAGCGGCGACCAGACCGCTTGCGCCCAGGCCCAAGAATTGCTAGGAGCGCTTGAAATAGCCGTTGTCAAACAGGCAACCGGTCGCTATTCTGCGGAATGCCTACCCCTGGCGCTAACCCAGGAATTGATTCGGAATGCCGCTCGTCAGGCCGTTCAGCGCCTAAAAAAGGGCAACGCTCCCGACTTGTTTGTGATGGATACACCAATTCTGGTAACGGTCGATTTCCTGGCATCAGAAATGGCGGATCGCGCCATGCGCATCCCTGGCGCGGAACGGGATGGCAACCGGGTTCAGGTCAGCGCCCCCGATATGCCTTCAGCTTACGTTACGTTTCGGGCAGTGGCCGGGCTGGGTGGCGGCTAAGGCAGAAAAATTCTCATTATGCAATCAGAGGCTGTCCAATTTTTTGGGCAGCCTCTGATTGCTGTTATCGAGAGAGCGTGGTCGGGAATACTTCCCCGAACTCGATTTTTCAAAATATTCGACCTGGATTGCTGTTTTTAAAGAGATGCCCCCCCTGCCAGCCGCGTACCGAATTTACCCGGTACAGCCGGGTGCAGCGCGGGGTCGCTGGGCGCGAAAGGTTTAAATTAGGGGGTCTGGAGCGATTATTTGTGTTTTAATAGCTGGCATGTCTCGTAAACTCCTTTTGCGTTGGTTGCCGGTTTTTGTTCAAATGCTGATTATCTTTGCTTTTTCTGCCACCCCTTCGGATAGCCTGCCCAGTTATGGTTTTTGGGATACATTGGTAAAAAAGGGCGGCCACATGGCGGGCTATGGCCTGTTGGCGCTGGCTTTTTGGTTTGGCTTATCAGACAAGCCCAAGATTAGCTGGGGGCTGGCCTGGATTTTGGCGGTGTTGTACGCGATCACAGACGAGATACATCAATCCTTTGTGATCGGGCGGCACGCCTCGCTGTTGGATGTACTGGTTTTTGATGCAGGTGGCGCGGCATTAGCGCTACTGTTCTTCTATTTTTGGCGCTGCCGTTTTGGCGCTGCCAGAAAACAGGCAAAAGGTCTTGATATTTAGGACATTTTTGGGACGCAGCTTACAACAAAAGAACACAGCGCTAACTTGTTACGATACCCATTTACAGCCCAGTCCCTGCCCCTTTAGTGGATAGTCAAGTACGCCCAAAAAGAAATCTAACTCGACTTGAAAGCACTCTTTGGCCGGGGGTATGCTTAGTTTCAATTTCCAGCATATTTCCCCCCAGTTTTGAGTCTTATAGTATCCAGTGTTACCACCAATGGCTGATTGACCTGAGTCTTTTTTCATCTTACAATACTTCTATGCCAGTGGACAATTCTTTTCGCTATTTGCACCGATATTGTTGTGGCTTTTTTCGCCCCGACCACGACCCTCCGCGCCCGGTTTTTGGCCTGCACCCCGAATAATTGATAAAAATTACTCAGCCCCCATAAACAGCTACCCCGGAGACCAGCCATGCCCGAAAAATTTACTTCCAAACGCGCCCCTGTCTTTCAAAATGTACCCGATGAAAAATGGAACGACTGGCGCTGGCAATTAAGCAACCGCCTGAACAGTGTCGAAGACATTGAAAAAGTATTGACAATTACCCAAAGCGAACGCACTGCCCTGCAAACCCAGGGCCTGTTTCGCGTGGATGTTACCCCTTACTTCATTTCTTTAATAGACCCGGAAGACCCCAATGACCCGATTCGCTTGCAGATTATCCCGCGCGCGGAAGAAATGCAAGCCTTCACCGCCATGATGGAAGATTCTCTGGCTGAAGACCGTCACTCTCCCGTACCGGGGCTTGTCCACCGCTACCCAGACCGGGTGCTGATGCTGGTCACTACCCAGTGCGCCTCCTACTGTCGCTATTGCACCCGTTCGCGCATCGTAGGCGACCCCGGCCAAACCTTTAAACGCGAAGAATTTGAGATGCAGATCGACTATCTCAAACGCACCCCGCAAGTGAGAGATGTACTCCTTTCCGGCGGCGACCCGCTGGTGCTGGCCCCAAAAATTTTGGAAGAGCTACTCAGCCGCCTGCGGGAAATTCCGCACATCGAAATCATCCGCATCGGTTCGCGCGTACCAGTTTTTATGCCCATGCGCATCACCCAAGAACTATGCGACATGCTCGAAAAATACCATCCTTTATGGATGAACATCCACGTCAACCATCCAAATGAGATTTCTGCCGAACTGGCCGCCGCCACCGACCGCCTGACCCGTGCCGGAATCCAACTTGGCAACCAGTCGGTTTTGCTGGCCGGAGTTAACGACAACCTGCACATTCAACGCGACCTGGTTCATAAACTGGTGCGCATCCGTGTTCGCCCGTATTACCTCTATCAATGTGATCTGGTCGAGGGTGCAGGTCACTTCCGTACCCCAGTAGCTAAGGGCATCGAAATCATGGAGGGATTGCGCGGCCATACCTCTGGCTACGCAGTGCCGCAATATATCGTCGATGCGCCAGGCGGCGGAGGAAAAATCCCGCTAATGCCCAATTATTTATTGAGCATGTCGGATCACAAGGTGATTTTGCGCAATTTTGAAGGATTTGTGACCACCTACGAAGAGCCAACCGATTACACTCCGGCCATGTCTGCCAAATACAAAGGACTCAAACGTCCCGAGCCGGGCCAGTCTGGCCTGACAGGCTTACTCGAAGGAGATGACCTGTTCATCAAACCCGCCGATTTCGACGAAATCCATCACCGCGACGGTATCGAACACCGTCTGAAAGATGAAAACAAATGGAAACCGCTTGGCATCGGCTCCGATGAATCGAAATAGGCCATTCAGGGCCGGGATTAGGAATTCTTTCGGATACCCTTGCCGCTCTGATTGTGTATAATGAAGAAAAAAGGAGAATAAAACAACATGAAAGTATCCCGTATTTTCCCCATTTTGCTAACAGGCCTGTTTCTCGTGACGATTTTTGGGCCAACTGCGCCGGTGGCCCAGGCCGCTGCCCTTTCAGATGAAGCGATTCACCTCAGCATGGTTTCTGAAGGCAGCCCCATGCTGGCTTCAGAAATGCCTTATCTTTTCTCGGCAGAGTTGCCAGGCTTGAGCGTTGCCGCTAAAAAAGAATATGGCTGCTCTTTGGTTTCACAAAGCCCCAAAGACTGGACAAAGATGAAGCCCCGCCAGAGTTTTGATGCGCGTTGGACAGTTCTCAATACCGGCAGCCGCTCTTGGTTAAAATCGGGCACAGACCTGCTGTATATTTCGGGAACCAAAATGCAAACCCATGGCGACACTTTCGATATGCCCAAAAACGTTGGGCCAGATGGCAAAATTGCGCTCTATGTCGATATGATTGCTCCCAAGACTAAGGGAACTTACACTTCCTACTGGGGTCTTTCCAACGGTAGCCAGCCTTTTTGTCGTTTCTATCTCATCGTTACCGTAAAGTAAACGGTTTTGTGGGGAAGGCAGCCGATTTTTTGCCTTCCCCACTTTTTAAGGTAGCCATGAAAAAAAGCCCTCGCCAGAATACCTTTTTTGTTGCGCTTGCTGTGCTTTTAACGGCCTGTGCGCCTGTCGCTGAACCGGTCATTGATCCACAGCAGATGCTAGAAACAATGGTCGCGGCGACGGTAGCGGCTTTGCCCACTCAAACCCCTCTCCCTACAGCAATTTTTAGCCCGACTTCCACCAATCCACCGCCGACGGAAGCCTTTACTGAAACGCCGCTACCCACCATCCCGCCTTTATATACCCATACGCCCACATTGGCCCCGGCCAGCGAGACGCCGCTTGCCAGCCCTACCCCCGCCGGAGGCGCTGAAATTGGCAAACGCCAGGGCAATGAAAACTATGGGTGTGTGGTTGTCGGACAACGGCCCGAAGATTTTATTAAAGTCAGTTATGGACAAGATGTCCCGGTTGCCTGGCGGATTCAAAATATTGGCGTCAAAGATTGGTCAACAGACAGCATTGATGTGGCCTATGTTTCAGGCCAAAAAATGTCGATTGGCGGCTCCCGGTTTGACCTGTCTACCTCAGTTGAAAGCGGTCAGATGGGCGATATTATTGTCAAATTTGAAGTTCCCAAAAACAACGGCGAATATGCCACAACCTGGGGGCTGTATCGCGGTGAAACCCTGTTTTGCGAGTTCACTTTTCGGATCGTCGTAAAATGAACGGAGGCGTTTAACGTTGATTAAAAAAGCCAGTCTTCAAATCACCCAGGTCGCAATTTACCTTTCATTGCTGTTTTTATTGGCTTGCGCTCCGGCGGTCACACCCCCTCCATCAGGCTTATTGGCGACGATTGTTGCCGCCACTGTTCAAGCCTTGCCGACCAATACCCCGTATCCCACCGCGACCGCCACCCTCATTCCCACCCGTGTGCGGGCCACAGCTACACCACCTTTTACAGCCACGCCCTGGATTACGTTGACGCCGTTTCCGTCGATTACATTTACGCCGACACTCACCGAAACAGTCACAGATGTACCCGTAGGGGTAAAAGTCGGAAAATATCAGGGCCGCGGCAATTATGCCTGCATGATTATGGGCCAAAAACCAGATAACTGGTCAAAAATTCGGCCCGACACCCTGGTTTATGTCACCTGGAGCATTAAAAACGTTGGCGGAAAAGATTGGCAGAAGGGCGGGCTGGATATTGTCTTTTTAAAAGGCAGCAAGCTGTACGAATATGGCCCCTCGCGCGAATTGTCTTTTGATATTCCAGTAGGCGATACGCGCGACATTGTGATTGTAATTCGCACCCCCAAAGCTGGCGGCGATTATCAGTCTTTTTGGGGCTTAAAGCGTGGCGACAATATGTTTTGCGAACTGACTTTCAACGTTTCGGTGCGCTAAGGAGTTCTTGTGAGACTTGCTAAATTTTGGCCGGGCTGGTTGTTTTTCTTCTTCTTATTTGGTGGATGTTCTCCGGCGGCGAGCCAGCCTGTGCTGGACCCCCAGGCAATGGTGGCGACTATTGCCGCTGCGACAGTGGCTGCTCTGCCGACCAATACACCACAACCGACTTGGACCGCTTCAGCTTCGGCGACTCTTGCGCGCGCGACAGCCACTCCGATTTCGACCAACACTCCCGCCCCAACCATTCCGATGCTCTCATCTCCGACACCGTTGATGATTTTGCCCGGCCCTGGCACGCTGGTTGCGGGTACGATACTTCCAGGCTCGGGAAGCGGGCTTGGCACAAACCTGATTTTCTGGACAGATGTTCCGAATGTGTATAACTGTAACCCAATTACCGTTGACCCGGATTATGCCCAGATTTATACGCCGCGCTATGACTTTAAGGCGCGTTGGCGGGTTTTTAATAGCGGCACGGCGCGCTGGAAGGCCGATGATATTGTTTTCTATTTTGTGGGCGGCGATAAGATGCACAACGATTTAAACCGCGCTGATGGTGAGTTCATCCCGATTGGGGTTTATAAAGGCGATAAGGTCCTTTTGCAAATTGGTATGACCTCGCCCAAAGAACCGGGGCAATATTCTGCGACCTGGGGCTTGCGCCGTAACAAGAGCGATACGCCTTTCTGCACTTTTTCTGTCACAATTCGGGTTGAAAAGAAGTAACAGCATTTTTATTTGCAAGCGGAGGAGATTTTATGGCTCAAAAGACGGTTGGCTATGTCGAATTAGAGTGGACTTGCCCCAATTGCGGGGCGAAAAACCCTGGCATAAGCAAGGTTTGCCAGGCTTGTGGCGCACCCCAACCCGAAGCTGTGCAGTTTGAGAAGCGTCAAAATGCGGAATTGTTGCACGACGAAGCCAAAATTGCCAGTGCCAGGAAGGGCGCAGATGTTCATTGTCCTTATTGCGGCGCGCGTAATGCGGCGGATGCGGTTGTTTGCGCCCAGTGTGGCGGTGATTTGACAGACGGTCAGCGCCGGGTGGCGGGCCAGGTAATTGGGGCGTTTGCAGCCACGTCTCAGCCGCTCGCGCCAATTAAATGTCCCAGTTGCGGGACGGAAAATCCCGCTGCGAATCAGAACTGTTCGGCTTGCGGCGCAGCCCTTAAGCCGGGGCCGGTTCCGCCAAGTGTAACGGCGAAACCGGCTGCGGGGGCGAAGAGTCCCGCGCGGGTGAAACCCTGGATTTGGATTCCAATTCTCGCGTTTTTCCTGCTTTGCTGTGGTGTCGGCGCGTTTTTATTGCTGCGTACCGATTCCAGGGTTGGAGTGGTGCAGGATGCGACCTGGGAGCGTTCGATTGCGATTGAGGCGCTGCGTGATGTGACCCGCGAAGCCTGGCGTGATGAATTGCCACAAGGGGCGCAGCCGCTTTCGTGTTCTCAAGAGTTACGGCAGACTTCACAAGAGCCAGTTGCTAATGCCAGGGAAGTGTGCGGCGAGGCTTATACCCGTGATTTGGGCAATGGCGCGGCGGAGGTTGTGCAGGATTGTGTTTATGAAGTGTATGATGATTACTGCAAATATACGGCTGAAGAGTGGCAAAATGTCGATTCGGCGGTGGCGCAAGGCCGCGATTTAAATCCGTATTGGCCGCAGGTGCAGGTTGCGGCGAAACAGCGTGAGGGTGCCCGAACTGAGAAGTATTTGGTGTATTTTCAGACTGATTCGGGCGTTTTGGAATTTACAACCGACGATGAAGCTTTGTTTTTGCAATTGCAGCCAGGTACAGAGTGGCAGCTTAAAGTAAATGGGCTTGGGGCGATTGTTTCTGTGAGCCGTTGATCTCTACAGGATGTATTTGATGCATTACCGACGTTTGGGACATTCTGGTTTAAAAGTAAGTGAAATTTCGCTCGGTTCCTGGGTGACGTTTGGCAGCCAGGTGGACGAAGAAACTTCGTCTGATTTAATTCACACCGCCTACGAGGCGGGGATTAATTTTTTCGATAATGCCGATATGTACGCCGATGGCCGTTCTGAAGAGGTGATGGGGTTGGCGATAAAAGATTTGCCGCGCCAGGCGCTGGTGCTTTCTTCCAAGGTCTTTTGGCCCACAATGCCCGGCCCCAATGGACGCGGACTTTCGCGTAAGCATATAAGCGAGTCGATTCAGGCTTCGCTAAAAAGGTTGGATACAGATTATCTGGATTTGTACTTTTGTCATCGTTTTGACCCTGATACGCCGATTGAAGAGGTGGTCTATACGATGGATATGCTTATTCGACAGGGAAAAATTTTATATTGGGGGACTTCAGAGTGGCGCGCCTGGCAGATTGCCGATGCGGTGAACATTGCCCGCATGAATCATCTTGCGCCGCCGACGATGGAACAGCCCCAATACAATATGTTTCATCGTCGCCGGGTAGAGATGGAGCTTTCACCGGTTTGTCGCGAGCATGGTATTGGATTGACGACTTGGAGTCCGCTGTATTATGGCATTTTAACGGGGAAGTATAACGATGGCATCCCAACTGGGTCGCGGGCGGCGATGGATAGCATGGCCTGGATTCGAGACCGAATTACACCAGACCGGGTAGCGATTGTGCGCCAATTAAGCCAGGTGGCCGATGATTTGCGAGTCAGTCCTTCTCAATTGGCGCTGGCCTGGCTTTTACGCCGCAAAGAAGTGAGCAGTGTTATCACCGGTGCGACGAATGTGCGCCAATTGCAGGACAATCTCGATTCGGCAGAAGCGGTGGAGAAACTCTCGGATGATGTTTTGGAACGCATTGAGCAAATTCTAGGAAACCATCCCGACGAGGATTAAGAAAACTCGTAAACAAAACAAGGCCGCGTTTTACACGGCCTTGTTTTGTTTAAATATAATTTTAGTAACTATTCAGCCATAAACCCCACCGGCTACAACGCTGCGCCCCGTGAATTGAGCTGTAATCCCTAAAACTGGATTGGTGCTGCCTAGCGCCGCAGGGCTTCACTTCCTGGCAAAACAGGCCAATAAGCGAACAGACTGAGCAGTTACTAATTTTAGGCAGTTGGCGGAAGTGGCTCGTCGCTGCTGGAGACGACGACTGGGGCTGCGGCTTTTTTGCGCAATGTGAAGAAGCCCACTGCAACCGGGATGGCAATGAAGATGACCGACAGGCACATCAGGCCCAGCGCCAGCGGCATGGGCATGGCTTCGAGCGATTCCACGCCATTTAAGGTTGTGTTAATGGGTTGGCCGGTAAGACCAATAACGCCCCAAATACAGGACATTAAGGCAAAGCAACCGCAACACAGGGATGTGATAACTGTAATGATAGTTGCCATGGTTCGATTTTGCATAGTAAGCCTCCAGATAAGATAGATTTATATTAGTATACAGCAAAATAAAGAGAATGATTACCTATTTTGCTGTATTTATGCCGTCGGCGGAAGCTCCTCACCCACATAGACGGGTTCTTCGGGCTTAACCATGCGGAAAGAGACAAAACCTGCCACAACCGGAATGACCAGCAGAATTAGCCCAACACACAAGAAAAAAATTGAGCCCAAGAGAACTTCTTGCGTAGTGGCATTGGCGCCGGTCATTACCTCTGGCATTTGTGTGCCCATCAGCGCCAGGCCCCCAACACAAATAACCGCCAACCCAGGTAGGCCACAACATAAAACGGTCAAAACGGTAATTACGATTGCAATTGTTTTACTCATAGTTTCTCCTAAAAAGATGAAGGGTTTATTTACGCTCCAGCCGGTACAGGCTGCCGCTATAATCCGCCAGGTAAAGCTCACCTGCCTGATCCAGGCCAAAAGCGCTGATAGAAAAATTGGTATCAAACAGCAGCGCGTTGGCCCGGCCCTTGAGCAGGCCCCAAATGCTGCCCGTGCAGTAATCACCATACAGGTAAACCCCGTTGCCAGTCTGGCAAAAGCTCACCACGGTAAACCTGCCCACCCGTCACCGAACAGCCCTCCGCGTGAGAATATTCCACCTGGGGCAGAACCAGAGTGGCAGGGTCATAGTAGTCGCCGCTGAAATCGTGCATAGATTCCATCAGATTCCAGCCATAATTCAGCCCGCCGGGTGCATCTGCGGTTGTGACGTTTATCTCTTCCCACTGGTTTTGGCCCACATCCGCAACATATAAATCGCCATTCGCGCGGTCAAAGGTAAACTTCCACGGATTGCGCAAGCCGTAAGCCCAAATTTCGGCCAAACCGCCGCCCGCCGCAAAGGGATTATCGGCAGGAATGGCGTAAGGGCTGGCGCTATCCACATCCAGCCGCAGGATTTTTCCAAGCAAGGTGTTCAGCGATTGTCCCGCGCCGAGCGGGTCGCCGCCCGAACCGCCATCGCCCAGGCCAGCATAAAGAAAACCATCTGGCCCAAAGGCCAGCGAGCCGCCATTGTGATTGGCATAAGGCTGCTGCACAAACAAAACCTCCAGCCGGCTGGCAGAATCGGCCAGGTTGGGGTCTTGGGCGCTCACCTGAAAACGCGCCAGGTGGGTATTACCGTCTTTATCGGTGTAGTTGACAAAGAAAAAGCCATTTTGAGCATATTGGGGATGAAACGCAAGCCCTAACAACCCGCGCTCGGAGGCATCTGAGCCAACCAGGGTGCTGATATCGAGAAATGGGCCGGGCAGCAATTGACCGTTTTGCAGGATTCGGACTCGTCCGACCTGCTCCAACACAAACAGCCGCCCCGACCCATCGCCTGCGGAGGTAATATCGGTCGGTTTTTCCAACCCAGATGCGATTTCGCGCCAGATGGTTTGGGCCGGGTCTGGCAGGGTTTGCGCCCCATTCGGGCTTGGCTCGGGGCTGGCTGTTTGGGGAACGGATGTGCTTTGAGGGGTAGCGGGCCGGGTCGGCGCTTGCAGCAGGGTGGGGGCCACCGAAACCGGTTCCTGCTGCGGGAGTTTGGCAGAGCAGGAACTGATCAGCGTAGCAAGGGTGATTAAAACGATGAGCAGGCTCAGGGGGCGCAGGTTGCTTAATTCGCTCATTCTTGAATGTCGGTGGCTTCACCGTCGATGACTTCACCGGTTGGTTCCGTATGATTGATGGTTTCGACAATGTTGTTGTTATTTGCCAGTTCTTTGACGTGCTCGCGGATGACTTCGGTGGGGCAGAGTTCAATGAAGAAGTAGGTTGTCAGCCAGACCAAAGCGGCATCGTCGATGACGGGAATCATATTGTCGATTGGCAGCGGTAAAAGCCAGTAGGCCAGCCCCGCAAAGGGCAGCAATTTGACCAATGGGCTGACGCGGCGATCTCCCAGCAGGCGAAAGATGAGTTTGGCGCGAAAGGTAAGCTCTTCGAGCATGTTTCCCTGGGTTGGGATAATACTACGCGGGGTTTTATTGTCCATGGTACCTCCAAGTTGATATGAGTATTATACGAGATATGGGCGGGTGGGCAAGCGGGCAGAAAGTGCTATTTGTTTTACGAAAAGATGACATTTATGTTGCATCTGTTCTTGACGTTCATTTTTAGTTAGATGATAATCTAACTATGGTTAAGGATAATGTTTTTCAAACATATATAGCGCGTGTCAGCGCATTTCATCCGAATGCGCGTTTGTATCTGGTGAGTGCCATTTTTACCGGAGCGGCGTTGGGGGTTTACCGGCTTTTATTTAATTTTTATGTGCTCAGCCTGGGGTTTGATGAAGGATTGCTGGGCCAACTGATTACGATTACCAGTATGTCGGCTTTGGCGATGGCGCTGCCGATGGGCTATCTGGCCGATTTGCTTGGGCGCAAAAATTCGTTTTTGCTGGGGGGCGGGGTGGTGGCTGGGGCCGTGGCGGCCATGATGGTTTGGCCTTCGGTGCTTTTGTTTTATGCCATGAATGCGCTGATGGGGATGGCGCAAAGTTTGCAGACTGTCACAATGGCGCCGTTTTTGCTCGAAAACTCGGGCGAAGAAGAGCGCATGTATCTCTTTAGCCTGAGTTCGGGGTTACAGATGGCGGCGGCTTTTGTGGGTAATTCGGTTGGCGGTTATTTACCGGGTTGGATCGCTGCCAGGCAGGGTCTGGCAGCGACCAGCAGCCTGGCGTATGCCGGCGCATTGGGGATGATCGCGGGCGCAGCGCTTTTGGCGCTTATTCCGCTTTTTTGGTTGCAGACACCGCTCTTGAGAAAATCTGACCGCGCGTTTTTTGCGCCTTTGGCCTATGCCCGCAAAAACCCGATTCTGCTTTCCAAGCTGATTGCGCCAATGCTGGTCACGTCGGTTGGGGCGGGTTTGTTTATGCCGTTTCTGAATGTTTTTTTTCGGGTCGTATACCAACAGCCCGATCCGGTAATTGGCAATGTGCTGGCCTGGGGCGCCCTGGCGATGGGGATTGGCCTGATGATTGCCCCGCCGCTGGCCGACCGGATTGGGAAAGCGCAATTGGTGGTCATTACTCAGGGTATTTCCATTCCATTTTTGATGCTGTTGGGGTATGCCCCCTGGTTTTGGATGAGCGCCCTGGCGCACTATGCCCGGCTTTCATTAATGAACATGAGCGGCCCGGTCTACACCACTTTTGTGATGGAGCATGTCGAGCCAGATGCGCGCGCCACCGTTGCCAGCCTGGTTAGCATGGCAAATAGCTTTGGCTGGGCCTTTAGCCCCTCCATTAGCGGCTGGCTGCAAGTGAATTATGGTTTTGGGCCAGTCTATGCGTTGGTCATTGTGCTTTATTCCATTTCGGTCTTTTTATACTGGAAATTTTTCTGGCCTAGACCCGCTTTGGCCTTTACCCTGCCCAAAGAAGCATTAGAATAGAGGGCATGTCTATTCTGCCCATTCTCCAGCGTCGGCGTGAGCGTCGCCTTTTGCGTGAACGCGCCAGCAGCGAGCGCCAAACCCGCATCTCACTAGGCTGTGGTCTGGTTTTTTCGATCTTGCTGGGGCTAGGCATTTTTGGTTTCGCCTTGGGCTACGCCAGCCTGACCAGCGATTTACCTTCGATCGAAGCCTTGCCCGCTTTGCTCGACCCGCCAGACGGGCTACTTTACCAACCCTCCCGCATCTATGATCGCACCGGCCAATATTTACTGACTGTGCTGGCCCCGCAAGATGCCCCACGCCAATTTCTGCCGCTCGATTCTACTCAGGGTGAAGCGCTTGCGCCCGACTTGGTGGCCTTGACCCTGGCCCTGACCGACCCTGGGTTTTACTCTCACCCTGGCTATCTTCTAACAGGTTGGACTTCACCCGACCTGCACCCCACCCTGGCCCAAAAACTAAGCGCGGATTTGCTCTTATGGCAGGAGCCTGCCTCGCCGCGCCGCGCCTTGCGCGAGCGCATTTTGGCTGCTCAAATTACAGCCCGCTTTGGCCGTGAAAAAATTCTGGAATGGTATCTCAACACGGCTGATTATGGCCGCCAGGCCTATGGCGCTCAGGCCGCCGCGCAGTTATATTTTGGCAAACCGGCCAGCCAGTTGAACCTGGCTGAAGCCGCCTTGCTGGTGGCGGTAGCCCAATCTCCGGCCATTAACCCGCTCGATGCGCCTGAAGCTGCCACTCAGCGTGCCCGCGATTTGCTCAATCAACTGCCAGCCAGCGCCGAAGTGACCGCCGCGCAACAAGCCAATCTCCAATATCAAACTGTGGCCGCGCCGGTTAGCCTGGCCCCAGCCTTCACTGCCCTGGCCCTTTCGCAACTCGGCCAGGATGTTAGTCTCGCGCGCATCGCCCGCGGCGGCATGATTGTTATCACCAGCCTCGATTTTGAGCGTTATCAGCAGGCTCAGTGCGCTCTTCGTATTCAGCAGGCCCGCTTAAGCGGCCTGCCAGACCCTACCGATTGTCAACTGCTGGTGGATTTGGCGGCTTTGCCCCCCGGCCCGGCATTGGATGAGTCGGCGGTTAGCGCTGTAGTGTTGAACCCGCAAAATGGACAGGTATTGGCTATCGTTGGGGAAATGCGCCAGGGTCTGGAATCGGCTCTTTTAACGGGACACAGGCCCGGCACCAGCCTGATCCCGTTTTTTTACCTGGCCGGATTCAGCCGAGGCCTGAGTCCCGCTTCGTTGGTCTGGGATATCCCCCAGGCCGAATCTGTCATCCCCAACCTGGACGGGATTTACCATGGCCCGGTGCGGGCGCGCTTGGCCTTGACCCATGACTACCTGGCTCCGGCCCAATCGATTTTGGCACAAATGAGCCTGCCTACCGCGCTTCAAACCATGCGCCCGTTTGGTTTTCAACTGACGGATACGCGTGATTTTGCGGCGCTGCTGGATGGGCAAAATTTCATCTCCCCGCTGACAATGGCTCAGGCTTACGGTGTGTTTGCTGCTAATGGGATGTTGCCCCTGCGTCTGACGACGGTTTTGGAAGTGCGCAGCCTGGACGGGCAAACGGTTTTTACGGCCCAACCCGCGCCTGGCGCGGCGTTGGTTAGCCCTCAATTGTCTTACCTGATGAACCATGTGTTGGCAGTGGATAGCCTGGGCTTACCGGCGGCGCTGAAGGTATCTCAAACCCTGGATGGGGCGGATACCTGGGCGGTGGGCTATACGCCTACCCGAGCGGTGGCGCTCTGGATGGGCGGCGGTGCGCCGCCGAGCGCGACGCGTGGGTTGTTTGCGGCGCTGTTGCAAAGTGCCAACCAGGGTGAGACTCCGCTGGGCTGGGAGCAGCCTGTTGGGGTTTCACCGCTGCTGGTCTGTGACCCCTCGGGGTTGCTGCCTACCGCAACTTGTCCAAATGTGGTTAGCGAGGTCTTTTTGACAGGCTACGAGCCGGTTCAGCCGGATACGCTTTATAAAACCTATGCTGTCAATCGTGAAACTGGCTTTTTGGCGACGGTGTTTACCCTGTCACAATTGGTGGAAGAGCGCGTTTATATGGTTGTACCGCCCGAGGCGGCCAATTGGGCGGCTGGTTCTGGAGTAGCTACTCCGCCGACGATGTATGATAACCTTCAGCCACCCGTGTCCCGGCCCGATTTGGCGATTTCGGCTCCAGCCATGTTTGCGTTGCTGAGGGGGCAGGTCATCATTCATGGCTCGGCGGCGGGCGAGGGGTTTGCTTACTATCGTTTGCAATATGGTCAGGGGTTAAATCCCACGGCCTGGATTTTGCTTGGCGAAAATAGGGAAACGCCGGTAACAGAGGCCGTGCTTGGCGAATGGGACATTCGCGGGCTGAAGGGTTTGTATGCGCTTCAATTGGTGGTGGTGCGCCAGGATGGGCGGGTGGAAACGACAGCGGTTCAGGTTGAGATTGGGCCGTAGCCGGTCATTTATGCCACATCTGGCGAATTTTGATATAGAATTGGAACATCATGGATGATCAACCCAGTTTTTTAGAAAAACCTGCGGTCCGCGCCAGCATTCGATTTGCGCTGATGCTGGTGGCCTATTTTATTTTGACCGCTTTTTTGCTGTGGGATGAAAGTAACCTGAATGCAGCGGGGAGTACGGATTTATTGAGGCAGACTCAAGAGCGGCGGTTGCTGGCTGAAACGGTTGATTTTGCTTTTCTGTTTGGTGGGATTGTTTTTTGGCTTATTTTTTTCTCACAGTTTATTTTGCCCGTCCGCACGCTGGAACAACGCCTGGCAATTATTGACCGTATGATGAGTTATTTTTCCGGCGGTCATGGCCCGGCGATTTTTATTGAAAATGGCAATGTGCGCGCCCGGCAAGAAGAGCGTCAGAAGCGTGGCCCCGGCGTGCTCTGGTTGGATAGCGCTTCAGCGGCGATTTTACGCACGGCTACAAAATTTACCCGTACCATTGGGCCAGGCATCCATTTCACCACTAAAGATGAGTATATTGCCGCTTCGGTCGATTTGCACCCGTTGACGCAGGGGGTTGGACCAAACGATAACGAAAACCCGTTTATAGTGGAAAAAACTGACCCAGATTATCAAGCTATTCAGTCCCGCGCCTGGGAAACGCGCGGGATGACGCGCGATGGAATTAACGTGGTGGCGGCGCTTTCGGTCACGTTTCGCATTGACGCCGCGCCCAATGAAGGTGGATCTCGCTATGGCTATCATGCCGAAAATACCCGGCGCGCCATTACGGAAGCCATTGTACAGGGTGCGCAGACCGATCAACCGGTTTGGAATCCACTTCCCGCCAAGATGGCTGTGGATGTGTGGCGCGAATATCTGGCCCGTTTTCGCTTAAGCCAGCTTTTCGAAATTCCAGAAGGCAAAGAAAAAACCAACCTTCAAATCATAGGGGAACTGGTCTCCAGACGGATGCGGGAAGATGAAGTGGATAGCCTGGACGATGTGGGCAATTTCACCGGGCTTGCTGTTCACAGCCTTGAAGCCCAAAAAATGCGCGAGATGGGGATAAAAGTGTCAGGCGTTAATATCAAACGCCTGATTTTCCCCAAAGAGATTGAAGACCAGCTTGTCAGTTCTTGGACAACTTCCTGGGAAAAGAACGCCAAAAAAGAACGCGAATTAATTGATAGTAAGCGCCGCCAGGCTGAAGAAAAGGGCCAGGTAGATGCGCTGTTAGAGTTTGCCAACGTCTCCACCGCTGAATTCCAGCAAACTTTGCCACGCAATAAGGTTCACATGCTGTATATGTTTGTGCATGGCACGGCTCAAGCTGTCATTCGCAATGCCGGGTTAATCAAAAAGATGCCCAAGACTGATACCGCGTTATTAACCGAAATTGCGCGCTGGCTGAAAGATAAGGTTTAGATGACAAGCGCCACCCGCATTCGCCCCATCACGTTTAGCCAGGTTGCAGCCTGGCTAAAACAGCTTTTTGAATCGGCGCTCAATTGGTTTTTCTCGTTAACACATTCTGCCGCTCGCAATCGAGATGCCATCCGCTGGGTCTTTTTCTTGAGCTTGTGGGGCTACGCGATTGCCACGCTCTATGATTTATCAGGATGGCAGCAGGTCATCACTCCTTTTATCGCGGCGTTATCAAGCCTCGATATGAGCGCCATTATCATTCAGGCCGGAATCCTGCTATTTAGCAGCATCTTTCACCCATTGGTGTTGCGTCATTTGCTCGTTTTACTTGCGCCGTTTATGCTGGTTCATCGTTTTGCCGCCATCTACCTGGCTGATATTTTTGAAAAAGATGTGGAAGTAGCCACTCGCTTTATCAACCAGGCCGCCTTTGGCGAAGATTACCTTACCATTCATGTCCGCGAAGGCAAACTGGTTGAGAGCGACGAAGGCTCCCCGGTTGTTCAAATTGGCGGGCCAGGATACATCACCGTCGAGTTGGACAGCGCCGTTGTTTTTGAACGCCCGGATGGCACACTCCACATCATCGGCCCAACCGGCGATAAACCGCATGGCCGCGAAGTTATCGATGATTTCGAACGGCTGCGTCAGTGTATCGACCTGCGTGACATCATCGACCGCCAGGATATTTCAAACCGCTCCAGAGATGGCATTCCCGTTTCGGCCCGCGACATTCAATACTCTTACAGCATTTATCGTGGCGCAAGCGCTGCCAAAACGCTCTCAAAACCCTATCCCTTTGACGAACAAGCCATTGCAACCATGGTCTATGGCGGCTCCAGACCAGCCGTTTTGGGCAAAGTGCCAGACAAAGCGCCCGAATGGAAGAAAACCCTGCCTGGCAAGCTCTTTGTCAATGTGGGCGCAGAATTTGGCGGATTTATCAGCCGCCGCGGCCTGAGCGAATTCTTCTCCAGCATTGGCTCTCCCGAAGAAGAATCACTGCGCCTGCGCCAGGATACGGTTCTTAAGGATGGACAAGACCTCGCCGGGCAAAACGGCCTCAAACCAGGCGAAAGCCCGCTCAAAGCTGGCCCGTTTACTGCGCGCCTTTCTCTCTCCGATACTATTTTTGGCGCAAAATTCCGCGATTTTATTACCAAAAACAAAGGCTTGCAAGTGAATTGGATTGGCGTCGGAACCTGGGAGACCCCCAGCGAAATCATTCCGGCCAATCACCTCAACGCCTGGAAAACCAGCCAGGAAAACCGTAAACTAAGCAGCGCCGATAATATTCGAATACTACAAGATGGCGTGCGCTCCAATACCCTCATCAATCTCATCAACGAACTACCGCTCTTGCCTTATGTCAAAACCATTAGCCAGATTGAAATGCACACCAAGCCGGAATCAGAAATTGAAAACGAAGCCATCGAACTGCTCTTCGAGGGCTATCGCAAGAGCCTGACGAGTGTTGCCAAACACTATGAAGACCATCAACAGCCCGTTCCCGCCCCCATCGCCACCGCGCTCGAATCAATCAACCGCTTGCTGTATCACTTTGTGGGCAACGATTACTACGTTTGCTTGAAAACCAGCGTCAAAAACGACCCCAATATTCAGGGCGCACGCATCTATGCCTTTGATGTCGCTTTCTCCGTTCAGCCAATGCCGGGCTATAAACACCAATCTGTCCAATTTGATTTTGGCAACAGCCCCCAACTGGAATTTATCTTTGACTTGGATGCCCCCAATGCTTCGGTTCAGCCGTCCTCCCGGCTCCCCGAAGTCACAATGAAAGCAGATGACCTTTACATCAGCGCTCACTTTGACGTCAGCCTGCTGCCCTTCACCACCAGCGAAGTCACCCTCAACGTCCACCAGGCGCGACGCAACCTGGCCTCGATGATCGAAATAATCAGCGCCTAAAAGTAGAACCAATGCAAAATTCAGCCGAAGGACAACCGGTTTTGGTCATAGGCGCGGCAGGGGTGGATGTTGTAACGCGCCTGCAAACCGATGCGCAGTTAGACACCTCCAACCCCGCCCGGATTCGCACCTCCTCTGGTGGCGCAGCCCGCAACGTCGCCGAAAACCTGGCCCGGCTCGGACAACCCGTCAACCTGTTAGCCGTTATTGGAAAAGATTACCACGGCGACGAAGTGCTAACCAGCACCCGCCAAGCGGGGGTGGATGTGACCCACATTCACCGTGTCTCCAGCTATCCAACCGGTTTCTATATGGCAGTCCTTAACGAAAAAGGCCGTCTACAATACGCATTCGACGATATGCGTATCCTGGCCGAACTAACCCCCAGCTACCTTACCTATCATCAAGACCTGTTTGAAGCCGCCAGCCTGGTTTTTTTGGATGCCAACTTGCCCGAAGCCACACTGGAGACCGTTTTTGAGCTTTCCGCCCGTTACACCCTGCCGGTTTGCGCCGACCCCACCTCCCGCGCCCTGGCCCCGCGCCTGACCCCGTACCTGAACCGCCTGCGACTGATTGTGCCCAGCGTAGCTGAAGCCGGAATTTTGACCGGAAATACCTTTGACGCCGCCGATACAGCCTCTGTGCTGGCGGGCGTGCGCGCATTGGTCAATTGTGGCGTCGATATTGCCCTGATCACCATGTCCGAATTTGGTTTGTGCTACGCCACCTCCGAAACCAGCGGCCACATCCCGGCCCTGCACACAACCATCACCGATCCCACCGGCGCAGGCGATGCCCTGACCGCGGCTGTAATTTATGCGCTGCTCAATGAAATTGAAATTGACGATGCGGCCAGGCTGGGCGCTGCTGCCGCCGCCCTGGCCCTGCGTCACCCTGGCACTGTCTACCCAGAACTGTCGCTGGAAAAACTTTACGACGAACTGGCTGGATAGTTTTTCTCCTTTCCCTAAAAATGATGAACCCTACCCTCCCCCCTTATTTTTCTTGCGCGGCTGAAGTTGCCCGCGCCCAAAGCCAGAGCTTGCCTCTGGTGGCCCTCGAATCAACTGTCATTACCCACGGTTTGCCCCGCCCGCAAAATCTGGAACTGGCCCGCGAAATGGAACAATCCGTCCGCGCTCAAGGCGCTACCCCGGCCACCATCGCCATTCTCGATGATCAAATCCGAATTGGCCTGACAGATTCTGAATTGGAGCGTTTGGCGGCGGCTGAAGAGGTCTTAAAAATCAGCCTGCGCGATTTCGCCGCGGCCCTCAGCCTACACAAACTGGGAGGTACCACGGTCGCCGGGACGATGTTCGCCGCCCATCGGGCCGAAATTCGGGTTTTTGCCACGGGCGGCATCGGCGGTGTTCACCGTGAATCGCGGCTGGATATTTCCACTGACCTGAAAGCCCTGGCCGAAATCCCGATGCTGGTGGTTTGCGCTGGCGCAAAGTCGATTCTTGACCTGCCAGCCACGCTTGAATATCTTGAGACGATGGGCGTGCCGGTTATTGGCTATCAGACCGACACCTTTCCCGAATTTTTTTCTCCGCCGGGTAAACTCCCCGTTAGCCTGCGGTTGGATACACCGGCAGAGATTGTTGAATTTGCCAGCCAGCATTGGGCGCTTGGGTTTAAAAGCGCCGTGCTGGTCTGCCAACCTGTTCCGCCCGAAATGGCGCTTTCTGCCGCAGAAGCCGCCCCAGCGGAGGAGAAAGCCTCGCAGGAAGCGCTGGCTCAAGGCATCGGCGGCCAAAAACTAACCCCGTTTTTATTACAGCGTGTTAAAGAATTGACTGACGGAAAATCGATGCGGGCCAATCTGGCGCTGCTGAAAAACAACGCTGTCTTGGCTGGCAAAATTGCGGTGGCGATGTCGAAACGCAATCAAAAAATGGCCTGAATTGAAAGAAGCCTGGGTTTGCAAAAGAGGTCGCTTGCCTGCGGTTAGGCGAGCGACCTCTTTTTATGACAAGAGATAGACGTTATGCTTTTTTGTTGCCGCGCTTGGGTTTCTCTGGTACTTCGCGTGGCTCCAACATTCCCCAGCGGCTTGCTCCCAGATAAAGAATTTCCAGAATCAAATCTTCGTAAGCAATGCCTTCGGCTGCGGCTTCCAGGCAGAGGTCACTGTAATTGGGGGTCAGGCCGGGCAGCGGATTAATTTCTATCAGCACCGGTTCACCCTCGTCGTTTAACCGAATATCGGTGCGCGAAACGTCAATCGCCTTAATTGCCATGTGGGCTTTGGCTACCAGCGTTTGCAGCTTACGGTTAAGCTCTGGTGAAACCTCCGCCGGGCAGACATAGCCCGGAGCGCCCTCTTCGCCAACCGCTTTCGATTTTGATTCCTGGCTGTAAACGCCAGGGGTTACAGAACGTGAGCTATCCAATTCCAGCACCGGGAAAATATGGTAGCCAAATTTGCCATCATACCATTCAGGATGACGGGAATAGCGTTTGGCGTCCCAGCGCCCAATCAGGCCGCAGGTAAACTCACGGCCAGAAAGAAAAGTTTCCACCAGCGCCGGTTGGCGATAGACGCGGATGATATATTCGATTCGCTCACGCAGTTCGGCTTCGCTGCGCACAATGGCTTTGGTATCCACGCCCATCCCGGTTCCCTCGCGGGCTGGTTTTACAAACAATGGAAAACGCAATTCGGTTCGCAGGGGTTCGTCGCCAATAATAAATTCCTGAAATGGAGCGACGGGCAGGCGGCGGTCACGCCATAGGCGTTTGGTCAAGGTTTTATCGAGAGCTATTGTGTTCGCCATCACCCTGGAATGGGTATACGGAATTCGCAACATTTCTAAAAGAGCCGGGGTTTGGGCCTCGCGCCCATCCCCCCCCAAGCCTTCAGCAATATTGAAACAAATATCCGGTTTGATTTCTTTGAGAGCATAAGGAAGGTTTTGGTCTGCCGGAATAAAGATGGTCGAATGCCCATCGCTTTCAATGGCAGATTGAATCGCCTGAACCGTCTCAATATGGTCATAGTCTGCCAGCGCATCTTCGGCAACACCTGTGGGGAGCGGCAGCCCCTCCTCTTTGATGTTTGCCAGCACGGCCACTCGCCAGGGACGTTTCGGGCGAGTGCTACTGGGAGGCTTTTCTGGTTCTTGTTCTTGCGTAGAAGGGGTCATGGTTTTCTCCTTGGTTGATAAAATCAAGCCGGTAGTATAGTCCAATGTATCTAGAATACAAGGCCTTATTTTGGTCCCACTCGCGTTGCGGAGCAAGGTTCTCCTGGCGGCCTGCGCGTTTAAATTTTTAAAACTTGAGAACGCCATACATCAAAGTATGGGTACTAGACAGAAACTCACGCCTCGACTAAACTAGGTTCGTCATTCTTGTAGTAAAGGAGCATTTATGGATTTCCAAAACGATGATTCTCTGACCCGGCGCATGGCGGTATTAAAACAACGTGTTCAAGCCATGCGTGACCATGACTTTTACTTCTACAACCAGCCAATTGAAGAAATTCGCGGCGGCGCGCGGGTTTTGGTCAATGGCCGTGATATGAGCATGTACGCCTCGTATAGCTACTTGGGCCTGGTGGGCCACCCTCGCATCAACGAAGCCGCCAAACGCGCAGTTGACAAATTCGGCACCGGCACGCATGGCGTCCGCACCCTGGCCGGTTCACTCACCATCCACCGTGAGTTGGAAGAAACCATCTCAGCCTTCAAACACACTGAAGATGCCATCACTTACACCTCAGGCTACGCCACCAACCTGACCGTCATCTCAACTCTGATGGGACGTGGCGACTACGTCCTTTCCGACAAACTTAACCACGCCTCCATCGTCGATGGCTGCATGATGTCTGGCGCAGAATTCCGCCGCTTCAAACACAACGACATGGACGACCTGGAAAAACGCCTGCAACAGATACCGGCTGGCGTTTCAAAAATGGTTGTGGCCGACTCAGTCTTCTCAATGGATGGCGACATCATCGACCTGCCCAAAATGGTCGCAATGTGCCGCAAATACGATGCCTACCTGATGATGGACGAAGCCCACTCGATTGGCGTGCTCGGCAAAACCGGGCGCGGCATCGAAGAACATTTTGATATGTGGGGCGCTATCGACATCAAAATGGGCACGCTCAGCAAAACCATCCCATCAGTCGGCGGCTATGTGGCCGGTAAAAAAGAACTCATCGACTACCTGCGCCACGGCTCCCGCGCCTACATCTTTTCTGCCGCCTTACCCCCGGCCCAGGCTGCCGCCGCCAACGAATCCTTCAAAGTTATTCTCGATGAACCCTGGCGCATGGAAAAACTCTGGAAAAACACCCACCAGTTTATTGATGGGCTAAAAGGCATGGGCTTTGACACCATGCTCACAGAAACCGCCATCGTACCTGTCCTGTGCGGTACCGACGAACGCGCCTTTGCCCTAACCCAGGCCTGCCAGCGCAACGACGTATTTGTCCTACCGGTAGTCTCCCCCGCAGTCCCCGAAGGGTTGGCCCGCTTACGCGCCACCGTCACCGCTGCTCACGAAACTGACGAAATTCAATACGCCATGGACGTGATCGAAAAAGCGGGCAAAGAAATCGGCATTATTTAACCAGAACCTATGCTTAGCCGCCTTCTTTCATCCAGCCGCTACCTCATCATCATCGCCGTCTTGGGCTCCTTTGTGGCCTCAGCCGCCTTGTTGATCTATGGCGGCATCGAAACCGTCAAAACCATCTTCGACCTGATCCTTGCCGCCGATTTTAGCAGCACCGGTGCCAAAGAACTGACTCTGACCGCCATCCAACTGGTCGATTTATTCCTGCTCGCCACCGTACTATATCTGATAGCACTCGGCCTGTATGAACTCTTCATCAACGACACCATCGTTGTCCCAGACTGGCTGGTCATTCACAGCCTCGATGATTTGAAAGAAAAACTAATCGGCGTCATCATCATCGTTATGGGCGTACTCTTTCTAGGAAAACTGGTGGCCTGGGACGGAAAAAGCGACCTGCTCAGCCCCGGCCTGGGCATTGCCGCCATGATCAGCGCTCTGACCTACTTCCTTAGCCAAAAGAAAAAGGCCAAACCCTACAGCGAATAGTAAATAAGAGTTTTATTAATCTTTGCGCACATTTTTGACAAACATAGTTCAGTTTTGTATACTCAAAAAACTTTGATGGGGAGTAGCCGCCCGCCAGGGATGAGCAACCGTCAATACGGATTTTATCCCGGCTGATCAACGAAAAGGCCAGACCATCGCCACTTATGGCGGTGGTCTTTTATTTTTGCCACAGAAAAAGGAAAAGGATCCTCATGACGACCAACTGGTACACCCTGGATAGCGAATCCGCACTGCGGCATTTCAAATCCAACCCCACCCTGGGCCTGTCCACCGTAGAAGCGGCCAAACGCCAGTCTGAAAGCGGCCCCAACGAACCGCTTGAAAAAAATGGTCGCACCCCCCTGCAAATTTTGTGGGAACAACTGACAGCTACAATGGTCCTGATTCTGATCGCCGCCGCAGTCATCGCGGCTTTTCTGGGCGATGCCAAAAACGCCATCGCCATCGGCGCGATTGTACTGCTGTATGCTCTTTTGGGCTTTGTGCAAGAATACCGCGCCGAACAAGCCATCGCCGCCCTAAAAAAACTCTCTGTGCCTACAGTGCGCGTTCTGCGCGATGGCAAGCTGACCGAACTCTCGGCCCGTGAACTCGTTCCGGGCGATGTGATTCAACTCGAAGCGGGCAACCTGCGGGTGCAGGAAGCGGCCCTCACCGGCGAATCGGAACCCACGCAAAAATCTACTGCGCCCCTTTCGATGGCGGAATTACCGTTGGGAGACCGGCGCAACATGGGCTACATGGGAACCATCGTCAGCCAGGGGCGCGGCCTGGCCCTGGTAGTGGCAATTGGGATGCAAACTGAGCTGGGCAAAATTGCCAACCTGATTCAACAGGTTCCACAAGAAGAAACTCCCCTTCAGCAACGGCTAAGATAAATTAGGCAAGACTTTGGCGGTGGTAGGCGTGGTCATCGCCGGGCTAATTTTTGTAATCGGGTTGTATCGCGGTGACGAACTGCGTCACATGCTACTGACGGCTGTCAGCGTGGCGGTTGCCATCGTTCCCGAAGGGCTGCCCGCTGTTGTGATCATTACTCTGGCGCTCGGCGCACAGCGCATGTTGGCGCGTAAAGCCCTCATCCGCAAATTACCGGTGGTTGAAACGCTTGGTTCGGTGACGGTGATTTGCTCGGATAAGACCGGAACCTTGACCGAAAATCGTATGACCGTGGTGGTTTTGGATGTGGCCGGCCATTTTGTTGATTTGACAGAGGCGATGGAGCGGGATGGTTCTGTTCAAGTAACCGAGGGAGATCGAGACCAGGCCCAGCTGGCTGCCGAGGATGAACCGCTCTCGTTGTTGGCGATGGGCGGCGCTTTGTGTAATGACGCCAGGCTCATTGAACAGGGTGACGGGCATTATCACACTTTGGGCGACCCCACTGAAGGGGCGCTGGTGGTGGCGGCAGTAAAACTTGGCTTTTGGAAGGACACGCTGGACGTGAGCTTTCCGCGTGTGGCCGAAGTGCCTTTTGATAGCGACTGTAAACGTATGAGTACGGTTCATCGTTTACCCGCGCAGCCGGGTTTCCCAGCCATTAATCGTATTGTTGGTCTGTCGGAAAGCCCGGTAACGCACCTGGTTTTTACCAAAGGCGCGGTGGATGGCTTGCTGGCGGTTTCTTCTCATGTTTGGGTGAATGGAAAAGCTGAAATAATGGAAGCCGGGCTAAAGGGTCGGATTGAATCGGCCAATGCCAGCCTGGCAGCCAAAGGAATGCGCGTTTTAGGGGTAGCGTTTCGGGCGCTGGCTGAAGTTCCCAATCCGCTGGACATAGAAAATGAATTGACGTTTGTGGGCTTGTTTGGCATGATCGCCCCGCCGCGGGCCGAGGTGAAAGATGCGATTGGGCTGACCGCGAGCGCAGGAATTCGGACGGTGATGATTACCGGTGATCACCCGCTGACGGCGCTGGAAATTGCGCGAGAATTGGGGATTTCAGCCAATGGTAAAGCTATCACCGGCTCAGAATTGGAGCGGATGTCTTTTGACGAGTTGAAGTCGGTTGTGGAAGATGTGAATGTTTTTGCGCGGGTTTCGCCAGAGCATAAGATTAAGATTGTGCAGGCCTTGCAGGAGCGCGGTCAGATTGTTTCGATGACGGGTGACGGGGTGAATGATGCTCCGGTGCTGCGGCGCGCCAATATTGGCGTGGCGATGGGCATTACCGGTACGGATGTTTCCAAGGAAGCCAGTGATTTGGTTTTATTGGATGATAACTTTGCCACAATTGTGGCCGCTGTGCAGGAAGGGCGCACAATTTATGACAATATTCGTAAATTTGTACGCTTTAGTGTGGCTGGGAACATTGGCAAGGTGCTGGTGATGTTGATTGCGCCGTTTTTGGGCAAGCCTATTCCGCTTTTGCCGTTACAGATGCTCTGGCTAAATTTGTTGACCGATGGTTTATTGGGCCTGGGGCTGGGGGTAGAGAGATCGGAAGCCGATACCATGAAACGCGCGCCTTATGCTCCGACCGAAGGGGTTTTCAGTCGTGGGGCTGGCGCTCAGACGGTTTGGGTGGGGCTGCTGATCGGCGCAATTGGCCTGGGATTGGGGGCCTGGTATTATTTTTCGGGCAGCCCGGCCTGGCAGACGATGATTTTCACATCTTTGGCTTTTGCGCAGGTTGGGCAGGCGCTTGCCAGCCGCTCGAATCGCGCTTCGATTTTTGCGCTGGGGCTGACGAGTAATCCGCTTTTGTTGGGGATGGCTGTTTTGGTGACAGTCTTGTAGCTGATGGTGTTGTATGTTCCGCCATTGGCGCAGTTTTTTGCGGTTACATCGCTTGGGCTAATAGATTTATTAATTGTGTTTGGTGCCGGGTTACTGGTGTTTGTGGTGATTGAAGCCAGCAAGCGGGTTGCAATTAATCGGTAATAAGCACTATCAGGCTGCGGGGTTGGGCCAAGTAGCTGGTTGCGTTGACAAGCGGCGCGTTTTCGATCGGGAGCAGGTCTTCAGCCGCGCTCTGAGATGTATCGAGGACGCGCCGCCAGCCATTTTCCAGATTCCAGAGCGGCAGTTCAAATTCGAGCGGTTCCCAGTAACTGTTCAGAATGATGTGATACAGGCGGCGCTGTGACAGGCTGCGAACTGTGACAGCCAGGCTGTGAGAGTATTCGGCCCAATCGGTTTTTTTTAGTTGAACGCCGTGCCAGGTGGCTGGAAAGACTCGTAAAAGTTGATTGAGCGAAATTTCGCGGGTGGGGCGTTGGGTAAAAGACAGGTTGAGCCGCAGGTTGACCAGTTTTTTGGTGAAACTCAAAATATCGGCATGTTTTTCCAGCAGACTCCAATCGAACCAGCTTATTTCGCTGTCTTGGGCGTAAACGTTGTTGTTTCCATTTTGGGTGCGCCGAACTTCGTCGCCCATGGAAATCATGGGTGTGCCGAGTGAGAGCAGGGTGGTTGCCAGAAAGTTTTTTACTTGTTGGTTGCGCAGGTGTTCTATGGCGGGGTTGTGCGAGGGGCCTTCTTCGCCGCAATTCCAACTTAGGTTGTAATCGCTGCCATCTCGGTTGCGTTCACCATTGGCTTCGTTGTGTTTTATATTGTAGGAGACCAAGTCATTGAGCGTGAAGCCATCATGACAGGAAATAAAATTTACGCTTTGTTCTGGCTCGCGTTCTTCGTGGCTGTACAAATCGGGGCTGCCAAAAAGCCGGGCTGCAATGCGTCGCACAGTCCCAGCGTCACCTTTCCAAAAGCTGCGCACGTCATCGCGGAAATGGCCGTTCCATTCCATGAAGAAATCGCCCAAAAAATTACCTACTTCGTATAGCCCACCCGCGTCCCAGGCTTCAGCGATCAGTTTGGTTCCGGCCAGCACTGGGTCAGATTCGATATCCCACAATAAAGGGGGATTTTTGAGCGGCGAACCATGTTCTCCGCGTGAGAGAATGGAAGCCAGGTCGAAACGAAAGCCATCCACGTGCATTTGCTGCACCCAGTAATGCAGGCTGTCGATAATCATGCGCCGCACGATGGCGTGGTTGGCGTTCAGCGTATTGCCACAGCCCGAGAAGTTGGCATAATGGGCGCGGTCTTCATCCAGCATATAATAGGTGCTATTTTCCAGCCCGCGAAAGCTAAGGGTTGGCCCATCTGCGCCGCCTTCGGCGGTGTGGTTAAAGACTACATCCAGAATAACTTCAATGCCAGCTTTATGCAGGGCTTTAACCATGTCGCGGAATTCATCCACTGGGCCAAGCGGGTCGGTGCGTGAACTGTACCCGGCGTGTGGCGCAAAAAATGAAACGGTGCTGTAGCCCCAGTAATTTTTTAGGCCGGGGGGAGCATCTTGCTCGTCAAATTGAAAGACTGGTAACAATTCTACTGCGCTGATGCCCAGCGCTTTCAAGTAGGGGATTTTTTCCATCAGACCGGCGTATGTGCCGCGTTTTTCGGAGGCCACGCCAGAGTTGGGGTGGCGGGTATATCCGCCGACGTGCATTTCGTAAATGATACTTTGTGAGATGGGTGTTTTGAGTGGTACATCATCTTCCCAGTCGTAGGCGCGAGGGTCTACGACCACATTTTTCATACAGGAAGCAAGATTTTCACCCTGCCAGCAGGCCGCCTGGCGCTGATAGTTTTTTCCAACCGCTACTCCGTGTCCGTAAGGGTCCAGCAGAACTTTGTCTTTATCAAAACGCAGCCCTTCTTTGGGTAGAAAATTCCCTTGAACACGCCAGGCGTATAACTGCCCGGCGCTAATGTTGTTGACGCAGATGTGCCAGTAGTGCCCGGTTCGGTTTTCAATGGGATTTAACTGAAAGATATGGGATGGTTTTTTAGATTCGACTTGCTCAAACAATAGCAGTTCGACTACTGTTCCATTTTTTGAAAAAATACTAAAATTGACTCCGTCGGGGTGAATGGTTGCGCCGAGTGGATGGCTTTTGCCAGGGCCAGTTTTTTGCATAAAGAAGCTCCAATGATAGGAAGTATTCGGTGATGGGTAAATATTCAGTAAGCAGAAACAGCCGAAAGCTTATTTCGTTGCGCTAGCGGGGGGAGGCCGGTATTACAACCACGCGCGCAAGCGAATTTTATCAATCTTCAAACACGGCTTGCGCTTCATTTGGCTTATGTGATTCTACTTTGAGAAGTTTAAACCCGGTTTGTACCGCAGGCCCAATCAATAATGCAAAAACCAATGTTCCAATCCCCACCGGGCCGCCCAAAAGCCAGCCAATTGTGACCACGGTCACCTCAATGCTGCCGCGCGCGGCGCGGATGCTCCAACCGGCCCGGCGCTTAATGGCTAACATTAGTGTATCGCGCGGCCCTGCGCCCGCATCCACTCCAATGTAGATGGCGCTGCCCAGTCCCATCATTCCAATTGCAAGCAGCAGCATGGCAACTTGTAGGGGTAAATTTCCATCAATGGGTGGAATAATTCCCAGCGCCAGGTCTTCCCACGGGCCAATGCTCAAAATATTTGCCAGTGTGCCCCAGCCAATCTGTTCGCGCGCAGCCAGTGCCACGGCCAGCACTACAAAACCGACCAATACCATGGTCGTGCCTGGTGTAATATTGAAAATTTTTGAAAGGGCCACTTCCAACACCGCCCAGGCGCTGGTTCCAAGATTGGCCCGAATCATCATGGCAATTGCAACGCCAAACAACCCCAAGCCCAGCTCTATCCTGAAAAAATTGCGTAAAAAAGTATTCCAACGAACAGGTTTAAACATAAAACTCCTTTTTAAAGACAGAGCATCATACCATGTCCCCATACAAAAAGCCGTTGCGTTCCCAGCGCAACGGCTTTTTGTATGGTTTTCGCTCACTTTGTCAGTCGTTTAATCTCGTCGCGTGTATCCAGCGCATTATCCAGAACAATTGCAAAAATCAGAAAACCCAGAGCCAGCCCCACCGCTCCCAAAACTGCCCAAAGAGTCGGCAGAAAGGTGGATAGCACTGCCAGGGTCAACCCGCCCAAAAGAAACGCCCAAAGCGCCGAGCGCCAGACTCGCGGAATAGTTTGCCAGGCTTGTCGCAAAGAAACACTTTTGTCCAGGCCGCGCTCGCGTTCGGCGCTAAATTGTTGGAGCTTGCGAGTTTTTACCAGTGGGTCGCGGGCCGCCAGTTGACGCTCGCGCAGTCGTTTTAGTTTTTCCTGTTCATCCGACATGAGCTATTCTCCTGAAAAAAGTATAGCACTACTCGCCAGCCTTTTCCAGGGCCTTTTAATGATAAACTCGGCCTATGGCCTCTCTTATACTAAAACCTGGACGTGAAAAATCGCTGCTGCGCCGCCACCCGTGGGTTTTTTCGGGCGCAATTGGACAACTCAACGGTGACCCGGCCCCTGGTGCAACGGTCGATGTGCGCGCTGCTGATGGCGCATTTCTGGCGCGTGCCGCCTATTCACCGGCCTCCCAAATTCGGGCGCGGGTTTGGACATTTGACCCGGATGAGGCCGTTGATGTCGAATTTTTCCGGCGGAGGCTTGCGGCTGCGCTCGCACGACGCGCAACCCCTGGCCTGGCTGCCGCTTCAGATGCATTTCGCCTCGTCCACGCCGAATCTGACCAAATTCCTGGTCTGGTCGTTGATCGTTATGGGGATGTGCTCGTCCTGCAAGTGTTGACGGCTGGCAGTGAATTTTGGCGCGAGACCCTGGCCGATCTGCTGCTAGAACTGACTGGGGTTCGCGCCATTTATGAGCGCTCTGATGCCGATGTGCGCGAGTTGGAAGGGTTACAGCCTCGTACTGGCCTGTTACGCGGTCTAGTTATCGATTCGCGCATAGTCATTCAGGAATACGGCCTGAAATTCACTGTCGATATTGCCACCGGCCATAAGACCGGGTTCTACCTCGACCAGCGCGCCAATCGCAACCGGGTTGGGCAATTGGCTGCGGGCCGGGATGTGTTGAATTGTTTTTGCTATACAGGTGGGTTTAGTATTCACGCCGCCAGGGGTGGGGCAAAAAGCGTGGTTTCGGTAGATACCTCAGCGGATGCGCTCGTAGCCGGGCAGGAAAATGCCGCGCTAAACGGGATTCAGGCCGAAGGGTTGGAATGGCTCGAAGCGGATGTCTTTACAGCGTTGCGTAAATTCCGAGATCAGAATCGTTCCTGGGATCTGATCGTCCTCGATCCGCCAAAATTTGCGCCGACTGCCGCTCAGGCTGAGAAGGCTGCACGCGGGTATAAGGATATTAATCGATTGGCTTTCAAGCTGCTGCGGCCTGGTGGCATTTTGACGACTTTTTCGTGTTCGGGTGGGATTGATGCGGCTCTGTTTCAGAAGATTGTTGCTTCGGCGGCGCTGGATGCGGGGGTGGAGGCTCAGATTGTGGAGTATATGGCGCAGGGGCCAGATCATCCGGTTTCGATCCATTTTCCTGAGGGGGCGTATTTGAAGGGCCTGGTGTGCGTGAGGGGTGGGTTAGTCGTCGCCAAGCGATGAGATGGCGCGTAGCAGGCCAAAGACCAGCAGTCCAAGTTTGATGCCCTCGGTGGGGGTGATTGCGGATTCTTTTTCTTGCTTTTCGGCTCGCCGGGCCATTAACATGGCGGCGATTAGCCCGGTGGCGGCTCCGATGAGTGCACCGCTCAGGAGGGTGCGGGTATTATTGGTGGTTTTGATGATTTCTGCTTTTTGTGGCATGGGTTTCTCCGGGATGCGGGGTGCGCTGGCGGTTTATTTGCGTTTTAGCAGGGCTTGCAGGGTATCCACCCAGGCCCGAAAGCGTAGAATGCGTTGGGTGAATTCTTGGGTATACCATTGAATTTTGGCGGTGATGCGTAAAACATATTCTTGGGCTGCGCCGGTGTAGTCGGGGGTGATTTGTAGCAGGCGGCGCATTCCGTAGACCATTGCTACGAGCAGGGCCAGCCCAATGAGCATGAAAATCATGACGGGGATGATAATCCAGATGGTTGAGATGGCGGCCCAGCGGGTGACATTTCCGGTGGGGGTGAACGTGGCGTAGGCTATCAGCGCAAATAAGGCCAAAATTACTAGGCTGCTCAATAGGACAGGAAGTAGTATCTGGCGGTTGGTTTCGCGCTTATGTCTTAGATAGCTGGCCCGGTTGGGCTGGGGGATGGGGAGTTTTTTGTTCACACGATTATTTTAGCACAATTGGGGGCAGTCTTTTTAGGTTTGCTGGCAGGTGATTTAAAATGCCGCAAAAACACGGGATACCGGACGGGTGCTTTTGTCGGTCTCTCGGCGTTTTTGCGGCGAGGGTTCTGGCTGGTTTTTTACTTTTTGCCGCGATTGATGGCGTCCATTACGGCGACGGCAGCGATCTGGACGATGTCATTGACCTCGTCTCCGGTTTGCAGGACATGAATCGGGGCACCCATGCCAAGCAGAATTGGGCCGATGGCTTTGGCGTTGCCCAGGCGGGCCAATAGTTTGTACGCGATGTTGGCGCTTTCCAACGACGGGAAGACCAGGACATTGGCGTCTTTGACGGCGCTAAATGGATAGCGATTTTCGATGATGCCGGCCACAATGGCGGTATCGGCCTGCATTTCACCATCCACAGCAAAATCGCAGCGCGCTCTGGTCAACTCAACGGCTTTGCGTACTTTTTCTGAGAGTGGGTGCGGAGTGGAGCCAAAGTTGGAGAAGGACAGGAAGGCTACGCGCGGTTCAAGCTCCAGTTTTTTGGCAAATTCGGCGGCCAGAATGGCGATTTGGCTTAAGTCTTCTGCGCTGGGGTCAATGTTGACGGTGGCGTCGGTGAACAGGTAGGTTTTGTCGCCGACAATGATCAAGTAGACACCGGCGGCTTTTGTGGTGCCTTTGGTGGTGCTGTGAATTTGCAGGGCCGGGCGGATGACTTCGGGGTATTCGTAGGTCAGGCCGGAGATGAACGCGTCGGCGTCGCCCATTTTGACCATCATGGGGCCAAGCACGTTGGGTTCGTGAATCATTTTTTCGGCATGGGCCATTGTCAGGCCTTTGCGTTGGCGCATGTGGTAGTAGGCTTCGCTGTAGGCTTCGAGTTTTTCAAAATGATCTGGATCAATCACCTCGGGTTTGAAGTTGAGATTGAGAATTTTGATTTTCTCGCTGATGATGGCCTGGCGGCCAATGAGAATTGGTTTGGCGATGCCTTCATCAATGACCTGGGCGGCGGCGCGGATGATCTTGGTTTCTTCGCCTTCGCCAAAGACCAGGCGCTTGGTGGCTTTACTGGCGCGGGCTTTGTTCATGATGAAGTAGCGCACACGCTGGCCCTGGCCTTGGCGGAAGGCGAGCTGCTCACGGTATTCGTCAATATCGATTTTCTTGCGGGCCACGCCGGTATCCATGGCGGCTTTGGCGACGGCTGGGGCTTCCCAGAGCAGAACACGCGGGTCGAGCGGGGTTGGAATAATATATTCTGGCCCAAACTTCATGGTTTCCATGCCGTAGGCGCGCAAAACCGAATCGGGCACATCTTCTTTGGTCAGTTTGTAGAGCGCTTGCGATGCGGCAAATTTCATTTCTTCGTTGATGGCGCGGGCGCGTACATCCAGCGCGCCGCGGAAGATGAACGGGAAACCCAACACGTTGTTGACCTGATTGGGGTAGTCTGAGCGTCCGGTGGCGACTATCGAGTCGGGCCGGGCTTCTTTTGCCAGTTCATACCTGATTTCTGGGTCGGGGTTTGCCATAGCAAAGATGATCGGGCGTTCGGCCATGGTTTTCACCATTTCGGGTGTGAGAACATTGGCAACTGAAAGCCCGTAAAACACATCTGCGCCCTGAATGGCATCTGCCAGGGTGCGGTGGCCTTTATCTTCAACCGCCAGGCGATCCTTGTACTTGTTCATGCCCTCGGCGCGGCCTTTATAGACGACGCCTTTGGTGTCACACAGCATAATATTTTCACGTTTAATGCCCCAACGAATGGCAAGCTCGGCGCACGAAATGGCCGAAGCGCCCGCGCCGTTGATGACCACCCGTATTTCGGAGTGTTGTTTGCCCACCACTTCCAGCGCGTTGGCAAGCCCGGCAGAAGAGATGATGGCTGTGCCATGCTGATCGTCGTGAAAGACTGGAATATCGAGCATTCCTTTGAGCGTTTCTTCGATATAAAAACACTCAGGCGCTTTGATGTCTTCCAGGTTGATTCCGCCAAAGGTGGGCGAGATGGCCGCAACAACTTTGATAATTTCATCGGGGTCATGGCTATTTACTTCAATGTCAAAGACATCTACATCAGCAAACTTTTTGAAGAGTACCCCTTTGCCCTCCATGACAGGTTTTCCTGCCAACGCGCCTCGGTCTCCTAACCCAAGAATAGCGGTTCCGTTGGAAACGACCGCCACCAGATTGCCTTTGGACGTATATTCATAGGCCAGGTCAGGGTCTTTTTCGATTTCCAACACTGGGTGGGCCACGCCGGGCGAATAAGCCAGGCTTAGATCACGCTGTGTATCCATCGGTTTGGTCGGAACAACCTCGATTTTGCCCGGTTTGCCTTTGAGACGGTGATACTCAAGGGCGTCTTCGCGGGTGACTGAAATTTTTGCCATGCTAATGCCTCCTTTGGGGATTATGAAGCCAACATCATTTAAGTATTATGGCATAAGTTTTGCTTTTATAGTATGCCTTTTGTCATTAGCTTAACTGTTTTTGATAACATTTTGCAACTGAAGGCTTTTTTTCTCCCTTAAATGAAGCCATTTTTAATATTCTCATGTATAATTATTAAAATTTTATGATCGTTGATAACGATCATAATGCCGCCTGAAAGCGGTCGCGCTTTGGTTTTTTTTTCTGGATAAAAATTGGACCCGCCTGTTCTAATTTACAGGCATAAAAATTGAAGTCTTTCCGCCTTTTTTCTTTTCACTGGTTAGGCAAAACCGGACTTCTACCCTTGCTGTTGCGTGTGACAGACCTTGCTGCTGTCCGCTTAACTTCCCTTGAAAGACTGCCGTTGGGTGGTATTTTCGGGTTATCCTTTTTTATCTCCAGCCGCGACCTGCTCAGGTTCGTGGCTGTGTGTTTTTAAACAACAATGAGAAAAATAACAGCGATTGAAGCGCAAAAGAAGAACCCGAATCGGGTCAATATTTATCTGGATGACCAATTTGCATTTGGGCTTTCTCGAATTGTTGCGGCCTGGTTGCAGACTGGACAGTTCATCAGCGCTGAAAAAATTGCCACGCTTCAAAGCCAAGACTCGCGTGAGCTTGCCTTGCAAAAAGCGCTTCATTTTCTCAGCTATCGGGCGCGGTCTGTTGAAGAAGTGCGCAAAAATCTGGAAAAACACGAAATTCCAGACCCGGTAATTCAAGATACGCTCACCCGCCTGCAAAGTTCTGGCTTACTAAATGACCATGAATTTGCTCAGAGTTGGGTTGAGAACCGCAGCACTTTTCGTCCTCGTGGACGCCGCGCGCTACGAATGGAACTGCGTTTCAAGGGCCTCGCCGAAGATGTTATCGAATCTACGTTGGATGAAATGTCTGACGAAGAGAGTTTGGCCCTGCAAGCCGCGCGCAAATATATGCGAAAATTGGACACTTTGCCCTGGCTCGATTTCCGTAACAAACTCGGTGGCTTCTTAAGCCGACGCGGATTTCCCTATGAAGTGATTGCAACAGTTACCAAACAGGCTTGGGCAGAGAAATATCCTACAGGTGGACAATCACATCTTGATGAAGAGGAAGAACCATGAATAATAGTAACCCAATCGTTTGGATTGTTTTAGAATTTTTGACTTTGGCCGCAGGTGTGGCTATCGGGTACTTTATCAGCCGTTACCGCGCAGAAAAAGCTCGCCGTGAAGAAGACGCTAAGGCTCAAGGAATTGTACAGACCTCCACCGAGAAAGCCAACAAAATAGAATTGGACGCTCGTGACCGGGCCTTGAAAATAGTTCAGGATGCCGAAAAAGACATCAACCAGCGTCGAAACGAGTACAACCGCGAGGTGGAACGCCTGGATCGTCGTCGCACCGAATTGGACGGACGGGTGGAACGTCTTGAACAACGGGAACAGACCCTCAATAAACGCCAATCAACCGTTGATCGGCGCGCCAACGACATCGAAAAATTATTCGATCAGCAAATGGCAAAACTGCAAGAAATTGCCGAAATGTCACGCGAACAAGCTCGCCAGATTTTGTTGGACGAAGTTGAACAAGAAGCGCGGGGTGATATGGCCCGCATCATTCGTCAGGTGGAAGCTGAAGCTCGCGAAGAAGGCGAAAAACGCGCCCGTCACCTGATTGCAGATGCCATCCAACGGGTGGCCTCCGAGCATGTTTCAGAAGTCACCTCGTCGGTCGTGCCGCTGCCCAACGAAGAGATGAAGGGCCGCATCGTAGGCCGTAATGGACGAAATATCCGGGCTTTTGAACAAGCTGCCGGGGTTGATGTGATTGTGGATGACACCCCAGAATCTGTGACCATCTCTTGTTTCGACTCTGTTCGCCGTGAAATTGCCCGACGCTCCCTCACCCGGCTAACTGTCGATGGGCGCATTCACCCGGCTTATATCGAAAAAGTTATTGAAGACGAGACCAAAGCTGTCGAAAAAGTCATCGCTGAAGCGGGCGAGCAGGCTGCATTCGATGCTGGTGTGACTGGTATTCACACCGATGTGTTGCGCATGATGGGCCGTCTCAAATTCCGCACTTCATACGGCCAAAATCAATTGGCTCACGCCATCGAAGTTGCCAAATTGGCTGGTATTCTGGCCGCCGAACTGGGCGCAAATGTAGTCATTGCCAAACAGGGCGCTTTCTTACATGATATTGGCAAAGCTATGGATCATAACCAGGAAGGCACTCATGCCGCTTTGGGAGCAGAATTCTGTAAACGTTACGGCGTCCACCCGCTGGTGGTGAATGCCATTGCCGCCCACCATCACGAAGTGGAACAAGAAACCGTCGAGGCTGTCATCGCTGAAGCCGCCGATGCCATTTCGGGCGCGCGCCCTGGCGCCCGCCGTGAAGACCTGGAAGCCTACATCAAACGAATTCGCACCCTGGAAGAAATGGCAAATTCCTTCGAAGGCGTCAGCCAATCTTACGCCATTCAGGCCGGGCGTGAAGTTCGAATCATCGTCCGTCCCGAAGAAATTGACGACCTGGCTTCCACCCGCCTGGCACGCGATATTGCCAAGAAAATTGAAGAAACCATGCAATATCCCGGCCAAATCAAAGTGACCGTTATCCGCGAGACGCGCTCGGTCGATTACGCCAAATAAACATGTCGCGCATCTTTGATGCATCTCACTGCTCTGGTAAACCTTGGTCCCCGCCCGATTGGCTCCCCAGCCAACCAGGCAGGGACCGATTTTATTGCCGCCGCTTTCCATGCCGCCGGGTGGCTTGTTGAAGAGCAGCCCTATGCCTGCACAGCCTGGCAGGGCGGCGCAACTGTTTTGGATTTGGACGGTGAACGACTGGATGCCGCCGCAAATGCCTTTTCCCCGGCTTGTGATGTTACCGCGCCGGTCGTTTGTGCCGGAACGCTACCCGAACTGGAACGGGCCGCCGCCAAAGGGAAGTTGCTGCTGCTCTACGGCGATCTGGCGCGTTGGCCGCTGCCGCCAAAATCCTGGTTCCTGTTGGGTGACCATGAGAAAAAAATCATCGATACCCTTGAGTCACTCCAACCTGCGGCCCTGCTCGCCCCGCCGACCGCCACCGATTACTACGGCCAACTGACTGAAGATTGGGAACTCGACCTGCCCGCGGCGACTCTCTCTCCTGAAGCGGCCCGGCGGCTGTTGCGCAACCCAGAGGGGATGGCGCATTTGCGCATCGAAGCGGCGCTGGTTCCGGCAGTGGCGCGCAACATCGTCGGCAGGATTCGCCCTGAAGCGAAAAAACGGATCGTGTTGTGCGCTCACTTCGATACTAAAATTAACACCCCCGGTGCCAGCGACAACGGCGGGGGTGTGGCGGTCTTACTCGGCTTGGCCGAACGCCTCTCAAAACTGGACACAAGCCTCGGGTTGGAACTGGTCGCCTTTAATGGCGAGGAATACCTGCCTATGGGTGATGATGAGTACCTGCGGCGGGCGGAATCCTACTTTTCATCCATTCAATATGCGATCAATTTTGATGGCATTGGCACGCTGCTTGGGGCCAACAGCATCGCCGCTTTTGATGAAACCGGCAAATTGGAAGCGCAAGCGCAACCCATTACTTGTGATTTCCCCGGCGTTGTTTGGGTGGAGCCCTGGCCGGAAAGCAATCATTCCACTTTTGCTTTTCGTGGCATCCCGGCCCTGGCTCTGAGCGCAGTTGGGACGCGCAGCCTGGCCCACCAGCCTTATGATGGCAAATGATCAGCCCGGATAAGCTGGAGGAAGTTGCCAGCCTGGCAGAAAAACTTGTACGCGTACTTAAGTGACAAAAAGTCCCGGCGATAAGCCGGGATTTTTTGTCACTATTCCTGTACAAACGGGTTGGACACTTTTTCTTCGCCTACTGTGGTTTCGGGGCCATGCCCGCTTAAAAGGCGTGTCTCTTCGGGCAGGCTGTAAATTTGTTCGCGGATGCTTTTGACCAGGGTTTCCCAACTTCCGCCGGGCAGGTCGGTGCGGCCCACCGAGTGGGCAAAAATCAGATCGCCACAGAAGCAGGTTTTTGCGCTGGCGCAGTAAAAAACGACATGGCCGGGGGTATGCCCAGGGGTGTGACGCACTTCCAGTGTGGTCGAACCCAGCCGTAAGGTTTGACCATGTTCAAAGTCGATGGCTGGTTCGGGGCCGGGGTCAATTGCCAGCCCAAACAGTTTCCCGCCGCCGCCAGTGCGCCAGAGGGTGTGATCTGCGGGGTGGAGGGCCACCAGCGGCAGCGGGTTGAGCGCATCAGCAATAGCTGCCGCCCCGCCGATATGGTCAAAATGGGCGTGGGTATACCACAGGTGACCGATGCGCCAGCCGCGTTTTTGAGCTTCGGCCAGGATGATGTGTCCATCCCAGGATGGGTCGATGACAGCGGCTTCGGCGGTGGTGGGATCGGCCAGGAGATAGGCGTTGGTGTGAACCGGCCCGAGGCTAAAGGGGATGATTTGCAGGGTCATGGTGTTTGTTTGTGGAGCACCAGGGTGAGTAACATGCCGATTGTAACGGCAGCCAGGCTGACGGGGTAGATGGAGATGGGCTGCCAGTTGTAGAGAAAGCCGACCATGACGGGGGCAGTCGCGATGACGAGTGACCCGATGGTTTCTGCAATCCCATAGGCTAAACCCAGTTGAGATGGATGTACCAGTGGGCGGATTTGGGCGATATAAAGGGTGCGGGCGGCGCGTGAGCCGCCAAAGATGAAGTAGGCTATCATCAGCAGGGGCAGGGCGCTGAATTGCCACAGGATAAACGCAAATAGGGCGACTGTTGCCTGGCCCAGGATGAAGCCGTAACGCGGGTTTTTGATGTGGCCGAGCAGGTAGTTGAGGGTGGTGTTGCCTAGCCCGCCAATGCTGCCCAGTAGTCCAATTTGAGCCAGGCTAAGGCCGCGAATTTCTTGCAGGAATTTGGGGCTGAAGGGTTGCGGCAGGTAGAGCGCCAACATGATGAAGAATCCGAAGGCCAGGTAGCCCAGATAGGCCGGGTTTTTTAGCAGGCTGGCGGGTGGGTCGGCGGGGTCGGGTGGGGAGATGGGTTGGGCCGAGAGAAAAAAGATCAGGGTGGTGGAAAAAATGAAGATGCTGGCGGCCACAAAGTAAACTGTGCGCAAGCCGTATTGATCGCCGAGATAGCCGCCCAACAGTGGGCCGATGAAAATGCCCAGGTTAAAGGTGGCCGAGATGAGGGTCAGGGCGCGTCCGATGCTCCAGGGGCCGCGCGCGGCGGTGACGTAGGTATTGAGCGGGGCGGCAACGAAGGCTGTGAAGCCATATAACAGCATTCCCGCAATGAAGAGCGGCAGGCTTTGGGCGGCGGCCATTAGCCAGGCGGCCAGCAGACCCAAAAGCCAGGCCGAGCGTAAGAGCGGGCGCGCGCCAATTTTGTCGGTTAGCGCTCCGGCGGGAATGTGGGCCAGCATCATGGCGATGCCTGCCGCTCCCAGGATTGCTCCGATTTGAACCGGGTTTGCGCCTAGTTGGGCCAGGTAGATGGGTTGAAAGTAGAAAAACATGCCTTCGCCAATGCCCCAGGTGAATAGGGCGGCGGCCAGCCAGAGCAGGGATGGGTTCATGGGCAACTTTGAAAGGGTGAAGTTGGAATGCGGGATGATAATAATTCACTCTGCGAGGCTGTGAATGAATTTGGCGGCGGCTTCAAAGGCGGTTTCGCGTTGGGCGTCACGCGGGATGACGTGGCCGGAGCCGCTGAGAACGAGTTTTTCTTTGCGGGTTGCGCCCAGGTGGCTGTAGATATAGCCCAGGCTGTTCAGGCTGCCCAGTGGCAGGTAAGTGTCATCCTGAGAGTAAATGAGCAGGGTGGGTGCGGTCACTTGCGGCAGGCTTTCGCGCAGCAGGGCCAGCATTTTTTTAAGTTCGCCAATTGAGCGCAGTGGATTTTGTGGGTAGGAGATGTGTTCATGCCAGGCGGCTTTGTCGAACCAGCCTGCTCCGGGCGCGTCTTTGGATTTGGGCAGGTAGCGCAGAAATTTACTAAGAAATTCGGTGTGTTCCAGCCGCCAATCTTGGGGCAGATCGTAGGGGGTTGCCATTGCCACGATGCCATCCACCGGCAGACGGGTGGAACTGATGAGTGAGAGTGCGCCGCCCATCGAAAGTCCAACCAGTATCACCTGCTTGCAGGTTCCGCGTAGCAAGTGATAACCATCTTCAACCGAATTTAGCCAATCTTCATAGGTTGTTCGAATCATATCTGCCGGGCAGGTAGCATGACCAGCCAGCCGCACTCCCAAACAGGGGTAACCCTGGCGATTCAAATAATCACCCATCCAGCGCATTTCTTTGGGGGTGCCGGTGAAGCCGTGCGTGAGCAGAATTCCGATATTTTTGGGGCCAGGGTAAAAAAAAGGTTCAGCGCTGGGCAGAATGGATGTTTTTGCGTTCATGCGGGCGTTTCCAATAATTGCAGGGCCGAGGTCTGGCTGCCTGGACGTATCTTTTTTTGCCATAGCATCAAGTAAACCTGTTCAAGGCTGTCTGTAGCCTCCGCAATAAACTGATCCATCGCGGATTGACTCAAGTACGAATAGTCGCGCGTGAAATAGTCTTGAATTTTTTCGTCGGTTCTTTGGTAGAACCCTTTAATATAGTTTAATTGTTGCTCCAGCGCGGCCTGGGGCAAGAAATCCAGGTCAACGTTGAGTAGTGGGGCTTTCAGGAAAACCCGCCAGAACAAAGAATCTGGAAAGTCGCGGACATGGATAAAGTCCAGACCGTACCAATCGCCTTTGACTGTCCAAATAAATTTTGGATCGGCTGAAAATTGTTCCGAATAGCGCTCTGTGGTGGGAACACCAATTTTAATCGACCAAAGATTGTCTGTAATTAGATGAAAGAAATAGCCCAGACGAAACGAAAAACGCGCCGCATCCTCTGGTTTTACCTCTGCCAGGTATCGCCTGTAAAAATTCAGGTCGGAAATATTTTTATGTACGCCTTGCGAAATTTTGAAATGAGTAATTTCGGGCGGCGGGTCGAAGTTCTCCCAGTTTTCATCGGGGATACCGGAATCTGGAGCGATATTCCCAATCGCAAATTGAGCTTCGTCTAGGTTTGGGATGCGCTTAAGCAAATTCTCCGCCAGACGCAGGTGGGCAATCCAGGTTGCCATTATTAACAACCTTTCTTGGTGTTGTTTAGCCAGGCCGGGTTTTGAGCCACGGTTTTGCCGTAAATCGGACAATCTGCGCTGTGCGCCCCGGGCAAATAACCCGTGGACATGAGAAACTCACCGACAATCTCACCGCCGGTGAACAAAAATGTTTTCTTAAATAATTTTGTCCACTCTTCTTTACTCAGGGGGTGGTGAGATTCCAACCAGCCCTGAAAAGAGCCAAATTCAGGGTAAAAAGCCCGGATCCGTTTCGCATTTTCTATCGCCGCGTTGACCTTTAGCCGGTTTCGGATGATTCTCCCGTCACCCAAAAGCCGGGCGCGATCAGACTCCCCGTAACCGGCTACTGTTTCGAGGTCGAATCCATCGTACGCGAGGCGAAATCCCTCAGCTTTTTTGAGAATGGTGAGCCAGGAAAGCCCGGCCTGGTTAATTTCCAATATTAGTCGCTCGAAGAGCAAGGCGTCGTCTGTAATAGGGAAACCATATTGGGTATCATGATAGACTTTGTTAAACGTATCTTCAGGGTGGGTATTGCAGTAGTCACAATAAGCGTTCATGGCCCGACCTTTCTTTTGCGAGTTACCTCCATTTTACACTACAGTTTGCAGTAGGTTATTTGTAACTATTCGGCTCGTTTGCCTGTTTTGTCGAGGGCTGTGTCAATAGTCGGGTGATGTTGGTTCTTCCGTAGTTTACGTGAAATTATCACGAAAAGGGAGCGGGGCCCAAAAC
>DYPU01000078.1 GCA_020719725.1 Anaerolinea sp. | reverse complement strand
TGCATTTGGAGGCGCGGCAAATATGCGGGTAATGAGACGAGGCATATATGGTACATTGGCCCTGCCATAACGGGCAAGGTTGACTAAATCCCCGCTGACTCGGATCAGACCGAAACACATTCAGCCCCAGCGCTTCTGCCGGGTCCAATTCACCTGGCCTGAGCTTTGCCCAGATGAATAAATGGCCGGTACAGCATAACCCGCAAGATCGGCACAAACTATTTGCCAGAGTTTCCTTTGTTTCGCAAAAACCAACCATAGCAGAATAATATCGCAGTAAAGATCAACTAAAAGGTTCAGCCAACCAAAGAAATGAAAGTGGGCACAATTGAAGCAAAAACTACCCAACCGACATGATTGCTTCGAGCAATTCTTCGTTTGTGCCAAACTTAAACGATTCCAGGCCGCGTTTGTGGGCTTCATACTGTTCAATAACATGTAAGTTGCGAATGTCATTGCGCGTGACCAGCGGTTTGCCCAACCCTTTTAGGCGTGCTTCCAGCACTGAAGCATTGATTTCAACTGGAGCCAGCGTTTTTAAATATTGGCCGAGGGCCTTCGTGCCATTAGTACCATCTTTGCGAGCATAGCCCACCAAGCCGGTGCTGGCCTGCCGGCTCCAACCGGCAACAAAAATATCTGGAATTACGTTGCCCGCCTGGGGGTCGAAAGCTTCGTAAGAAATTCCATCCACCGGAAAACGCGGTGACGGGTTTTTGGCAAACTCATTGCCCTGCACCGGCAGCCCAAAAGAACTATCCACCGTATCGCCAATGGCAAAAACCACAGAGTCGACTGCCAGGGTGCGGGTATGGCCGGTTCCGCGAGCCTTTACTTCGCCCTCTTTCAGAATCAGTTGATTATCTTCCAAATCAATACCGCTCACCGCTCCTTGTCCATCGCTGCGCATCCCGGTTGGAGATGCTAAAAACTCAAAGCGAAAATAAGCCAAAGAAACCGGGGGATGGGCTTTGGGCAGGGCTTCAAGAATGTTGGACTTGGCGGCCCGGGCATCTTGCCCAATGGCAAGCATTTGCTGGCTAACTCGTTGCACTTCTTCGTCCAGTGAACGTAAATCGAGCTGGGCCACAACATATTCCATTTCTTTTTTGTCGAATTTCACCTCTGCCGGGCCGCGCCGCACAATAGCAACAACTTCTTCCACCTTTGCTTTTTGCATCAAAAAACGGGCAATATCCAACATGACATTGCCCGCGCCCACTACGGCTGCTTTTTTGCCAAAAATAAATTTTTTCTGGCTAAAAGGAGGCAACTGATTGTAATGGTAGACCAAATCTTTGGCGTGATAGACCCCCGCCAGGGTTTCACCGGGTAAGCCGAGCCATTTCGTCCCCTGAGCGCCAACCGTTACCAAAATAGCCTGAAAACCACAAGCACGCAAATCATCCAGCGTTAAATCCGCGTTTGTACCAACAGACACATTGCCATAATATTTGATGCCGGGCGTATCCAAAATTTGTTGAAATTGCGTCCGCAGGCCCTGCTTCATGGCGTGTTTATCGGGGTAAATGCCATATTCAGCCAGACCGCCAGGCTTAATATCCCGGTTAAAAATAACTACTTGCGCTCCAGATCGGGCCAATTCACGCGCGGCAAACATACCAGCCGGCCCGGCACCAACCACTGCCACATAATGACTTTCACTCACACGCTCTCTCCTTAATACTGATATTAACCAACTGAAAAGCCCAACCAGATCAAGTTTTGCAAGGCTCTCATTTATTATAGTGAGTTGTCGAAAATTCCACAATATAAAAATTCAGCCACACCCAGAAACACCAGCAAGCCTCAACAAACGCGGCGATAGTCTGCAATTTTGTTTGATACACGACTTTTTGATTATCCTATGCTAAACTAATGTTGTAATTGATCTACAAAATTTGTTTATTTTGCAAACGTCCACGAACATTCAATCAGGAGTATACCCATGGGCAAATCCACACAACCTAAAACAGATAATCTCGGATGGATTATAGCCTTGCTTTTTCCTAAAAAAAGCAAACCGGTTCAACCAGCCCCGGTTCAACCGCAAACCACCATCACCGCCTCGCCAAAGGCTGAAGAAACGCAACCTGAACCCACTGAAAAAACAGAAAATTCACCTCGTTTGAAGGGCCTGGCTCCAGCATTTTGGACAGTAGCCAGCGTTCTTTCCATGATTGTCAATATCATCCTGATTATTATCTTGTTAATTGTGGCACGTGAATTATTCACAATCAAAAGTATGGTTGGCGATGGTTTACTGGGCGGGCTCTATGAAAACTTCATTCTAATGGACGAGGCTCACATTAAAACAACCATCGAAGTTCAGGCCAATGTCCCAATTGAGTTCACCCTGCCAGTCCAAACCAATACCACCGTTCAACTCACCGAAGATACACGCATCGAAGGTGCGCGTGTCACCCTAAACACAGGTGGGCTGAATATTTTAAGCGCACCTACCAATATCATCCTGCCTGCCGGTACAGTTCTGCCAATCGCCTTAGACATTAGCGTCCCGGTTAACACCACCATTCCGATTACCCTACAAGTTCCGGTAGATATCCCGCTCGAAGAAACCGAGTTGCACAAACCATTTGTTGGCTTGCAAGAAGTTGTCGACGATTATTATTGGATGCTGCAACCCCAAATCAAGCGCCCAGCCGACTTACCCTTCTGTAAATTCTTTTCCTGGCCCTGTGAAATCTTCTTTCGATAAGCGCTAAACCCACTTTATCAGTAAAAAATACTCAGGAGAGTAAATGTCCCAAGTCACACAAGTCACACTAGACAATGGATTGAAAATTTTACTCAAAGAAATTCATACCGCCCCGCTCATTAGCCATTGGCTTTGGTATCGAGTTGGCTCAAAAGACGAATCCACCGGAAAAACCGGCATTTCGCATTGGGTCGAACACATGCAATTCAAAGGAACACCCCAATTTCCGGCCTCGGTCTTAGACAAAGCCATCTCACGCGAAGGCGGAAACTGGAATGCATTCACCTTCATCGATTGGACAACCTACTATGAGACCATGCCCGCCGCCAAAATAGAGTTGGCCCTGCGTCTCGAAGCCGACCGCATGGTCAATAGCACCTTTGACCCCGCCGAAGTTGACTCGGAACGCACCGTCATCCTTTCAGAGCGGGAAGGCAGCGAAAATCAGCCACTTTTTCTGCTGGGCGAGGCGGTTCAAGCCGCTTGCTTTCGAGTACATCCCTACCACCACGAAGTCATTGGCGATACCGCCGACCTGCACAGCCTGACACGCGCCGACCTTTACCAGCACTACCGTCAATTCTATGTTCCCAACAATGCTATCCTGGCCCTGGCAGGTGATTTTGACACCGCCAGCCTGTTGGAACGCATCCGCCAACTCTACGACCCCATTCCGCCTGGCCCGACCCCAGCCCGCCTGCATCGGCCTGAACCAGCCGCCCAGGGTGAAATCCGGCTAACAGTAGCCGGCCCCGGTGAGACAACCTACCTCGAGGTTGCCTACCGCTCCGTCGCCGGTTCTCATCCCGATTTCTTCCCGTTGGCCGTTTTAGATAGTTTGCTATCCGGCCCCTCCAACCTGAATATGTTTGGCGGCGGCGGAGTTTCCAACAAAACCTCACGCTTATACCGCGCCCTGGTTGAAAAAGAATTGGCCGTTGGAGTTTCGGGCGGCTCCACCGCCACCATCGACCCATTTCTCTATTCCATCACCCTCACCATCCATCCCGACCGCACGCCAGAACAAGCCCTGGCCGCGCTCGATAGCGAAATTGAGCGCCTGCAAAATGAATTGGTTGCCCCCGATGAAATTGCGCGGGCCATCAAACAAGCCCGCGCAATGTTTGCCTTTGGCGCCGAAAACATCACCAACCAGGCCTTTTGGCTGGGCTATGCCGAAATGTTTGCCAGCTACGATTGGTTCCTAACCTACCTGAATCAATTAGCATCCGTTACCCCGGCAGATGTCCAACGAGTAGCCCTTAACTACTTTAAACCACAGCAGCGCGTCATCGGCATCTATTTGCCAAACGGAGAACCCCAACCCGAGACCAGCGATGACTAATTTGCCCCACTCCCTCCCCGGCCCACAAACCATTTTTCGAGCAGTCACCGAAAATGGCATCACCATCCTGGTTCGGCCCAACCACAACAACCCATCCATCTTCTTAAGCGGTTTCTTGCCAGTTGGCAGCATTTTTGACAGCAATGAAAAACTGGGGCTGGCCGATTTTACCGCCGCCTCGCTCATGCGCGGCACCGCAAAACGCAATTTTCACCAAATTTACGACTCACTCGAGTCTATTGGCGCAACCCTCGGTTTTGCAGCCGGCACTCGTACCACCGGCTTCAGCGGACGCGCCCTGATCGAAGATGCAGCGCTGCTCTTCGATTTACTCACCGAAGCCCTGCGCCACCCCACCTTTCCACCCGAATACGTCGAAAGACTGCGGACGCAATTACTAACCGGCCTGGCTATTCGCGCCCAAGACACCGGCGACCAGGCCGGACTGGCCTTCGACAAACTGCTCTTTGGCGATCACCTTTACCAACGCCCCGACGAAGGCTACCCCGAAACCATTCAGGCCATTCAACAAAATGACCTGCCCCACTTTTACCAACACCATTTTGGCCCACGCGGCTTATGCCTGGCCATTGTAGGAGCCATAGAGCCAGCCCAGGCGCTGGATTTAGTGGAAAACGCATTAGGCGACTGGAAAAATCCATTGCAACCGAATTATCCGCAGCTACCAGCCTTACCGCGCCTGACAACCACCACCCGCAAGCACGTTCCCCTACCCGGAAAATCTCAAACCGACCTGATTTTGGGCTGCTTTGGCCCCACCCGCCACGCCGAAGACTATCTCGCCACCTCATTGGCAAATTCGGTACTCGGCCAGTTTGGCATGATGGGCCGCATCGGCGATGTCGTGCGTGAGCGCTCTGGCCTGGCCTACTATGCCTACTCAAGCCTAAGCGCCGGTTCCGAAGTTGGAACCTGGGATGTCAGCGCCGGAGTCAACCCGGCCAATCTCGAAAAAACAATCGACTTAATTTTGCAGGAAATCACCACTTTTTTCAAAAAAGGTGTTTCAGCGGAAGAATTACGCGACAGCCAGGATAATTTTGTAGGCCGCCTACCGCTTTCACTCGAATCAAATGCTGGGGTTGCCAACGCCCTGCTTAACCTTGAACGTTACCAGCTTGGACTGGATTACTACCAGACCTACGAAAGCCGAATTCGCGCCGTCACCCCCGAACAAGTGCTGGCAGCCATTCAACGCTACCTACACCCAGACCGGTTAGCCATTGCCTCTGCCGGAGCCTAAGTTTGATGAAACTTTCAACCGGGATAGACCTGCTGGAAATTAACCGCATCGAATCGGCCATTGCCCGGCATGGTGAGCATTTCCTTGCAAGGGTTTTTACCTTGCGCGAACGCCAGTTCTGCGCCGGAAAGGTGGAATCTTTGGCCGCTCGTTTTGCCGCCAAAGAAGCCGCAGCCAAAGCCCTGGGGTCAGGAATTGTCGGGTTTGGATTTCAAGATATCGAAGTCATTCGAGCCGAAAACGGCGCACCAGAATTGCTGTTTCACGGCGGAGCCGCAAAAAAAATGCTCGAACAAGGCTGGGAACAGTGGTCACTCAGTTTGAGCCACAGTCAAAACCATGCGATTGCCATAGTCGTGGCGCTGCAAAAATAAAAAAAGAAGCATGGGCGGGGGATTTATTCCCGCCCATGTCTGTTTAAAGCTACAGGCAGTAGACCTACTCCCCCAAAATTGCCAACCACCGTTAAAAGCTAATGCCTGCGTTTACTGCTCTAGGCCGCGCGGCAGAACCTCCTCCACCCCAATCCACAAATGATTTGGAGCAATAATTCGCAAAGGCCGAACCGTTACCCGCCCAGCCTGATGCTGCGGTTCAACCAGCATCGAAGGGTGAACCAGGCAAACATCGGGAAATTGACCATATTTGGCACGAAAATAAGCGGCAGCTTGCTGAATTTTTTGATCCAGCGCGGTTTTAGGATCATTATCAAACCACAACATACCAGTATTCATAGACCTCCTTCATTAACCCAAATTGGGCAGCCAAAAACGCATCCAACGCGAACGTTGACGCAAACAAAACTCTGCGGCAGGAAAAAGCGCCTCCAGCGGCGCACCCGGCAGATGAGTTAGCTCGTCACCAACCTGCGGATTGGTGATACGACCATAGATACGCGTTCGAAAAAACTCCAACCATTCGGGCAGTTTCGTGGCGCGGGTAGAATTAATACTAACAATCGGCCAGAGTTTCAACTGCGGGCCTTGCTCCAGCAAAAACGCCAACGCTTGTTGGGCAGAATCTTCCAGATGTAAAACCGAATCGAGGCCATCCAACAACAGCAAAATGGAACGGCCTTCACGGCGAGCATTGGCCCAATCTGCCAGACGCAGCAGCAGATTGGAGGCAGCCGGTTGATAGGCTGGGTAAACTCTCAGCGCGCGCCCCGGCAGATTGGGCAATTGCCATTCGTCGGGAAAATCGGTCAGGACCAGGAGCGCAGTCTCTTCAACCGGATACAGGCGGCGGGTTGTCTGAGCCAGGGTTTGTAAAAATGCCGTTTTACCGCTGCCTTTATCCCCCAAAATTAAAACTGGCCCAGTGGCGGGCTGATCAAGCCGCAGCAGCAATGGCAAGCCATCCCCGGCAATCCCAAAGAGAATCGAATGAGGCGGCAGAGAGTCGGGCAAAGAGGCTGCCGGAACTGCGCCGATTTCAGCCCGAATTTGCTGGTAAGCCAATAGGGCCGGGGTAAATTGTTTAAGAGTAATTGAATTAATCATTAGAACACCAGTTCTATTATACAGACATCCTGGCTTTTTTCAAGGTTGAATTCTTACAAAACCGTAACGACAACTGTATGATAATCGTTAGAACCAGGAGCCTAAACTCTTGCTTCTGCCTGTGAAGGGGGCTATAATGCCAGTTGTCTTTGGAAAGAGAGGTTTGTTATGCCTATTTACACTTATCGGTGCGAGACTTGCGGTGTGCAGTTTGATCGTCATCAAAGTTTTAGCGACCAGCCGTTAACCATTTGCCCAGAATGCCACAAAAAGAGCTTGCGCAAAGTGATTGCGCCAGTTGGAATTGTGTTTAAGGGGTCTGGCTGGTACGCCACCGACCATAAATCCCCTTCTGGAACGCGCAATACAGCCAATGCCAAAAGCGAAGCCAAAGAAGCGGCTCCCGCCTCGACAGAGAGCAAAACCCCGGCTACCACCCCAAGCGAGTAGCTTTTCGGTTACAACTAAAGCGTAAAAAGTCACCCAAAATTGGGTGACTTTTTTGTTGTCCAAAATCCAGACAAAAATCACTACAGCGCCAGGGTTGCGTGTGGTAAAACAGTCTCAGAACAGTTTCATAAACTCAACAACCCAAATTCCCCACTCTTCGAGGAACCCATGCCAAAAATCAACAGTATCAATCATGTCGCCATCGTCGTAGATGATCTACAAAAATCGCTTACCTTTTGGCGCGACGCGCTTGGCATAACACTGCACGAAATGCGCGATGTACCCGCCGAAAAAAGCCAGGTCGCCTTTTTACCACTGGCCGGAGCCGAAATTGAGCTTGTCCAGCCCACCAGTGACGACTCGGGCCTGGCAAAATACCTTGCCAAACGCGGCCCTGGAATGCACCATGTCTGCCTTGAGGTAGACGATATTGATGGAATGCTGGCCCAATTGAAGCAAAAAGGCGTTCGGCTCATCAACGAAGAACCGCGCACCGCCGCCGATGGCAAACGCTACGCCTTCATTCACCCCGAAAGCAGCAACGGCGTATTGGTAGAGTTATATCAACTGTAAACCCTGGCGATATTATGACGGGTATGATGACTGACTGCAGATTAAACAAGGCGGACCCAGTGCTGGCGGCTGTCTCTGGTGGAGCAGATTCGCTGGCGCTTTTGCATTTTCTGCACAGCCGGCACTACCCGTTAGTGGTTGCCCATTTCGACCATCAACTCCGACCCGACTCGGCGGCAGATGAAGCCCATGTTCGCGCCCTGGCCGCCGAATTGGGCCTGCCCTACGTTAGCGCCGCAGAAAACGTCGCCGCCCACGCGCAGGCTGCCAGACTTAGCGTGGAAGAGGCGGCCCGTGAACTGCGCTACCGCTTCCTGTTTCAGGCGGCGCGCCAGGCTGGGGCGCAAGCCGTCGCCACCGGCCACACTGCCGATGACCAGGCCGAAACGGTGCTGATGCACTTTTTGCGCGGAGCAGGCCTGGCAGGGCTAAAAGGAATGCCGCCCCGCTCGTTTTTACCCGTTTTTGATGAAACTATTGCGCTGGTGCGCCCGCTTTTAGATTGGACACGCGCCGAAACCGAAGCCTACTGCCAAAAACATGCGCTACTCTACCGAATCGATGCGTCCAATGCCGATACAGCCTACCTGCGCAATCAACTGCGCCACGAACTCTTGCCGCAGCTAACCAAGTACAACCCCCAAATTCGGCACACGCTCGCCAAAACAGCTCAGGCCCTGCAAGGGGATGCTCAATTGCTGGCAGAACTGGTAGACTTGGCTTGGGAAAAAGCCATTTACGCCGCTGGAAATGGCTTTTTGGCCTTCGACCGAATTGAACTGAACGCAATGTCTTTGGCTTTGCGGCGAAACTTACTCCGAAAAGCGGCTTTTACCCTGAAGCCAGCCCTGCGCGATGTCGATTTTGCGGCGTTGGAACGCGCGGCCCATCTGAAGGCGGTGGACGTGGCAGGCGGGCTAAAAATCAGAGTCGAGGGGCCGCTTTTGTACCTGACCGAGCACGAATCGACTTTGCCGGTGATTGTTCCACAACTTGACGGGGAATGGGCAGTTTTCGAGGGAGAACAAGCCCTGGGAAATGGCTGGAGCTTGAAGGCTGAACTGCTTTCTGACAAGCTCGCGCCCCTGCCAACAGACAACTGGTCGGCTGTGCTGGATGCTGATTTAGTGGGAAACCGGCTGCGGCTAAGGGCGTTGCGGCCCGGTGATAGGTTTCAGCCGCTAGGAATGCCCGGAAAGTCGATTAAACTCTCGGATCTGTTTGTAAATCTAAAAATCCCGCACCGATTAAGAAAAAAATGGCCGCTAGTATGGGTGGATGATGAGATTGCCTGGATACCCGGGTTGCGTTTGGCGGAGGCATTTAAGGTATCAGAGGCTACGCGCCGGGTTTGGAAATTGAGTTTGCGCAAGGTGTAACTTTTTTAGGGAATGTGCATCCAATGTTTTGGAGGTAAAAAAATGGATGCTCAACCGCGTGTCATTGTTTTTTCAACGCCTTCTTGCTCGTATTGCAACCTGGCGAAAAAATATTTTCGTGAAAAAAATATCAAGTTTCGAGACGTGGATGTCAGCCGAGATCAGGCGGCGGCGCGAGATATGGTGCGGCGCAGTGGTCAGCAAGGTGTGCCGGTGATTGATATCGGTGGTAAGATTGTGGTCGGATTTGACCGGCCCAAGGTTGATAAATTGTTGGGTCTTAAGTAAATAACAGGCCCAAACGGGTCTGTATCATTTTTTGGAGGTGAGTTATGAGCGATGTTAAACTTGAACCCTTGGGCAGCCGCGTGCTGATCCGCCCGTTGGAGCAGGAAAGTAAAACTGCTTCTGGTCTTTTGTTGCCAGATACTGCCAAAGAAAAGCCGCAAACCGGCGAGGTAGTGGCGGTTGGCGATGATGAAGAAATTAAGTTGAAGGTTGGCGATAAGGTTTTGTTTGCCAAATATAGCGGCACAGAATTTAAGTTGGACGGGGTGGAATACATCCTGTTTGAGGCGAATGATGTGTTGGCGCGCTTCAAATAAGCTGGCAGTTTAACGAAAAAGCCTCCCTCACGGGAGGCTTTTTCGTTAAACCGCTCTACCGTTTAGTTTTTTTTACTTTCAAAGTTGGCCCAAAGCCCAAAACCGGGCCTGGAACAAATGGCGGGAACTATGCGTCTGAAAGGTAAATAATTTGGCCCTGTGACAATGCTCAGGGGAAATATCTGCACTACTTTATGAGGAAAATGATGAAATTCTATTCAGTATTCGTTGTTTTTTGGTTGGGTCTGGCGCTGGCAGCCTGCAGCACTGTTTCTGAAAGTGCTTTACGCGGTACTTCGTGGAAATTAACCGAGTTGGCTGGTCTGCCAGTGTTGACAGACAGCACTCCAACGCTTTTGTTTGAGGATGAGCATGTGGGAGGAAACACTTCTTGCAATAGTTTTAGCGGAACGTACCAAATGAGCGCTGAAAAGTTGACCTTTGGGGAACTGGCTTCGACCATGATGGCCTGCCTGGAACCAAGCGTGATGGAGCAAGAATCTGCTTATCTGGCGGCGCTTTCACGTTCAGCCACTTTTCAATTGGATGATGAGGCGCTGCGTTTGTACAATAGCACGGGGCAGCTCTTGGCTACGTTTACATTGATGGTAGGTGAATAGCCTTTCCTATAGCACCCAATTGAACAAATAGCCGGTAAAAATAATTGCCAATGAGACAATCACCATAAAAACAGCAATTAGTTGGGGCTTGAGCACCCGCCGTAGAATAATCAACTCTGGCAGACTCAACCCAACCACCGACATCATAAAAGCCAGCACTGTGCCGAGCGCCGCACCCTTTTCCATTAAGGCGCTTACAATCGGGATGATCCCGGCGGCATTGGAATAGAGCGGAACCCCCAAAATAACCGCCGCGGGTACACTCCACCAAGCATTTTTTCCTAAAATTCCGGCCAAAGCGCTTTCGGGCACATATCCATGAATACCAGCGCCGACAGCAATTCCAAGAATGACATACAACCAGACTTTTCCAACAATTTCCTGGGTGGATTGCCATGAATTCTTAAGGCGTTCATACCAGGTGGGTTTGTAGCCAACAACGCTCTGACCGTTGTTCTTAACCTGCCAGACAAAGTCTTCCACATAGCGTTCCAGGTTCAATCGCCCAATGAGAACGCCAGCGATGATGGCTATTGCCAGGCCGCTAAGCAGGTATAGCCCGGCCACCTGCCAGCCAAATAAGCCAAACAGCAGCACCAGCGCCACTTCGTTAATAACTGGGGCGGCTGTGAGAAAAGAAAAAGTCACCCCCAGCGGAATGCCGCTTTCTACAAAGCCGATAAACAGTGGCACCGCCGAACAAGAGCAAAAAGGGGTCACAACCCCCAATGCAGCCGCCAGAAAATTTCCCAGGCCTTCACGCTTGCCTCCCAACCAGGCGCGAGTTTGCTCTGGGCTAAAGAACGAGCGCAGGGTGGTAATGAGAAAAATCATACCGCCCAATAATAAAATGATTTTAGGCACATCGTAAAAAAAGAACGCCAAGGCCTCGCCCAAGCGGGATTCTTGCGGCAAGGCCAGCACCCCAAAAGCCAGCCAATTGGCAAAGGGTTCAAGAATATTGTAGAGCGCCAACCACCCAAGCGCTGCCAGCCCAACCAGGCCAAAAACAGCTAAATTGGCAAAACGCTTGTTTTTCGGAGCCAGATTTGCAGTGTTTGTCATAAATTTCCTTAGAATAGACTTCTTGTAACACCCTGCTTTTGCCACCTGCAAACAATATCTGGGCTACGGGGTTAGAGAATCTCATCTGACACGGCTGCCAGAGAATAGGTTAAGCGCCAAATAAACGCTTCTGAAAGAAAAAAGCCACATTTACCAGCCCAATCATCACTGGCACTTCTACCAATGGCCCAATGACAGCCGCAAAAGCCGCGCCACTATGAAGGCCGAAAACCGCTACCGCCACCGCAATCGCCAGTTCAAAATTATTGCTGGCGGCAGTAAAGGAAAGGGTGGTCGTTTGCGCGTAATTTGCGCCCAAACGGTGTCCCATCCAAAACGAGATCAAAAACATCACCACAAAATAAATCAAAAGCGGGATGGCAATCCGCACCACATCGCCCGGAATTTGCACAATGAGATTGCCTTTCAGGCTAAACATCACCACAATGGTAAAGAGCAGGGAAATCAAAGTTAGAGGGCTAATTTTGGGCAAAAAAACCTGGTGATACCATTGCTTGCCTTTCAAACGCACCAGCACAAAACGAGTCAGAAAACCCGCCAAAAACGGAATACCCAAATAAATAAAGACGCTTTGGGCAATTTGCCCAATGGTAATTTCCACTGTCGCCCCGCTCACTCCAAACAGCGGCGGCAGAACCGTGATAAAAACCCAGGCGTAGAGACTATAGAATAAGACTTGAAAAACACTATTAAACGCTACCAGCCCGGCAGCGTACTCGGTATCGCCCTGCGCCAGTTCATTCCAAACAATCACCATCGCAATACAGCGCGCCAGACCAATCATAATTAGCCCAGCCATGTATTCGGGATAGCCGCGCAAAAAAATGATTGCCAGCGTAAACATCAGAATCGGCCCAATCAACCAGTTTTGCAGCAGGGAAAGGGTTAATATCTTTTTATTGCGAAAAACATCTCCCAACTCCTCGTATTTAACTTTTGCAAAAGGCGGGTACATCATCAAAATCAACCCAATTGCAATTGGAATATTCGTTGTGCCAACCGAAACCACATCGTTAAATACCGCCACAGTGACCGGCAGCAGCGAACCAATGGTCACACCCAGCGCCATTGCCGCAAAAATCCACAGGGTCAGATAGCGGTCGAGAAAAGAAAGTTTTTGGGTAAGGCTGGTTTGAGACATTATTCCTCCAATTGTTTGCCTAATGACTGCAAAATTAGATCACGCACAGCGCGGAAATCGTCCATTTCATCGGTCAGGGCCGGGTCTGGGAAACCATGATGAATTTTTCTGCCTTTTCCCAGCCAAACGGGACAATTTTCGGCGGCTGAATCGCAAACAGTGACGACCAAATCGAAGTCACTGCTTTGGAATTCTTCCGCATGTTTCGATCGTCCCGTGTGCTGAATCCCGATTTCGGATAAAGCCAGCAACGCCTTGGGGTGTACATGCCCGACCGGGTTTGTACCAGCGCTAAAAGCCTGCCATTCTGCACCCAGGCGAGCATTGACAATGGCTTCTGCCATTTGTGAGCGGCATGAGTTACCAGTGCAAAGAAATAATACTTTTTTCATGGCTAAAGCGGTACGCTTGCCAACCAGGCCCGGATTTCTACCGCAGCGGGGATGCGCCCAAAAGAAACTAATTTTTCGTTGATCACCAGGCCTGGGGTTGAAAGGATGTTGTATTTCATGATTTCAGGGTATTCGGTCACTTTGATAATTTCGGCTTCCACGGCAAATTCGGCGACAATCTGGCGCGTAATTTGCTCCAGTTTTTTGCAATTGGCACAGCCAGAACCAAGAATTTTAATGTTGAGCATAGTTTCTCCAGGCTAAGAATTAGAGCTGAATCAGCTCTGGGGCGCAGTACGGGCACTCGCAAGCAGAATCAGGCTGAGGGTTGGCGAGCGCGTCCACAATTTGAGGGTCGAGCCCGCTTAGGGTGGCGGTATCCCGCACCAGGGCAAGAATCGCCTCGTTTTTTATCCGGTAATAAATATAGCGTCCATCACGGCGATCTTGCAAAATTTCGGCTTTGCGCAAGGCCATCAGATGTTGAGAAAGATAGGCTTGCCGCCAGCCGAGAATAGATTCGAGGTGGCAAACGCAAGCCTCCCCGCGCCCAATCGCCATAAGAATGGCAATGCGGGCCGGGGAGCCAAGGGCTTGCAAGGTTGCTGCTATTTTTTCCGAAAACTGGGGAATGCTTATATTCGTTTTCATGAATATATTATATAACACATTCACGAAAATGAATATATTAAAAGATTGAGGTTATAAGGCCCCTTTTGCACAAATATTCATCCGAGACAAGCTCAAACATTACATTTTTTGCCACTCGCCGAGAGGTGGAGGTAGTTCCGGTTAACGACAACTACAATTACCCATCAACGACAATTAGAAATGCCCACCGAT
>DYPU01000077.1 GCA_020719725.1 Anaerolinea sp. | reverse complement strand
CGCGAGGGCGGCAATCAGCAGGGCGCGGTTGGTCAGCGATTTCGAGCCGGGTACGCGCACGCTGGCGTGGAGGGGGCGGGAGATGGGGATAATTTCCATTGTTTGATGGATAGATTTTTTGGATTGGGTGATTTTTAATCGGGCAATCACCAAATCCCAAAATCTCTAAGGCACTTTTCGTTCCACGGCTTCGGCCACGGCCCGGATTTGCCTGACCATCTGGACAAATTTTTCGGGCTTGAGCGATTGCGCGCCATCTGAAACGGCTTCTTCGGGGTGCGGGTGAACTTCGACGATCAGCCCGTCGGCTCCGGCGGCGATGGCGGCGCGGGCAATCGGCAGGACATATTCCCATTTGCCGGTTGAATGGCTTGGGTCGAGGAGTACCGGCAGGTGAGTTTGGGCTTGCAGGACGGGGATGGCGTTGATGTCGGTCGTGTTGCGGGTGGCGGTTTCAAACGTCCGAATCCCGCGTTCGCAGAGCATCACGCGCCGGTTTCCGTTGGAAAGCACATATTCGGCAGCCATTAGCAATTCTTCGGCTGTGGCCGACATGCCGCGCTTGAGCAGAATTACCCGGTCTGTTTTGCCGACGGCGTGCAGCAGGTTGAAATTCTGCATATTGCGCGCCCCAACCTGGAGCACGTCGGCATATTTAGCGACCAGATCGACCTGTTCAGTCGCCATGACCTCGGTCACGATCGGCAGGCCAGTGATTTCGCGTACTTCGGCCAGTAATTCCAGCCCGGCTTCGCCCATACCCTGAAAGGCGTAGGGCGAGGTGCGCGGTTTGAAGGCTCCGCCGCGCAGGGCGTGACCGCCAGCTTCTTTGATGGCGAGCGCGGTTTCCAGCAATTGAGTGCGGCTTTCAACCGAGCATGGTCCGCCGATGATCAGAATGTCTTGGCTGCCAACTTTCACTCCGTTCAGGTCGATGACCGTATTTTCAGCCTGAAATTCGCGCGAGGTGATTTTGTACGGTTTCGAGATGCGCATAACGCTATCGACGCCATCCATCAGTTCGATGGTTTCGCGCGAAACGCGGCGAATATCGCCGACGACGCCGATGATGGTGCGTTCTGCTCCTTTGGAGAGATGGACTGTCAGGCCATTGCTTTCGACAAAGGCAATCGCCTGGGCTATTTGTTGTTGATTAGCGTTGGTACGCATAATAATCATCATGGGAGGCCTCTTTAAAGTGGGTGGTCTGGGCTGCAAAAGCAGCGCTTTTACGGCCCAAAAATTTTTAGTGTTGCGGGACTTTGCGGCCCATCGCTTCAGCAATCGCGTGGACTTGCTTGACCATATCCGCGAATTGTTCCGGTTTATAGGATTGCGCGCCGTCGGAGACGGCCTGCTCGGGATGGGGGTGGACTTCGACAATTAACCCGTCGGCTCCGGCGGCGATTGCGGCGCGGGCGATGGCCGTCACATATTCGGTTTTACCGGTCGAGTGGCTGGGGTCTAGAAAAACAGGTAAATGAGTCTGGGCTTTGAGCACCGGAATGGCATTGATATCGGTTGTGTTGCGGGTGGCGGTCTCAAAGGTGCGAATGCCGCGTTCGCACAGCATGATGCGCCGGTTGCCATTGGAGATGACATATTCGGCGGCCATCAGCAGGTCTTCAGCAGTGGCGGCCATACCGCGTTTGAGCAAGACAGCTTTGTCGGTTTTTCCGACGGCGTGCAGCAGGTTGAAGTTTTGCATATTGCGCGCGCCGATTTGGAGCACGTCGGCATATTTGGCGACCAACTCCACCTGATCGGGAGCCATTACTTCGGTCACAATCGGCATCCCGGTCAATTCGCGGGCTTCGGCCAGCAATTCCAGCCCGGCTTCGCCCATGCCCTGAAAGGCGTAAGGGGAACTGCGCGGTTTGAAGGCGCCCCCGCGCAGGGCGTGCGCCCCGGCTTCTTTGACGGCGTAGGCGGCTTCCAGTAACTGGGCGCGGCTTTCCACGGAGCATGGCCCGGCGATAATCAAAATCTCGTCACTGCCCACTTTGACGCCATTGACGTTGAAAACGGTATTATCTTTTTGAAACTCACGTGAAGCCAGTTTGTAGGGCCGCGAGATGGGCATGGTATGGTCTACGCCCGGCATCATGGCAATTGCTTCACGGTCCAGTCCGCGAATATCGCCGACGACACCAACGACATTTCGTTCAGCGCCATAAATAACATGCGTGCGCACGCCCTGGGCTTCAGCGCTACTAATAACGTCGTTCAGTTCGTTTTCGGTGGCTTCGGTCTTCATAATAATCATCATAGCTTGGGTTCCTTTTTGGAGGGTAGAAAATGGGAAAAATTTCCCTATTTGGCTAAATCAGGACGCAAAACACTGGCCTTGCGCAAATACATGTGGCGGATTTCGGATTGCAGTAGTTCGGTGTTCCAATGTAACAGAACCCGGATGCACTGTGGCAGCCCGCCAGGGACAGGAATTTCCAGCCCACACAACAATGGAACCTGGCCCCAGCCCATTTCGCGGGCGGCCCGTGCCGGGTGGACGGAGTTCAAATCCATGGTTACGGTAAATGTGATGCTGGCAATGTCATCTGGGTGCAGGCTAGGATTGGCCTGTAGGATAGCTTCCAACATTTCACGAGTAGCTTCAAGGACGAGTTCGGCCTGGTCAGCTTCAACGCTGATTGCGCCACGAATTCCGCGAACAGGCATAAGAAAATCTCCTTTTTAGGAGACCTGGCAGGTTTCTGCAACCGCTTTCTTTTCAGGCTGCACCTGTCTAACAAGTTAACTTTAGGAGGGAACCGTTTGTGAAAACCTGTCAGGTCTTGGATGGGCTAACAAAAAAGCGCGAGGCCGTGTCGCCTCGCGCTTTTGGGGTCTATTTTCTTTCTATGCCCGCTTAAGCACCGCTAACGGCAGTCCGTGTGGGGGAGCCGTAAAAATAAAACCAAAAAAAGTAGGAGCGGAGCATTGCGTTCATAAGTTGGCGTAGTTTAGCACCCGTCCTGAGAACTTGTCAAGACCACTTTTATAAAAATTCTGTGAACGTTTTTTGCAGATTCTTTTGGACGCGGAGCGAACACAGTTTCGCAGAACTAAAAAAAATCTATCCACCCCGCTTATTCTGTGTCTCAAAAACCATTTCACTTCCAAAGCGAAAGAATCTTCTCGCGCGAGTATAATTCAGCCGCCATGACCTCCCCTCGTGTTCTGCTCAGCATCGATTACGAACCCTGGTTCGCCCTGACCCGCCGCTACGATAACCTCATCGGCCCCGAACAGCGCCGCGACCTGGATGGCGGTTTCACCCTGCGCGCCCTCGACCCCATCCTCGATTTGTTCGGCACATCCCGCGCCAGCTTCTACCTGGTCGGCGAAATTGCCGAATGGTATCCTGAAATCCCGCAAAAAATTCTTGCCGCCGGGCACGAACTTGGCCTGCACTGCCAGATTCACCGGCCCCTCGTCGATGAAAGCGAACTCGCCAAAGACCTGGCCGCCTCCGCCGATTGGCGCGCCCGTTACAACGTGCGCGGCTACCGCGCCCCGATGGTTGGCATCCGCGAAGCCGCCTACCCCCTGCTCCGCCAGGCCGGTTTCAGCTACAGTTCTTCCATCTATGCCCCCTCCGGCCACCTGCTGAACAAAAACGGACTGCTTGAACTACCCGTCAGCACCCTTTCGCTCTTCAATCGTCCCACCGAACTGAGCGCCCCGCGCCACTTCTCGCCCAAGTTGCTGGCCGGCGGCGAAGTCCCTTACGGCTCCAGCTTCATGATCGGCCTGATGCCCAACTTGATTCTCAAAATCCTTGAGCGGGAAATCCGCGCCGGACTCAGCCCGGTCATCATCCTGCACCCCTACGAACTCGTCCGCCCGGAGCGATTCCGCTCCCGCATGGCGCGCGACCTCGCTGCCCACCCGCTCCTGTTCCCGTTTACGATAGACAAATCCAACTTCCTGGCCACCCTGCTCAAGCATTTCCCCGTTTCCCCGCTTTTGACGTACATCGAAGAAGTCAAGAAGAACGAAGAATGCAGAATGAAGAACGCAGAATCTTCAACTTCTGCACCATAATTCATCATTCATCGTTCTGCATTCTGCCTTAATTATGCCCCTCCTGCGCCAACTTTCTCCCGACGAACCCGCCAACTGGCCCGCCTCCCTGACCAGCCCGGCCACCTTCACCGCCCTCGATTCCTGGTCTGACCTGGCGCGGACGATTTACCGCTTTCCCATCCATCGCTTCGAAACTGAAGAAGAAGGCGCAGTTACCGGCCTGTTGGCGCTGACCCATGTTCAGCATCCCATCTTTGGCAACTCCCTGACAACTGCCCCCTTCGGCTCCTATGGCGGATTTGCCTATGCCGATTCCGAATCTCGTGACCTGCTACTCGGCGCTGCGGCCAAACTCGCCGCCGACCTCGGCGTGGACTACCTCAACCTGCGTTTCGCCGCCGAAGACCCCTCCCCGCCCCTCGGCTGGGTTCAGCACCCCGTCTATCACACCTACCTGGTGGACCTGATTCCTGACAGCGAAACACTCCTGGGCACCTTCTCCCCCAACCACCGCAATCATGTTCGCAAATCGCTCAAAAAAGGATTCAGTCTTAAGTTTGGCCGCTTCGACCTGCTTGACGACGCCTACGAAGCCCTGGCGCGCTCGATGCACGAACTTGGCTCGCCGTATCACGCCAAAGCCTACCTGAAAACGATGGCTGATTTGCTTGGCGATGCGCTCGAATTTGCCGTCCTGTATGCCCCGGATGGCAAACTGGCCGGAGCCGGAGTTTTCATCCGGCACGGCGAGGTGGTTACCAACCTGCACGCCAACATCCTGCGCGCCTATCGCGCCGATTACGCCGGGGAATATTTATACTGGCAAGCCATCCTCCGCTACGCCGAACGCGGGCTGAAAATCTTCGACCTGGGCCGCAGCCTCGACGGTTCTGGAAACGAAACCTTCAAAATGAAATGGAAACCGCGCCGGCAGGAACTGGCCTACTGGTACTGGCTCAAACCCGGCGCAGAACTGCCCGCCCTCAACCAGAAAAATCCAAAATTCCAGCTAGCCATCTGGCTTTGGAAACGCCTGCCCGCCTTCATCATCCGCCCGCTTGGCCCGTTTTTGATTAAAGGATTAGCATGACCCCTCCCCCTATTTTCGATTCTGGAAAATGGGGGGAGGCTGGGAGGGGGGCCAACCTTCTTCCACTGGCAAAACTCCCCCCCACTTCCCTGCCTGCCCTGGCCGACCTGCACGCCGCCACCATGCCCACCCTGCTGACCGACCTGGGCCGCGAGGTCGTTCTGCGCTATTATCACATCGCCCAAACCGACTCATCTGTAATCGCTCTTTGCGCCTTAGAAATCTCTCCGCCTTTACCACAATCCCCAATCCCCAATCCCCAATCCCCAATCGCCTACTGTATAGGCTCCCTCAACCCCTCCGCCCTGAACGCCAAGTTACGCACCCCGCTACCCTGGTTTGTTGGGCAACTGCTCAAGCTGGCCTTCACCCGCCCCGGCGTCCTCGTTCAACTGGCCCAATCCGTCCTGACATCTTCATCCGCCAATGATCTGCGCCCCGGCCAGATCGAACTGACCTACATCGGCGTTGCTCCTCAGGTCCGCGGACAGGGCATCGGCAAAACCATCCTGGCTGCCTTTGTCGAGGCCGCCCGCGCCGCCGGATACACCTCCGTTGCCCTCAGCGTTGAAACCGACAATCCCGCCGCGCTTGCGCTCTACACCAAATTTGGTTTTACAATCAGTCAAACCTTCAGCGAAGGCCGTTACCACCGCTATCGCATGGAATTATCCCTGGTTATTCGATAATCGATACTCAAATATCGAATCTCTAATCTCTAATTACCAATCCCCAATTACCAATGTCATCTCTCCGCTCGCGCCTTTTATCCTTTTTCACCCATCCCGCCACCTTCCTGGCGTTCCTCGCCATCCTCGCCTACGCGCCCTTCTTCTGGGAGCGCGGCTTTTACTGGGACGAAGCCCCCTGGACCTGGATTTACTATCGCCTCGGCCCCGCTGCCCTGACTCAGACCTTCTCAACCAGCCGCCCATTCTGGGGCCTGATTTACCAGGTCATACTACCGCTGGTCGGGCCGCACCCCTGGTCCTGGCAACTGCTGATGATCCTCCTGCGCTGGCTGACCGCTGTCCTCGTCTGGAAGCTCTTCAGCCGCCTCTATCCCAATTCGCGCCTGCCGCTCTGGGCCGCCGCGTTTTTCCTCGTTTACCCTGGCCTGGGACAGAACTTCATTGCGTTGATGTACACCCATTTCTACATCATCCTCAACGCCTTCCTGCTCTCACTCTATTTCAGCATCCTTGCCATCCAGAAAAAAGACTGGCGCTGGCACATCCCGGCCCTGGCCCTGTCTATCGTCAACCTGCTGACGATGGAATATTTCTACTTTCTTGAGTTCTTCCGCCTTATCCTTTTCTGGCTCGCGTTCGAAGGCCCCCTCAAACTCCGCATTCGCCGCACCGCATTTTTCTACGCATCCTACTTTGCCACGTTCCTTGTCGTCACCTTCTGGCGCGCCTTTTTCTTCAGCAACCAGAACGCCAGTTACACCTACCAGACCCTCGAAGACCTGAAAGCCAACTTCTTCTTGGGGATTGGGAAACTGCTCTGGAACATGCTCCAGGCCTTTTGGACGACCGTCCCTGCGGCCTGGCTTCTGCCCTTTGAGCCGGTCAACGCGACCACCCTTGGCTTGTTCACCACCATCGCGGCTTTTAGCCTGGCCTTTGCCGCCACCCTCCTGACCGGCCTCTATTTTTTCCGAAGCTCCAATCCCCAATCCCCAATCCCAAATCCAAAATCACAAATTACCAATTACTCTTTTCTGCTCTTGGGCCTCTTCGCCTGGGTTTTAGGCGGAGGCGCTTTCTGGCTGGTGGGTGAACGTACCCTGCCGCAGCTCCATTTCTCCGCTGACCGGTTTACGCTTTCCTTTATGCTTGGATCCAGCCTGATCCTGGCCGCCCTGCTCGGATTTTTATCCCGTTTCCCGCGCTTGCAATTGCTTCTGCTGGCCCTTCTGCTTGGTTTCTCGGTCGGCGAGCAGTTCCAGACCAATGCCATTTATCGCCGCGATTGGGATACCCAGCGCGCCCTCTTCTGGCAGATGAGTTGGCGCGTCCCTGCGCTCCAGCCCGGCACCACCGTCCTTGCCAATGATTTCCCGCTGACGGTTTTTAGTGACAACTCGCTCTCCGGCCCGTTGAATTGGATTTACAACGGCGATGCTTCTGGCATGAACTACATCCTGTACTACGCCTCCGTCCGCACCCAGGAAGGCCGCGCCCTGGCCTCGAAACTGGAACCAGGCCACAGCTTCGAGCAAAATTATCTTGCTACCACCTTTCAGGGCAGTACCTCTCAAATCGTCGTTGTTAATTTTGCCCCACCCGGTTGTTTGCGCGTCCTCGACCCCGAAATTGACCCGTTAAATAAACTCCTTTCGCCCGAGCTGCGCGAAGTGGCTTTTCTTAGTAATCCGGCCAGCATCAGCGCAGTCAATCCGGCCAGCTTGCCCGCCTTTTATGGCCCCGAAATCTCACACGGTTGGTGTTACACCTTCTCCCTGGCCGAACTTGCTCGCCAACAAGGAGACTGGGCTGCCGTCGCAACCCTGGCTGACCAGGCTTATGCTCTCAATGAGCATCCCAACGATCCCTTTGAAAATTTTGTTTTTATTGAAGGGTACGCCCACGCTGGCCGTTGGGATGAATCGCTTGCGCTAACCCGGGAAACATATCGCTATTCTAAAACTGTCATGCGCGCGCCGCTTTGTCAGCTTTGGCAGCGCATTCAGCGGCAATCTTCCAACCAGCAAGCATTTCAAACGGCCCAAAAACTGCTGGAATGCCCATAATTTCCGCCTATCCAAAAGCCCCGGCCTGTGCTAAAATTCCCCCGTTAAATTCACCCGTCTTTCTGACGGGTGCTTTCCGCCCCCGGCTCGCCTACGGTGTTGACCGGGAGCAATCCCAAGGAAAGGAGGTTTCCTTCTTATGCGTAAATATGAGTTAGTTTGTATCGTCCACCCTGATTTAGACGAAACGGCATTCAAAGGTGTCGTGGAGAAAGTCAACGGTTGGGTCACTGAATTCGGCGGCACTGTCGAAAAGACAGACGTTTGGGGCCGTCGTCGTATGGCTTATCAGATTCGCAAACAGCGCGAAGGCCAATATGTTCTTATGAACATCACCATGCCCGCAGTCGCTACCGCAGGGTTGGAACGCAACATGCGCTTTCAGGAGTCAGTCCTGCGTGCCATGTTAACGTTGGTCGCCTAGTGTAATTTTTATCTGAGTCGAAACGAGGAGAAAGATATGAGCCGCGGTTTGAATAAAGTCATGATCATTGGTCATTTGGGGCGCGACCCTGAAATGCGTTACACCCCCTCTGGCCGTCCTGTGACTACCTTTACAGTTGCCACCAGTCGTTCATGGAATACAGTGGATGGCGAGCGGCATACTGAAACCGAGTGGTTTAATGTGGTTGCCTGGGGGAACCTGGCCGAGATTTGCAAGCAATATCTCACCAAGGGCCAACAGGTTTACATCGAAGGCCGCCTGCAAACCCGTCGCTGGGACGATAAAGAAGGTAACAAACACAGCAGTGTTGAAATCGTTGCCAACGAAATGATGATGCTGGGCGACCGCCGCGACTCTAATCACCAGGCCAGCGAGCCTGAAGCTCCTGAAAGCTCCTCAACAGACGAAGACGAATTTCCTTTCTAATTTTTTTTTTTCGGACACGGAGTTAAACGTCCATGAATGACAATCGAGATAATGAATCCGGCCAAGGTGGAGAACGCCGCTATTTTTCGCGGCCAAAAATCTGCCAATTTTGCGCCGACAAAAACATTGTAATTGACTACAAAAATGGTGATATGCTGCGGCGTTTCATCGTCGAGGATGGCAAAATCCGTCCACGTCGTCAAACAGGCAATTGCGCCAAACACCAGCGCGAACTTGCCGCAGCCGTCAAGCGCGCCCGACAAATTGCGCTCCTGCCCTTCGTCTTCCAGGGCCGGGACGACTAAAACAACAAGGCGGGGCATGGGAACCAACCCCATGCCCCGAAATTGTGTATCCCTCTATGTCTAAAAATTCGACTATTCACAACAAAAAACATGTTGCTCATGCCGAGGTTGTTCGCCGTCAAAGCCTTGCCATTCAATATGTTGCCCTTGCGGTTATTGTTATTGTTGTCGGCCTGGTTGCTTACGGTATTTTAAGCACAACCGTCTTATTACAATACCGCACTGTCGCCAGCGTCAACGGCGAAAAAATCAATATGCGTGAGTTTCAGGGCCGTGTCAAATTACAGCGCCTGCAGCTACTCAACCAATTCAACGAGTATTATCAATTTGCCCAAATGTTTGGTTCGCAAGACCCCATGAGCGACCCTAACTTTGGAGGCACCTTAACTCAAATTTATACTCAGCTTGAATCCCCCGAGGTTGTTGGGCAAGAAGTGCTCGATGCGTTAGTGGACGAGAGACTTATTTTGCAAGAGGCCGAAAAACGGGGCATCACAGCCGACCCGCAAGATATAGAAAAAGCCATTCAGGAACAATTTAGCTTTTTCCCTAATGGAACTCCCACCCTGGCCCCAACCTCTACCCCTTTCACTTTGCCGCCGCTTAACCCCACCCAACTGGCGCTGGTGACGATTACCCCGACTCCGGCCCCCGCCACCGAAGTTCCCTCGGCCACCCCAGACCTGACCAGCACGCCCACCACGGCCCCCACCGCCACTGCTGAACCGACCACTGGTCCAACCGCCACCGCCGAGCCAACCGCCACCCCGTACACGCTGGAAGGCTACCAGAGCAGCTTTGCCGAGTCGATGACCAACCTCAAAGAGAATACCGCGCTCAGTGAAGAAGATTATCGCGCATTCTTTACAGCCATTTACTTGCGCGAAAAACTGGTTGAGGAAATCACCAAAGATGTCCGGCCCGTTGAAGAGCAGTTCTGGGCACAGCACATCCTTGTCTCTACCGAAGAAACCGCCAACGAAGTCCTGACTCGCCTTAACAACGGCGAAGATTGGGGCACACTCGCTGCTGAATACTCTCAGGATGGCTCTGCCCAAAACGGTGGCGACCTGGGCTGGAATTCTGCCGATATTTATGTTCCAGAATTCAAAGCCGCATTACTTGCCATGCAAGCTGGTGAAACCAGCCTGCAACCGGTTCAAAGCGAGTTCGGCTGGCACATCATCCGCATTCTAGGCCGTGAAGAACGCCCGGTAGACGATGAGCGTTTTGCCGCCATAAAACAAACACTCTTTAGCGCCTGGCTCACAGAACTGCGCACTACCGCCAACATTCAAACCTTCGAAATCTGGCGTGAATACGTTCCCACCGAACCATCCCTGGCGCAGTAATTTTCTAACTCAGCCCAAAACGCGCAGCAGTGTTTCTGCTGCGCGTTTTTCATTCAGGCTTGCATCCATCCCGGCTCTATGGCAAAATAGTCGCATGTCCCCTCAACGTTGGATTCTCTTTGCTCTTTCCATTTTAGTCGGAATTGCACTTGGGCTGATTTATGGCTGGGTTATTAGCCCGGTTGAATATGTAGACACCTCCCCCGACTCACTACGCGCCGACTATCGCGCCGACTATGTCCTGATGGTGGCCGAAATCTACCAGACCGAACAAGACCCTGGCAAAGCTATCCGACGCCTGGCTCTGCTTGGTGGCGCAACCCTGCCTCACGAAATTGCCGCAGAAGCCTTGCAGTTTGCTCAGACCAACCCCTACAGCCCACAAGACATCCTGCTCTTGCAGAACCTGAGTTTGGCCTTGCAAATCTATAATGCCAGCGGGGCGCAGCCATGAACGAAAGCAAAGGCTATTGGTATTTACTGACCGGGCTGGCCGTTGGCATTGTCTTGGGGATTTTGTACGCCTGGGCTATCGCTCCGCTTGAGTACACCAACACCTCCCCAGATACTTTGCGCGCCAATTTCAAAGACGAATATCGTCTACTGATAGCCCTTTCACACCAAAGCCACGGCAGCCTGGATCGCACCCGCGCCCGCCTGGCTTTATTGGCAGATTTCGACCCAATCACCGCTCTTGGCGAACAGGCTCAGCGCTTCCTCTCCGCTAACGCCTCAAAAGAATCGATTCAGGCCCTGGCAGACCTTTCGGAAGCGCTTCAACGGGAACAGGCTTTGCCGACCTCAACCCTGATGATTGACGCCACGCCGGTAGCCGTTACCATTACTCTGGCGGCTGGGCTGCCGCAGCAAACGGCAATTCCCACCACAACCGATTCACTTTCACCTTTTGAACCGTTATTGGAAGCGACCCCAACGCCAGAGCTTTCTGTTGCCCCGTCAACAAGCGCCACTCTCGCAACTGGCCGCACTTCAACTGCCAGCCGTACCCCGGCCAAATCGGCAACACCCATCGCCAGCGCCACCCTCAAACCATCGCTTACGCCCACCGCCACCCCTGGCGCCCCGTTTCAACTCATTAGCCAGGAAACTTTTTGCGAATTTACTCAGCCTGGCCTGCTCCAGATTGATTTGCAAAACGCGGCTGGCGAACCCGCTGCCGGGATAGAGATTTCGATCACCTGGCTGGGTGGGGCAGAACAGTTTTTCACAGGCCTGAAGCCCGAATTGGGATATGGTTACGCTGATTTTGTGATGATGGCCGATATGGAATATGTGCTTAGTCTTAGCAATGGCGTTACCCGCATCACTGAATTGCAGGCTCCAATGTGTGATAGCTCCGAGGGGGCTTATCCGGGTTCAATTTGGCTTCAATTTCGCCAGCCTTAATTTTGCTTATTTTTGTCTGTGGGAGGTTTGTGAGAGAACCGAAAATCAAAAGAGACCGCAACCAGCCTTGGTTGCGGTCTCTTTTGATTTTTTAGGGCATCGAATTGCTATTTGCCCAGTCGTCGCCTAAAATGATTTCAATATCGACTTGCGAATTGGGATCGTATTGGATGACAATTTGGCCGCCGCTGTTGATTTTAAACAAATCTCTAAAATACTGTAAGGCATAGGGCCGACCACGATGGTCAATCACTTTGGTTACGCCTGGATATTCGTTGGAGTTATCTGATCCGAGCACATTTACGCCGAGTGTTTTAAAGTAATCTGCGGTTCTTACGGCCAAGCCTTCGGTATAGGTTCCATTGCGTACCAGTACGGTGGCATTTTCTTGGCGCATTAAATCGGTTAGATCCACGCCCCTGGCGGCTGGGCTAAGTGCGCCGCCGGTTGTGAAGATTTCGTCACGCAATTCGCGGATTTTGTCTGGAATTGGCTTGAATATGTCCAATCCATCTGGCGATTTGTCGAGTAGCACCATATCGTAGTTGATAACGCCTTTTTTGATGTTTTCAAGCGGAATTTGTTGCATCAAAACGGCTAATTGGAGCGCATCTTCAAAGCTCATGTTGGTATTAATGCCGCTTTGCACCGTTTCGTAAATTTCTGGCGCGCGTGCGATGAGCAGCGGGAAATTTACGGGGTCGAGCACTTTGTTACGGATTGCGATAATAACGGCTTGCTGGCGTTCAGACCGGTCTACATCACCGCCTTTGGTGTAACGGGCGCGGGCATAGGCCAGAGCAATCATGCCATCCATGTGTTTCAAACCTGCCGGGATAACGCGGTCATCTGGGCCGCCTCCGATTGGGTCTACTTTTACTTTTTTAGTCACATTAACTTCAATGCCATCAATTTGATCTACCAGATAGATAAAAGTCATAAAATCGACTTGCGCGTAGTAATGAATCGGCACGCCGAGTAGTTGCTCAACGGCTTTCGAAGCCAGGGCCGGGCCGCCGCCAGGAAGTTTGTTGGCATCTCCCAGGTAGTAGGCTGTATTGATTTTTCCGTAGTCGAATCCGGGGATGTTGACCCACATATCGCGCGGAACCGAGAGCATTCCGGCGGTTTTGCTTTGCGGGTCGATGGTCAGAACGATCATGGTGTCAGAGCGCGAGGCTCCAGCGCGTTCATCGGCCCAATCGCCGTAATCCAGGCCCAGTAATAGGATGTTGAGGCGGCTGGCGCCGTCCCAGGCGGGCGGCAGGTCTACCGGCGGGGCGACCGGGCCGGGGGTGGGCAGGTCTGGCGCGGTTTCATTGGCTTCGGGCTGGGCCTCGTTGATGGCGACGCCGGGCAGATTGACAATTTTTAGATTGGTAACAAAGGCGCGTACGCCAAAGAGCGTGCCGAGAAACAAAATCAGTGTTATGGCCGCCAGAAGGATGTGACGGGGGTTTTTGAGTATGTTTTTCATAGTTCTTGGCAAAATTTGCCAGTTCTCCAAATGTTACGGTCTGAAATAAATCATTCCCAGACCAAGTTTTTCAAGGCCATGTTTTGCCCAGTAGTGCATCAGGGCCGAGTCGCTCTGAATGGCGTTCGTTAGGGCTGATATGGCGCGTGGGTCTGCGATTTCGGCCAGCGCGCGCACGATCTGAAGCAACGCTGTGGGGTTGGTTTGGGTTTGCAGGGCCGCCAGCAGGGCCGGGACGGCAGTTTCTTTGAGTTCTATCAGCGCATTGGCTGCCAGGCGGGCTACCAGTGGGTCGGGGTCGGCCAGGGCCTGAAGGAGTGGGGCAAGGGCTTCAGGGTCTGGCCGCTGACAAAGGGCCAGTGCGTGCGGCGCATTGGCGCACTTCGTTGGAGCTGTCTTCCAGCGCGGCGAACAGGTGGCGGGTGGTTTCTGGCTCTGGTTCAAATTCCGCCAGAGTTCGGATGGCCCACCAGCGTTGATCCGGGTTGGGTGAATCGAGCAATTGATGCAGCGCCGGGCGGGTTTCCTGTGGATGCTGGGCCAGGTGAAGGGCGGCTTGTTCGGCGCGCGTTTCGTTTCCTGAGAGCAGTTCTGCCAGCAGGCTGGATGTGTCCATTTTAACGAGCAGGCGGTGGGACGGGCAGCGCTTCGGCGGCGGTATTAATCCACTTGTCGCCCTCGTCTATG
>DYPU01000076.1 GCA_020719725.1 Anaerolinea sp. | reverse complement strand
ATTGAGCCAGGGACTTTTCTTTGGCAAAAGAAAGGGCAGTAATCGAATACCTTGTTCGTTCTTTTTCACACCACTGTTGGCGAACTGGTGCGGGCGCGGATGCTGCCGCCCGAATCTTTGCGCAGCCATGAACAGCGTTCGGTGCTCACCTGCGCTTTGGGGTTGGGGCTTTTTGTGCAGGTCGATCTTTCCCAGCACAAAGTCCAGCCGGGGGATTGGCTGGTGCTGTGCAGTGATGGGGTTTGGTCAGCGTTGGATGATTCTCAGTTTGGCGAGGCCGCCCAAGGGGAGGAGAGTTCCCGTTCTTTGGCGGAGAAATTGACCGAGCAGGCTATCGCTCAGGGTAGCGATGACAATTGTTCAGCCGTCGCCCTCCGCATTCGTGGATTTTGCTTTCAAACTTACGAAGAGCCTGTGCGCAAAGAGCGCGGCTGGCTTGGTCTTTGGAGTCGTTAGTATATGCCTGGTCTTGTTTCTACCATGCTTGAAATTGGGAATCAATTTGACCATTATCAGATTCAAAGTTACCTGGCTCAGGGCGGGATGAGCGAAATTTACCGCGCCTTTGATCTTTCGGCCCGGCGTGAAGTTGTCATCAAAATTCCGAATCAATTTATGCGCGGTGATCCAGCCCAGGCCGAGCGTTTTCAGCGGGAGTTGGAAGTGATGGCTACTTTGGAGCATTCGGCTGTTTTGAAGGGGCTTGGTTCTGGTGTTTATAACTGGATTCCGTATCTTGTAACGGAGTTTGCGGACGGTAAGTCTTTGCGCCAGGTGATGGAGCTTTCGGGCGCGTTTTTGCCGGAAAAGGCGCTGCCGATTGTGCTGAAAATAGCTGAAGGGCTGGCCTATTGCCACGCGCGTGGGATTGTTCACCGTGATCTGAAACCCGAAAATATTTTAATCCGACTGGAGGACAGCCAGCCGGTGATTATGGATTTTGGCCTGGCTCTGACCAAAGGCGCACATCGTGTCACCTTTTCGAACCTGACGGCAACCCTGGGCACGCCCGATTATATGGCCCCAGAGCAAATTGAAGGCCAGCGCGGTGATGCGCGTACCGATATTTATGCTCTAGGGACGATTTTGTATGAAATGTTGGCCGGTCGGCCCCCTTTTTGCGGTGATAACCCATTGGCGGTGATGGCTCAGCATTTGAACGATAATGCGCCGCGCCTCGATACAATTAACCCCAAGGTTGCCCCCACGCTGGCGGCGGTGATTGCAAAGTGTTTGCAGCGTCGCCCCGATGCGCGTTATGCCGACATGATGGCCTTGATGGCGGCTTTACAAAATCCGGCCAGCGCCGATTTGAGCCTGTTGGAGCCAAAAAAGAAGCGTTTCCGATTGGGCCTTCAGCAATCTCAAATGATAGGTGGTATTTTTATCGGTATGGGGCTAATGGCGGGTCTGGTGCTGCTGGCCGTCTTGTTGCAGGCTTTGCTGCGCTAAATATGATCCATTTGGGTAATGGACTGACCCATTTCTGGCTTCTATAATCCAGCCAGATTTTGTAGCCATTATTTCTTTCGAAAAAAAACAAACTAAAGGAGAGTTATCATGCCTAAGACAGTCAAAGATGTTCTTGAAATGGGTAAAAATGTAAAGATGGTCGATATTCGTTTTACCGACCTTCCTGGCACCTGGCAGCATTTCACCATTCCGGTGCGCCGCATGGATGAAGAGTTTTTTAGCGAAGGGTTGCCCTTTGATGGGTCCTCCATTCGAGGCTTTCAGGAAATTCACGAATCGGACATGCTTTTACTGCCGGATGCCGATACCGCTTTCATCGACCCGGTTGCCGAAATTCCGACCCTGGTCATCACCTGCAACGTTCACGATCCCATCACTCTTCAGCCCTACAGCCGCGATCCGCGCTATGTTGCCAAAAAAGCCGAAGCCTACTTGAAGCAGACCGGCATTGCCGATATTGCTTTCTTTGGCCCCGAGGCTGAGTTCTTTATTTTTGACAACGTGCGCTATTCGAGCGGAACTAACGAATCTTACTATCATGTTGACAGCGAAGAAGGCTGGTGGAACAGTGGCCGTGGCGATCGCCCCAATTACGGCGGACAGATTTCGCCCAAGCGTGGTTATTTCCCCGTCCCGCCCACCGACACCCTTCAGACCGTGCGTAGCCTGATTCTGATGGCCCTTGAGCAAACCGGTGTCCCGATGGAAATTCATCATCACGAAGTTGCCACCGCCGGGCAGACTGAACTTGGGATGCGCTTCAATACCCTGACCCGCATGGCTGACAATCTCTTGCTTTATAAATATATAGCCAAGAATGTTGCCCGCCAAAATGGAAAAACCGTCACGTTTATGCCCAAACCGCTTTTTGGTGATAATGGCTCCGGGATGCACGTCCACTCTAGCCTGTGGAAGGGCGAAACCAATGTCTTCTACGATGCGGGTGGTTACGCGGGTCTTTCCGAAACGGCCAAATACTATATCGGCGGTTTACTCAAACACGCCCCGGCTTTGTTGGCGCTCACTTCGCCCACCACCAACTCGTACCGCCGCCTGGTTCCGGGCTTTGAAGCACCTGTCAATTTGGCATATTCGCAGCGCAACCGCTCAGCCATCTGCCGCATTCCCGTCACCAAGAGCAGCAAGGCCAAACGGGTCGAATTCCGCGCTCCAGATGCTTCCAGCAATCCCTATTTATGCTTTGCGGCCATTATGATGGCCGGTCTCGACGGTATCCAGAATCGCATCGATCCTGGCGATCCCTCCGATAAAGATTTGTACGAACTGCCCGCCGAAGAAGCCAAACTCATCAAGCAGGTTCCTGGCTCACTCGACCTGGTGCTCAAGGCCCTCGAAGCCGATCACGAATTCTTGCTCAAGGGCGATGTTTTCACAATGGATTTGTTGGAAGCCTACATTGATTACAAGCGCACGGTGGAGCTTGACCCGGTTCGAATGCGCCCGACTCCCTACGAATTTACCCTGTACTACGATTGCTAACCTGACTACCTCTTCGCCAAACTCTGGGAGAGAGTGAACACGCCGGGGCTACCGACCCGGCCAAGGCGCTAAGGCCGAGGCGACCCCTCGGCCTTTTCTTTTATTTATCCTGGCGATAGAATCAACCTTATGAAAACCCCAACCCCTCCCGCCGAAACCGACCCGCTTCTGCTTGACACCCTCGCCAGTCTGAATCAAATTGGCGCAGCCATGAACCACATTGGGCAGGATGGCGCTGTCAGCGTGGAGACAACCCTCAAGATGATCGTCGAGAGCGCCACCCGCGTATTGCCGGGCGCTTCAGCGGTTATATATAGCTACGATAACTTGCGCGGGGATTTTGACAGCGCCTCGCGTGTTTCTGCCGGTGAATGGGATTTATCGGCCACTGGCGATCAGCCCCGCCCGGATGGCTTGGGGACACGCGCCATTCGCCAGCGCCGCCGGGTTTTGTCTTACGAAGAAAACAACATCGAAATTCACCCGGTGCGCGCCTCTGCCGGGGCCAGGGCCATGTGCTGCTACCCGCTGGTGGTGGCTGATGAGCCGGTGGGCGTTTTATATGTTTACCTGCTCGACGAACGTCCTTTCAACCAACTTGAACTACTCACACTCGATAACTTCGTCAACCTGGCGGCGATGGCAATTTACCACGCCCACCACCTATCCCGAATGCAGCGCAATCTGACCCGAAAAGAAGATGAACTGCTTCGCTTGCGGCGGGCCGGGCTACTAATTTCTTCCCGCCCGCGTTTAGACGACACCCTTACCGCTATTTTGCAAATGGCGCTCGAAGTGACCGGCGCGCAATATGGCATCTTTCGTCTGCTCGATTCCAGCGGCGATTTTCTCAACATGCGCGCCATTGCCGGAGAACACCTGGCGCGGCCCTTGGTCGAAGCCCTACCCGTTAGCGCCAGCAGTGTCATGTCGTGGGTTGCGCGTAACCGACAGCCTATTTGCATCGCCGATCTTGAAAATGAGCGTTGGTCGCAAATCTATTATCCGCTCGATGCGGATTTACGGATGCGCTCCGAATTGGCGGTTCCGCTGATTGGGGCCAGTGGCCGGTTGGAAGGAGTGCTCAACCTGGAAAGCCCGGCGGTGGCCGCTTTCGGCGAGGACGATAGCCACTTGCTTCAGGCATTGGCAACCCAGGCAGTCATTGCCATCCAGGAAGTACGCCTGCTGGATGCTCTGCAAGAAGTGGCTCGCTTGCTGCTGACACAACCTTGCCAAAAAGTGCTCAATCGTCTGGCCGAATTGGCCTGTAACCTGTTGGACGCTTCCGCCAGTTCCATTTGGGCGCTGAAAGATGATGAACTTGCGCTGGACGCCGCTTCTGGCGGCTACCAGCACGGAGAGCGCATTCCCCTTACCGGCAGCCTGACAGGTCAGGTTGTGCTAACCCGCCTGCCGCTGGTTGCGCACGATTTACAGTCCGATCCGCGTTTCCATCGCCGAGACCTGGCTCAAGCGCAAAATTGGTCGCGCGCGCTCATCGTGCCACTCCTGCCCGGTGACAATCAAGGCCCCATTGGCGCATTTAGTGTCTATAGTTCCAGCGCCGCCACCGGCCACTTCGCCGAATCGGAATGGGACAAGAAAGTTTTGGTTTTCCTGGCCGATTATGCCGTTTTGGCATATCAAAATGCGGCCCGCCAGGAAGCTCTGCTGGCCTCGCAGGAACAGCGTTCAGTGGCTGAGACGTTTGCGGCGGTTGGCGATATCACTTCCAATTTACTGCACCATCTCAACAATAAAGTTGGCACAATTCCGGTGCGTATTCAGGGCATCGAAGATAAATGCGAAGAGGCGCTGGCGGCTAATCCTTACCTTGCTCATAATCTGGCCGAAATTGAGCGCTGCGCCAGCGAGGCTATGCAAAGTGTGCGCGACAGTCTTTTACACCTGCGCCCAATTCGGATGGAGCCGGTTTTAGTGGCGTCCCGCATTCAGGACGCCATCAACGCCAGCCGTCTGCCGCCTGGTATTTACGTTCGCACCGATGCCCTGGAAAGTCTCCCGGTGGTCATGGCGGGAGCCAGTACGCTGGCGTTGGTTTTCACCAATTTGCTCGAAAATGCCGCCGAAGCAATGGATGGTCAGGGAAAAATTCAAATTCGCGGTAAATTCAACGAAAAATGGGTTGAAATCACCGTCAGCGACGATGGCCCCGGTATTTCTCCGCATTTGCACGAACATATTTTCGAATTGAACTTTTCTGGGCGTGGCGCGTCCCGGCCTGGCAAGCTCGGCTTTGGCTTATGGTGGGTCAAAACCTTGATGACCCGTTTAGGCGGTTCGGTTGGCGTTGAAAGTGACGGTTTACACGGCACGACTTTTCGTTTACGCCTGCCTCGTTCTGAAAAAGAAGAAGGGTGGCCGCAATCATGACAAATCACAGTATGCGCGCGTTGGTCGTTGAAGATGACCGTTCCTGGCAGCAGATTTTGACCGAAATACTGTCTGATGCCGGTTTGATAGTTGATTTGGCGGGCAACCTCGAAGAAGGCCTGCGTCTTCTTAAAGATACCTCCCATCGCCTGGCGATTGTAGATTTATCGCTGGCGGGTAGCGATCACCGCAACCATGATGGTTTGCGAATTTTGGATGCCATGCGTCGTCAAGACCCGGCCTGTCGTACCATTTTACTGACTGGTTATGCCACCGTAGAGTTGGCCGTCAGCGTTTTGACGGAATACAACGCCTATACTTTTTTGCGCAAGGAAAATTTTCATCGCGCCCAATTCCGCGAGTTGATACAGCGCATTTTGGCAACCGCCTCAGCGTTTGAAGATTTGTCAGAACAGAAAAATACCCAACTTTCGCGCGAGAGCAGTTTTTCGGTTCCTTCCAGCCCCAGTTCAACCCGCGCCTTGGTGGTCGAGGATGACGCCGGCTGGCGCAGTATCTTATCTGAAATTTTGGGAGATATTGGCTATCAGGTGCGCCTGTGCAACAGCTTTGGCGAGGCCGCGGGTTGTTTGCGCCGTGAAAAATACAGCCTGGCCGTTGTCGATTTGTCGCTAAGCGGCTTGGGGCTGCGAGAAGTATTTCGAGGCGAGGAACCGCGCGAGGGCTATCAACTGCTCGCCAGCACTAAACTGGCTGGAATTCCCACCATCGTGGTCAGCGGAGTCGCTTCAGTGGATGAAATTCAACGCGCCTATGAGCAACAGTCGATTGTGGCCTACCTCGAAAAACAAACCTTCGACCGGGCTGCCTTTCGGCGCGCCATCGAAGAAGCTCGCCGCGCGCGCGGCAGCTCCTCTGAATTGGATGTGCTCACCGACCGGGAACGTGAGGCGCTGGTCTTGTTGGCGCAAGGCATGACCAACAAGGAAATTGCTGAAAGCCTGGTGATTACGACCAATACCGTCAAACGCCACCTGAAAGCGATTTTTGAAAAGCTGGAGGTTCATACGCGTTCTGCCGCAGCCGCCAAAGCAATCAGCGCCGGGGTGGTAGTCGAGCGCCCCCTGAGAGAGATTGCCGACGAAGATTAAAGAATTGGGAAGAGCGCATTCGCCAAGCGATTTATAAAAAAGGAACGGGCCAGCATTAATCACTGGCCCATTCCTTTTTTATATTGTTAAGTTGTTCTGCTGCTACAACCCCCGAATCGCCTGCTCTAACGCATCCACCATCACCGGCTTGAGTAAAAAACCATGCGCGCCCTGGCGCAGCGCTGTCTGACGTGTTTCGGGCTGATCGTCCGATGTCACCACAAATACAGGTATCTTTGCCAGGCGCGGTTCGCGGGACATAAATTTTAAAATCTCGAATCCGCTTACTCCGGGCATATTAATATCTAAAAAAACCATTGAGGGCGTTTCCTCGCGTAAAATCATCATTCCGGCGCTCGATCCGTAGGCTGCCCGCGCCGGATGTCCAAGCGCCTCCAAGACCCGTACCAACGAATCGGCGGTGGAGCGGGTGTCATCAATTACCAGAGCGTCACTCATTTTCATTCCTCCAAAAAAACGTTGCCCATAATACTAACATCATACCCTGGCAATGCTTTTACAGCATTCTGAAACGATTGCGATTTGAGCACATCAAACAAGGGTGATAGCAAGTCACTTTCGGCATACTGCTTCAAAATAACCAGATCGTAACGTTCCTGGTACAACGGCACAAAATCCAATTCCAGCGCCTGGGCTGCCGCTGGAATACCCAGCCCGCAATCTACCCGGCCACTGGCTATCGCCGCCGCAACGCCCAAATGCGTATATTCTTCATCAGCATAGCCGTGAATTTGGGCTGTGGCAATCCCCAATTTGTCTAAATGGTAATCAAGCAGGACTCTCGTCCCAGCGCCGCGCTGCCGATTAATGAAGCTGACCTCGTTCCGAGCCAATTCGGTTAAAGAGTGGATGCCCTTTGGGTTGCCTCGCCGTACGATCAGCCCTTGCTCACGCTTCATCAGTCCCACCAACCGCACGGCTGTGCCCGGCAAATACTGTCGGATATGGCGCACATTGTAATTCCCGGTTTCCGGGTCGAGCAGGTGTGAACCTGCCAGATGGGCTTCACCGCGTTTTAGCGCCACCAGCCCGCCTTGTGAGCCGACATTGGCCGAAACCAAGCGCCGCTCATGGTCTGCCAAAAATTGGGCCAAGACATCCAGAATAACATCGTGGGAGCCGATGCAAAAAATCGTTCGGTCAATCTCTGCGCGAGAACGATACAAACGCGCCTGTACTCGTTCGCCAGCATCCAGGCCCTGTACGCCGCTTGGCACAATTACCAGGCCATCGGCCCGCACCAGCGAAGTAATCACCCCGGCTCCGCGCGCAATGGGAGCTGCCAGGGTCTTCTCGCCTACCCGGCCAATTGCCACGCGCATAAAGTCATCGTCACCGGGTGAAGAAGTCACCCGGCGGGTTATGGTGACAGTTTCGAGCGGCATTTCCAGCGGATGGCGTCCTAGCCAGCGCGCAATTATTTCTTCCACAAAAATATCCACTGTCAGCGCCGCTGAAACCGGATAGCCAGGCACGCCGACAATTGGAATAAGGGCCTTATCCTGGCGCTCGATTAACCCTAAAATGACGGGGTGGCCGGGTCGGACAGCAACTCCGTGTACCAGCAATTTCCCCAGTCTTTCGACCACGCGCGAGGCGTAATCTTCGGTTCCGGCGGAGGAACCGGCATTTAGTAAGATCAGATCGTGGGTTTGGGCCGCAGTGCTAACGCGGGCGCAAATCTCGTCCAAATTATCTCTTGTGATTGGGTAACGGGTGGGAGTTGCGCCCATTTCTTTTAGCTGCGCCGCCAGAACCAGAGAATTGTATTCGAGGATATCGCCTGGTTGCAGGTCTGCGCCGAGAGGGACAAGCTCGCTGCCGGTGGGTAAAATTGCCACTTTAGGCGGTTCGGCAACTTTAACGGTAACATGCCCAGATGCGGCGATTGCGCCTAAATCATAGGGTCGGATGATGTGTCCGGCGGGAAGTACAAGTTGGGTGGCAACGATATCTTCTCCCAAAGGCCGGACATGGCTCCAGGGCGTAACTGCGGCCCGAATTCGGATGCGTTCGGGGCTGCGTGGGTCTTTGGCGAGGCCACCGGCTGCCAGCAGAGATTCGACATTTTCAAGGGGAATGACTGCATTGGCCCAGGCTGGCAGCGGGTCGCCGGTATCGACGTATTGGGCGGCGGTGGGCAGGTCGAAATCTACCGGATTGGCCGGGATTGCGCCACTGGTGGCTTCGGCCCGAACGGCAAAACCGTCCATGGCAGAAGCGTGATAGTGAGGCGAGGAGCGTAAGGCCCAAACCGGCTCAACTAAAACGCGTCTTGGCGCATTTTCATCGAGTTGGATGATTTCAGAGCGCAAGACGCGCCACAGCCCGGCTTGTTGCAGGGCCTCCCGAAAAATTTTTTTGGCTTGGGAGAGGGGGATATCGTGAAGGTAGATGGACATTTTGATATTATAAGGTTTCACCGGCTTGGAATAACCGGGGTGTTTATTTCCATAGTAGAGCGGATAAGATTTTGCCAGCCCAGACCATTGTTATTCCCAGAAAGAGATGTGCGCCAATGTTTAGCAGGCCGGGCAGGTTGGCGCGACTTTGAAGTAGGTTGAAGGTCTCGTTGCCAAAGGTCGAAAAGGTGGTAAACCCACCCAGCAATCCGACAAATACAAACAAGCGGGTTTCGGTTGTAAAGACGTTACGCGCTTCGGCCAACCCGGAAAGCAGCCCAATTATAAGACAACCCAGGAGATTAACGGTCAGAGTTCCATAGGGAAAGCTGGCCGTTTTTGCCCAGTTTTGCACCCATCCGGCCAGCAAGTAGCGCAAAATAGCGCCCAGTCCGCCGCCCAACCCAATGATAAGAAATTTGCCCATGCAAAAGCATTATAATCAAACTTCTTGTTGCGTTCTGGTTTTGACGGATCAAGTTTGAAACTTTTATTTTACACAATTCGGAAATTGACAATTGAGGTAAAGTTCACTTTTTAACGGAACAAAAGCATGAGAAAAATAGCGATGTTATTTTTGGTCGGATTACTTTTTGCTCTGACGAGCAAAGCTGAGGCGGCCTCAACGCCAGCTATAGCGGCAGACAGGCCGGGGGTGGTGACGGATGCGTATGCACTCATTGCGGCGGTCAACGCTTTACGAGCGGCCAATGGCCTGGCCCCGTATAATGCCAATCCTATTCTGATGGGAATTGCTCAGCAACATGCCGAGTTTATGGCAGTCAATGGAGTTTCGCATAGTGGTTATGGCGGCACGCGCCCGTATCAACGCGCCCTGAATGCGGGTTATCCGCTGGCGGGCGACCTGAGTTTTGGGGGTTTTATGTCTGAAAATATCACGGCTGGCTCCAATAAGTCGGTTCAGGAGGCGGTAAGTGAGTGGCAAGGCGATGCGCCGCATTTGAACACCATGCTTTCGCCCAATTTGCAAGAAGTTGGCGTGGGTGTGGCGCTGGTTGGAGAGTACGTCTACTACGTTATCGATGCCGCCCGCCCGACGGGGAGCGGCGTGCCACAGGTGATTAATACGCTTGCGCCAGGTGAGACGGCGGCTACGCTGGTGGTTTATGCTCCGCCGCTGGCTTCGACTGTTTTTCCAAACACGCCCATGCCCGACGGAGAGATTTCGCATATTGTCCAGCCGGGTGAAACCTTGTGGCTGATCGCCATCACATACGGTGTCAAAATAGCGGAGATTCGCCAGCTAAACGGGATGAGCGAAACTGATGCGATTTACCCCAAAGAGCAGCTCCTCATCAAAAAAGGCAGTGGAATCACGGCCACCCCTGTGCCGGCTAGTTTAACCCCTACGCTTTTTGCCACGCCTTCGCCGCTTCCCACACTGGCAGCCCTTTTGCCTTCCATTACGCCTTTTTTTAGTCCTACGCCAACCCCGCCGCCGCTGTTGGTTATTACCCGCCAGGATGGGCCATTGGTTTTGGGCATGATTCTTCTGGCCGCCATTGTGCTGACTCTGGCGCTGGCGCGCGGGCGGCGCAGTTAGTCATAGTATATTGGGTGATTTCCTTCCTTATAAATAGTGATGATTGCCTGTATCTATTTCGCCTGAACTTCCCTATAATTTGTTGGGTTCTAGCATTTCCGGTGTAAAACCGGCTGGGGCGGTCCGCCCAGTATTGATAGTTGGCCTCAAAGTATAGAATAGGAGCAGAGCGATGAAAGCATTTATCCTCATTAATATTCGTCCCGGTGAGATTACGGATGTAATTCGTCACCTGAAAAAAATGCCGCAAGTGAAAGATGTAAACATGACATTTGGCCCTTACGATGCGGTTGCCATTGTGCAAGCCGAAGATATTAACGATTTGGGCAAAATTTTGGCATCCGGTATTCAGCCGATTCCGGGCGTGGAAGAAACGCTCACCTGCCTGGCGGTAGAACTCTAAATGCGCATTTTGGGCAGGGCCGGGAGCATACATCTCCCGGCCCTGCTTTGTTTTCCCACCTCAGCCGCCTTTGTTTGAGTTTCGTTAACCTACCAAAATAGTCCGAATTAGCCCTAAGCCTGTCGGTTATAATAGCATCAGGAGGAAACCCTGATGCCAATTTTGCCCGGAACACCCGCCCCTAATTTTTCCCTGTCTGATGAAACCGGCGCAGTTCGTAATTTGACCGATTTTAAAGGCCAGACCATTGTCCTTTATTTTTACCCCAAAGACGACACTCCAGGCTGTACGACTGAAGCCTGCAATTTTCGTGATAATTATTCTGCCTACCAGGAAGCTGGCGTGATAATTTTGGGCGTCAGCCCCGATTCTTCCAAATCGCACGCCAAATTTAAACAAAAGTTTGACCTGCCTTTTTCGCTACTGGCCGATGTGGAACATCAGGTTTGCGAGGCTTATGGCGTTTGGGCGCAAAAAAAGTTTATGTGCCGCGAATATATGGGCGTCTTACGCACCAGTTTTGTGATTGACCCTGACGGCCTGGTTAAAAAAGTTTTTGAAAACGTAAAACCCGCCGAACACAGTGCCGAGGTATTAGCGGTGGTTAAGGAATAAGGCCACCGCATGGACAGTGAGCTTTTACGGGCGCGCTACGCCACGTTTGCCGCGTTAGTTCTGGTGTTTGGCTTTTATCTTGTGGCCGAACTGCCCTGGAATCCGTTTTTCTCGATTCTGGTTGCTTTTCTTACTGCCGGGTTGCTCACTGAGGTGCTTGAATTTTGGCTAAAACTTTCTTTGCGGCGGGCGGCTGCCCAGCGCGAGGTACAGGCCGAAGATGATCTGCAAAGTTTGCCGCGTCAATTTCGGGTTGTGCTCACTTTTCAGAAAAAAGCATTGGATGCGCTCTCCGAGCGTGAAATTCTCGAATCATTGCTTGAAACCGGGGCCGGACTTTTGAGCGCCAATGGCGCATCTTTTTTACCCTATGACGAATTTGGACAATCTTTGCCGACCCTGATGTTTGGAATTGTGCCGGTTTCGGCGCTTGAAAATTGGTCCGACCGTTTGAAAGCGCCGGAGACCCGCCAGGTGTGTAAAGGTTGCCAGACTTTACACGGCGGCAAAGGCTGCGCGCTTATTCCTGCCCAGTCCAGCCGCTCGGCCTCGGTGCGCTGCTTCCCCATCCGCAGCGCAGGCCGCGAAGTAGGGATTGTTAATTATTTTTTTGAGCAAAGCGTCGAAATGAAAGCCTCCCAGCGTATGTTTTTTCTCAGCTTGTTCGACTTTGCTGGAAAGGCCATCGAAACCTTGCGAATGCGTGACCGTGAAATTTTGGCTCTACGTTATTTGCAAACTGCTACTGGCATCAAATCTGATCGTTCGGCCTTATTGGAACAATTGCTTGAAAATGTTCAAAAAGCGCTGGATACCGACTTTGCCTTGCTCTACATTCCGGGCGGGACGGGGCCGGGCGCGAACGCCCCTTTGCTTTTATCACGTTTAAAGCGCGACTCCAACCCGCCAGCGGAAACCCCCGACCTGCCCTTCCTGGAAGGCCTGTGGAAAGGTGTTTTGGCCTCACGCCAGAGCCTTTCGCTCGAAAATGTCTCGCTGGATCGGCGTGAAATGTGGAAAGTTTTGCTGGTGGTGCCTTTGCTTTGGCAAGACGCGCCGCCGCCTGGTGTTTTGGTGCTTGGCTCAAACTCGATTCAGACCTTTGCCGAACGTCAGCGCGCATTGCTTGAAACAATCGCCGCTCAAGCCGCCTTGCTTTTGCAAAACTCGCGTCTTATGGTGCAATTGGAATATCAGGCGGTGGTCGACGAGCGCACCCGCCTGGCGCGCGAAATTCATGATGGCCTGGCGCAAACCCTGGCGTTCCTCAAAATTCAGGCCGCCCAAATGCAAAATTACCTGGCGCGTGGGGAAACCGAACGTCTGATGACAACCCTCCAGTCTAATTACCGCACTTTGTCGGATGCCTACCTCGATGCCCGGCAGGCCATCGATAACCTGCGCCGCATCCCATCTTCCAACCTGCACAATTGGCTCGGGCAGGTTGTTGCTGATTTCAGGGAAGCGGCCAATATTCAGGCTGAGCTTTTAGAATTTCAGCTCACAGGGGATTTCCCGCCGACAGTTCAGGCCCAGTTGATTCGAATTGTGCAGGAAGCGCTTAGCAATGTTCGCAAACATGCGGGAGCCAGCCAGGTTTGGGTGCGCGCGCAAGAAAAAGAGGGGTATATTTGGCTGGAAGTGCGCGACAATGGCGTTGGCTTTTTACCGGAAACAGTAGACGTGGTTGCTCGCTATGGGCTGCGCGGGATGCGTGAACGCTCTGAGATGATTGGCGCCGATTTTCAAATTTTTAGCCAGCCTGATCAGGGTACTACCATCTCCGTTCGGCTTCCGGCCAGCCTGAAGGAGATGGTATGACAGGCACTCAGCATGTTCGGTTGATGGTGGTGGATGACCACGCTCTCTTCCGGCGCGGTTTAATTAGTTTATTGGACGAGATGTCAGAATTTAAGGTGGTTGGAGAAGCCACCAACGGCCAGGAAGCGCTGGAGATGATTCGAAAAATTCAGCCCGATTTGCTACTGCTCGACATCAACATGCCGCTGATGGATGGTATCCAGACGCTTGGGAACATTCGCAAGCTATTGCCAGAGCAAAAAGTGTTGATGTTGACCATTTCGCAAAATGATGATGACCTGATCGACGCAATTGTGGCGGGAGCCAATGGCTATTTGCTCAAAAATACCGAGCCGGAGGTTCTCCGCAGCACCATTCAGGCCGTCATGGCGGGTAACTCAGTCCTTTCGCCAGAGATTACCGGAAAAGTTTTACAGGCGGTGCGCCGCTCAAAAACGGATCGCAGCCGTGGGCTTTTGAGTGATCGGGAAATTGATGTGCTCAAATGCCTGGCGCGTGGTCAGACAACCTCGCAAATTGCCGCAACGCTATTCATCTCTGAAAATACGGTAAAAACCCATATTCGTCATATTTTAGAAAAAATGGAAGTGAATAACCGCGCCGAGGCCGTGGCGCGCGCCTCACAAATGGATTTAATTTAGCCCTGAGCCGTTTTCGATAAAAGCGGGTGATTTTCAAATCACCCGCTTTTTGTTTTGAAATCCCCCCTTCTTTTCGATGATGTGGATGACAATTCGGACATATTTTGGTAAATTATTCTTATTGCTCAATACCTTCGCCAAAAATAGGTGAAAGAAATAGGGCTAATCGAGTAAAGTTG
>DYPU01000075.1:4204-14496 GCA_020719725.1 Anaerolinea sp. | reverse complement strand
CTCGCCCGCCTGCGGGTCTGGTTTTACCAGTCCATCGAACCCCTTGCCCCGGCCCGCCTTGTCTCGGCCCGCTCTGGAGATTTGCTCAGCCGCGTCATCACCGACATCGAATCGCTCGACAATTTGTACGTCCGCGTCCTGGCTCCACCGCTCGTCGCCATTGTGATTGTTTTGGGAATGGGAATCTTCATGGGGACTTTCTCCATTTCGCTGGGCTTTACCGTCGTCGGTTTTTTGCTGGCCCTTGGCCTGGGGTTGACCGTTCTCACCCTGATCTTGAATCGCAACCCCGGTCGGACTCTGGTCGAGGAGCGGGCCCGTTTGCGCGCCGACCTGGTCGATTCGGTGCAGGGTCTACCCGACCTGGTTGCTTTCGGCCAGGAAAAAGCCTATTTCGACAAGATACAAGCTACGGCGAGCGCATTTTCCCACACTCAGGCCAAACTCTCCCGTTTAAACGGTTTTCAGGCCGGGCTGGCGAGTTTAATCACCGGCCTGGGTGTCCTTGCCATGCTCTATCTCGCCATCCCCTTTGTGACGGAAGGTAAACTTCCCGGTGTTTTCCTGGCGGTGGTAGTGCTCGGCACGATGGCCTCTTTTGAAGCCGTTCAGGGGTTGCCGCAGGCCGCCCAATTGCTTGAAGCCAACCTGCAAGCGGCCCGACGCCTGTTTGAGATTGCGGATTCTGCGCCTGCTGTTAGTGATCCTGTGTTGCCTTTGCCTCGGCCCGCCTCGGCGGATTTGATCATAAAGAACCTGTCCTTTGGCTATCTTTCGGAGGCCGAGGCGGCGGAATTTTACGGAGAAAAGAAAAAAGACTCCGTCCAATCTGTTCCCGCTGCGCCCCAAAAAGTTCTAGAGAACATCAGCATCGACTTGCCCAGCGGGCGCAAAATTGCCATTGTTGGCCCAAGCGGCGCGGGCAAAAGTACGCTTGCCAACCTGCTCTTGCGCTTTTGGGAGTATACCGAAGGCGAAATCTGGCTTGATGGACAAGATGTGCGCCGCTACTCTCAGGTGGATACCCGTCGGATGTTCAGCGTCGTCGGCCAGAATACCTATCTCTTCAATGCCAGCTTGCGTGAAAATCTATTGCTGGCTTGCCCCTGGGCGGAACAGGCTGATCTGGAAACCGCCTGTCAGCAAGCCCAATTGCACGATTTTATTATTAGACTGCCAGATGGTTACGAAACCTTTGTCGGTGAGCGCGGCCTAAACTTAAGCGGCGGTGAACGCCAGCGCCTGGCGATTGCGCGCGCTTTGCTCAAAGACGCTCCGATTTTTCTTTTTGACGAACCAACTGCCAATCTCGACCCGGCGACCGAATATAAAATTGTCGAAACCCTGCACAATATTTTGGATGCCAGTGTTATTCGTGTTTCCGCCTCAGAAACTGCGCCAAAATCGGCCTTATGGATCACACACCGGCTGATTGGACTGGAACGCATGGATGAGATTCTCGTTTTGGATGCCGGTAAAATCGTCGAACGTGGTACACAAGCCAGCTTATTGCGCCAGAATGGCTTGTATAAAAAAATGTGGGATTTACAAAACCGCGCTCTGATTGACTGAGTTGTTATTCGACCATTTGTGCTATAATTTTTGTGCCATTTTGTCATTCCCGGCACAAAACCTGATGCCTATTAAAATCCCCTTTTCTAAATATCCGCCTCCCAAAGGCAAACCGGCTTTGCCAAAAAAAGAAGATAAAAAGCCCGCAGCCAAGCCTGCTCGTGGGGCAAAATCTGCGCCTGCTGCCAAAAAACCGACACCTGCCGCGACAGAGAAAGCTGCGCGCAAGCCTGCCCCCGCTCCCGCGCCGGTTACAGAACCGCCTCCGCCGCCCCTGTTTACCCTTTCCGCAGAGCGAAAGTTGGATTTGATAGGCGTTGGGCTGGCTGTCGCGGGCCTCATTATTGGTTTGCTGCTCATCTCCTCCAGCCGCTCGGCTTTGCCCGGCGCTGCAATTTCACTATTCAGGTTCTTATTTGGCTGGGGGGCCTATATTTTGCCCCTGGCCCTGATAGTGTTTGGACTATGGCTGGTGTTACGCAAAATTGAGCGTATTCCGCCTGTTTCAGTGGCGCGTGTCACCGGGTTGCTCTTGCTGGGGCTTTGGTCGCTGGTTGTGCTGCAAGAAATTGGCAATAATCCTGAAGTCTCTCAGGCCAGTGGGGGCGGCTGGGTTGGCAGCCTGTTCTATCGTCTGTTTAGAAACAGCATTGGCTTTGAAGGGCTAATGGTCGTTTTACTGGCCTGGCTGCTCATCGCGCTTTCCTGGACACTTGATTTGGGTATTCCCGAAATGATAGGCAAACTTGCTCCGCTTTGGCGCATCTTCAGCCTGCTCTGGAACAAGATTCGCGCCAGGCTGCCTGGGTACACCCGGCCTTCGGCTACCCCAGCGCTGACAACTGCTCCCGACCCGGCTGGCTTAACCTCCATTCCTCCCGAACCCGCCCTAGAGATGGCCCCCGCGTCTAATGGCTTTGCGCCCACCTCCAGCGTCAAACCGCAGGTCTGGACTTTGCCAGATGTCAAAGAAATCCTTAACCCTGGCTCGGCTCCCAGCCAAAACGAAGACTATATCGAACAGCGCGCCCGCCTGATTGAAGAAACCCTGGCTTCTTTTGGCGCACCCGCTCAGGTTGTAGAAATCAATCGTGGCCCAACCGTCACCCAATTTGGCGTCGAACCCCTTTTCATCGAATCGCGCAACGGAAAAATGCGCGTCCGCGTCAGCAAAATTGCCTCGCTTTCCGATGACCTGGCCCTGGCGTTGGCCGCCCCTCGCATCCGCATTCAGGCTCCAGTACCCGGTCACTCCTACCTCGGCATAGAAGTCCCCAACGAAGAAATGACCGTTGTGGCCTTGCGCGATTTACTCGAAAACGAAATCTTCCGCCGCATTCGCAAACCGCTTTCTTTCGCTCTTGGACAAGATGTTTCCGGCCATCCCGTCGGCGCAGATTTATCAGCCATGCCTCACATACTCATCGCCGGAACCACCGGCTCGGGCAAATCGGTCTGCGTCAATGCCATTTTATCCAGTTTGCTGTTATACAACACCCCCGACGATCTCCGCCTGGTACTGGTCGATCCCAAACGGGTCGAGCTGACCGGCTACAATGGCATCCCGCACCTGCTTTCCCCGGTCGTCGTCGAAATGGAAAAAGTCATCGGCGCACTACAATGGATGACCCGTGAAATGGATCGCCGGTATCATCAATTTGCCCAGGTTGGCGCGCGCAATATCCAGGATTACAACAACCGCCTCAAAGCTGAGGCCCAAAAGCGCCTGCCCTACCTGGTTATCGTCATTGACGAATTAGCCGACCTGATGCTCTTGGCCCCCGATGAAACCGAGCGCACCATCACCCGCCTGGCCCAACTGGCCCGCGCCACGGGGATTCACCTCATCCTCGCCACCCAACGCCCTTCTGTCGATGTTGTCACCGGCCTCATCAAAGCCAACTTCCCGGCTCGTATCGCCTTTGCCGTTGCCTCCAACACCGATAGCCGCGTCATCCTCGACCAACCCGGCGCAGAACGTCTGCTGGGGCGCGGCGACATGCTCTACCAGGCCCCCGACGCCCCGGCTCCGGCTCGCCTGCAAGGCGTCTTCGTTTCAGATACAGAAATTCACCGTCTGGTCGATTTTTGGCGCGGACAATCCCAAAACACCCAGTCCACCCCGCCCGGCGGCCCAGTCGATTCTGCCGCCACCAACCTGCCCCTCAAACAAATCCCCATCTGGGAAGAAATCGCCGCCGAGCAAGGTGATCCGCTGTACAGCGAATCAGTTGACCTCGTTCGGCGCGAAGGCCGCGCCTCTGTCTCTATGCTTCAGCGCAAACTGCGCATCGGCTACACCCGCGCCGCCCGCATTATCGACAAAATGGAAGAAAAAGGCATCATCGGTCAGCCCGAAGACGCCACCGGTGTTCGCAAAATATTGGACTACGGGCCCGCCGCTCCGCCAAAAGAAAGTTGATTTTGCCCCACACCTGTGTATAATCGGGGAGATGTCTACCTTGAAAAAATTCCCATTAATCTTGCTCGCCCTGCTGCTTGCGGCTTGTTCCGCCACACCAGTTCAGCCCACCGCCACCCCCAGCCTGGTTCCCGTTACCGCAACCCCGGCCCCACCTACACCAACCCCCGTCCCGATGGCCTTTACCGTTAACGGTGAAGGCCTGCCCCTGCTCGAATTCGCCGCCGAACTGGCGCGTTACCAGCAATCTCAAGCCGCCCTTTCCCGCAGCCTGGACGAAGCCCAGGCCCAGCAAATTGTCATCAACGACCTGATTGCTCAAACCTTACTGTCACAGGCCGCGCGCGAAGCCGGATTTAGCCTCGATGAAGCCAGCTTGCAGGCCAGAATCGACGATTTGGCGGCCAAACTTGGCAGCCCCGAAGCGCTAACAGCCTGGCAACAGACCCACGCGTATGAAGAAACCGGCTTTCGGGTGGCCCTAAAACGTTCCGCCGAAGCGGCCTGGATGCGTGACAAAATCATATCGGCTCTTCCCAGTACCGCAGAACAGGTCCATGTCCGCCAGATTCTGACCTATAATCAAGAAGATGCCGATGCCGCCGCCGCTCGACTGCAAGCCGGAGCCGATTTTGATGAATTGGCCGCGCTCTACGACCCGGCTACTCGTGGTGATATTGGTTGGTTTCCGCGCGGTTATCTGGAATGGCCGCCGATTGAAGATGCTGCTTTTACGCTGGAATTAAATACCATTAGCAGCATCATCCCCAGCGAAATTGGCTTTCATATTCTCAAAGTCATCGAACGCCAGGATCAACGCCCGCTGGCTTTTGATGCGCGGTTGGCTTTGCAAAATCGCGCCCTGTCCGAATGGGTTGAAACCCGGCGCTCACAGAGCGAAATCATCATTTCACTATCTCAACAATAATATTTAGGAGTAATGGATGAACACCAAACCCTCCACAGCCCCCCAAAAAGCGCGTGGCAAAAAAGGCAAACCCGACGGTTTGTATAATATTTTGACGATTATTTTTATCTTATTAACCCTGCTCTCCTGTGGCGTTGTTTTTAGCGTTTTTAGTAACCCTTATATCGGTTTTAACCCATTCCCGCCCAACACACCGGTTCCGCCCACAATCACCTCCACCATTACGCCCATCCCACTTCCGGCCACCTGGACGCTCGTTCCCACCATTCAGCCCACCGCGACCAGTACCCCGCGCCCCACCTTCACCATTCAGCCAACCAACACGCCCTTTTCAATGGTCACTCCGCCCACAGCTACCACCAGCCCCACGCCCTCGCGGACAACCAAACCAGTAGGCTTAGCCTACGGCGTGACGGTGCAATATTTTGACAGTACCACTTTCCGCGCCGATACCTCCTGCGGTGACTTTATCATTGCCGGGCAAGCGCTGGATACCAAAAACACACCCGTTACGGGGCTTATTGTCAAAATCGGCGGCAGCGTGCCCGGAAAATCTTTTGCATCTTCCTCCACCACACTAACCGGGATAGTCCCGGCCTATGGCCCGAGCGGTTTTGAATTTGCATTAGGCATTCCCCCTGAATCCAGCGCCAAAACGCTCTGGATTCAGCTTTTTGACCAATCGGGCGCGCCACTTTCCGAACAATTTTATCTAACCACCTACAACGATTGTGCCAAAAACCTGTTGTTGATACGCTTTACTCAAAAATAAACCGGGTTGCCGCCCAAAAACAAAAGAGCACTACCGCCAGGTAGTGCTCTTTTGTTTTTATTTTGTTTCTTGCAAAATAAATTGATAAATTTGACGCCGCTCCAGGCCAGATGCTTGCGCCAAGCGCCGCGCCAGGGCTGTTGGCGATTCGCCGTTTGCCAGGCCAGAATCCACTTCCTGCCTTAGCCTGGTTTCTGTCCAGCCGGGTTCCTCCACGCTAATGGGTTGGCCTCCCACCACCAGCGTAAACTCTCCGCGCGGCTCATGTTCTGCGAAATAAACTCGTGCCGCGGCGAGGGTGCCTCGCCAAATTTCTTCATGCAGTTTTGTCAATTCCCGCGCCACCGCCAGTGGACGATTTCCCAGCACGGTTTCGAGGTCTAGCAGCGCAGCGCACAGCCGATGCGGCGTTTCCAGAAAAATAAGCGTATAGGGTAGGTTAGCAGCTTGTGCCAAAAAAGATTTCCGTTCCGAAGATTTGCGTGGCAGATACCCCAAATACAGAAAAGCATCGGTTGGCAGGCCAGAAGCCGCCAAAGCGGCAATCGGTGCCGAAGGGCCTGGAACCGGGCTGACGGTGAATCCTGCCGCGAGCGCCGCGCGTACCAACTCGTAGCCGGGATCATTAATGGCGGGCATCCCAGCATCTGAGACCAATGCCACATCCCCCAAGGCCAATGTGGCTAAGATTTTATCGAGCTTGGTGTGTTTGTTATGTTCAAAATAGCTGGTCAATGGGGTTGAAATGGAAAAATGAGCCAGCAGCCGCCCGGTATGGCGCGTATCTTCTGCCGCAATCAGGCGCGCCTCGCGCAAAATACGCAACGCACGCGCTGAAATATCTTCCAAGTTTCCAATAGGGGTTGCCACAAGATAAAGAGTATTCATGGTCTCAATCTTTATTATGCTTGGATTTGGGCGCAAACCACATTCGCCCAATAAAATTTTCCCCACGCAAGCCCTGATGATAGAAAAAGGCCAATAGATGCAGCCCAATCAACAGCATTAAAGCGAGTGAAATTGCGCCGTGCCAGGTGCGAGCTGGATAAACATAAAAATCGGGAGGCAGGGTTGTTTGCCACAGTGAACCATTCAACAGCCCTGCCGGAAGAGCAATGGCGATTCCGGTTGCAGCCATTAGAAATGTAAAAAGATACAGCATGGGCTGAACATAAACGCTCATTTTGTCGAGCATGGCTGCCCGCGGGGAAATTTTTGCCAGCCGGGTAACGGGGTGGCCCATCAGGGTGCGCACGATTAGGCGCGCGATGGTTAGCGCCAGAACGAGAACGCCCAAGGCCAGATGAACTGTCAACGGAAACAGTTTTTCCGGGTTATTAGGGGTATTCGCCAGTGAAAGTAGTCCGATCAGAAATGTGCCAAAAACCAACAAGGCAGAAATCCAATGCAGGGCCACATAAAACAAGCGGTAATGCTGACCAGGGTTCATAAGGGGGAAAATTATTCCTTACCAAACCACATCCGGCCAAGTAAACCATCGTGGCGGATAAACTGATGATAGAGCGCCGCGCCAATGTGCAGAGTCAGCAGTCCACTGAGTACAAAAGCCAAAAAGCCATGCCCAATTGCAGGGGGAAAAGTCGCAAAATCGACAGGAAGAGGCCCTTTGTCTTCAAAAACGATAGCCGGTAAACCGGCCAGAGCTGAAATTCCCATTCCGCTGATGCTCATGCTGAGCGCAATCAAATAGAGCAGATAGTGTACCACTTCCCCAATTTTATCGAGCAGCGGGTTGCCGATGCTGGCTGGGGCGGGCTTTTTGGTTAGAAAGCGCACAAAGATGCGGGCAAGCATGAGCACGAAAATGCTGATGCCGATGGGCATGTGCAGACTGAGTAATTGGATTTTTGCTGAATCGTTAGGCCTGCCGCCCAGCCGGGTAAAGCCGAGCGCGAGCATTGCGAGGATGAGTAGTGCAATTAACCAATGTAATGCAACCAGTAAGGGGGAATAGCGCTTGATAGTAGTCATTTTTTCTCCTTTTTGTCTAAAATAGACTGGGAAGTATAGTGCAATCCAGATATCGAAGCAAGTAGCTTTGGTACTTTTGTCTATTGGTGTGGCAAGAGTAAATTTAGTTAAATCCCCTTTCAAAAAGGCTCCATCGAGTACAATAGATGAAATTTTTGGTCCTGCACACAAAAGGAGAGATAAAAATGTATCACACAATTATAATCGCCGGAAATGTTGGCCGTGATCCTGAGATGCGTTACACGCCTTCGGGGCAACCGGTTACTTCATTTTCAATGGCAACCAATCGTCAATATACCGGCAACAATGGTCAGCTTGTGAAAGAGACAACCTGGTTTCGAGTAACAACTTGGGGTAAAACTGCTGAAGTCTGCAATCAATATGTAAAAAAGGGAAGTAAGGTGCTGGTGGAAGGGACATTAAGACCCGACCCTGCTACCGGATCGCCCAAAGTTTATACCAAGCAAGATGGTTCGCATGGCTCTAGCTTTGAGGTGACAGCCAACACTGTTCGTTTCCTTTCTGGCCGCGAGGATGGTGGAGGCGGCATGGGCGGCGGAGAGATGGGCGGCAGCTTTGTTGGCGCGCCCGATGAAGATATTCCATTTTAGTTAACTCAAAGACAACTTGCCGTCAGGCAGGTTGTCTTTTTTGGGAGGCAAAATGCCCCAGCCTAATACGCGACCCACCACCGCGCTCGAAGTTCCGCAAGATTTGCAACCGGTGTATGCCAATTTGGTGCGAATTGCGCATTCTCCGGCCGATATGGTGTTTGATTTTGCCCATTTATTGCCCGGCGAAACACGCGCTCGTATTGGCGCGCGCATTCTCATGTCGCCCCTGAGCGCAAAATTATTATATAAGGCGCTGAGTGAGAATTTGGCGCGCTACGAGGCGGCTTTTGGCGAAATTGTCATCCCTGCCGCCTCGTCCTCGCTGGCTGATCAGCTTTTCAAACCATTTCCACCGTCGCCAGAGCAGGCTCCACCCGAAGAGGGAAAACCCTGAGCAAAGATGTGCCCGGCGTTTTATCCGCCGGGCACACGAGAAAATTATGCAAAATTTAGAAGAAATTTCCGAACAAATTCGTCACACCTTCGATGTTCGCACCGCTGCCCGCGATCAGGCTTTGGCGCAGGCGCGCATGTTGACGCGCCACTGCTCGCAGGCGATTCGCGCGGTGCATCGCGGTGAAGAGCCAGCCATGCTGGAACAACTCGAACAAGCGCATAAGCTGGCCGAAACGCTCCGTTTAAGTCTGAGCGATCATCCAGATTTATACTACGCCGGTTACACTCAGGATGCCCTTAAGGAGTTTGTTGAGGCCAATGTAACTTGCGCTCTGATTCAAGGTAAAGACTTGCCAGGGCCGGTTGAATTACAGGCTGAACACGCCACATATTTGAATGGGTTAGCCGAAGTGGTTGGCGAATTGCGCCGACGTTGTCTCGATATTTTGCGGCATGGTTATTCTTCTGAAGCGGAACGCCTGCTGACCCAAATGGATGATATTTATGCCGTGCTCGTTACGATGGATTATCCAGATGCGATTACCAATGGCTTGCGCCGTCAGACGGACATTGCCCGCAGTATTATCGAAAAAACGCGCGGCGATATTACCTTTAGCCTGCGTGGTGAATATCTCACAAAGGCCATTTCGCAGTTAAGCAGCCAGATTAGCGGTGATGTTGGCCCCAGTGCGCCGGCTCTTGCTCGTTTTGGCAGCGAGGAAGAGTAACTTTATGGCGCGTGGCGGTAGAAAGTATCCTTTATTGGTTTACAAACGTATGCTTGGCCGCTGGTGGACAGCCGTTTTTGCGATTGGGCTGGTGCTTGTGCTTTATGTTGGTTTGCTTTGGGGGGCCGAGTGGTATTTTCTGAATGCATCTCAAAACCCCTTGCCGCATCTCGATCAAACCGGTGGGCTGGTTTTATTGGTTGTTGGCATTCTTGCCATGGGATTTGGCCTGTTTTTGCTCACAATCCGTAATTTTGCTTATTTGCAAATGCACGATAACCATTTGCGGCTGGTGACACCCTTTTTGCGCCTAAACATTTCTTATAAAAGAATTCACCATCTTGCCTCCGCCGAAATGTCGGCCTTGTTCCCGCCCAAAAAACTATCTTCCTGGCGCAGGGAGATGCTTGGCCCGTTGTTGGGGCGCACAGCCAATGTTGTCCATCTCAGCCAATATCCTATTGCGCGCTTTTGGTTGCCTTTGTTTCTTTCACCGTTTTTCTTTTTTGACAAAACGCCTCACTTTGTTTTTCTTGTGGAAGATTGGATGCGCTTTAGCTCCGAACTGGATAGCGCCCGGGTTTCAGGCAAAATTCCGGTGGTGAAGGCAAAACCAAAGCTGACGCCCAGCCTGCTCAACGATTTGAACAAGCACATGAAATAAAGCCAAATGACAGGGCGTTAAGACGATTAACGTCATGGATGATATTGTGAAAGTTGTCATTATAAGAACATGACATATATAGCTAGCCCTTACTTATAAGAGCAGGTATCATTAAACATAAGAGATAGGGTAAATAGCGCCTCACTGTCTCCTCCTTTGGCGAATGCTTCCACCGGGTACTCCCCCCGGTGGAAGCTGCGTTTT
>DYPU01000075.1:0-4104 GCA_020719725.1 Anaerolinea sp. | reverse complement strand
GCGTTTTTTGATGGAAGAAAGGCTTGCTTTATTCGTATAACGTAGCTGGCATGGCAACCGAGCCGCCATAGGCAAAGCGTTTTTGGCGGCGGGCCAGGCGCTCGGCGGCGCGTTGTTCGCCGCGCCACGCATCGATTTTGCGTTGAACATGAGGCGCAAAAAAACCGGCATACCGTTTTTGCAATTCGGGTAAACGCCAATCGTTACCCGTCACCCGCCCACGGCAGGTATGAGCGCCACAGCCGCAGTTAAACTCGTCGTATGGCACGGTGTCGCTCATTGCATAATCAAAACAAACTTCTTCGCCGGGATGAATATCACGCATTGCAACCAGTGCTATCTGCCCCGAAAGCCCGGCATTGGGATTACAGGAGTGGTTGACATAATCACCTTCCCCGATTGGGCGCGGCACAAGGAAGAAGTTTTCTTCAACCTGGATGCATAACGTTCGTTCAATTTCAGGAAGGGTAACAAAGGTGTCCCATTCATAAACGACACCCCCGAAAACGGCCAGGAGTTCGCCTTTTTTCAAAGGCACTTTGGCAAAAATCCCGTTTCCGTTGCCATCGGCTCTCGGGTGGCCTTGCAAGTTAGGTGACAGATAGGTGCTGAGATGCTCGGACATTCATAAAATTCCCTTTCTTTGAGACTTAAAATTTGACGGCGCTCCCCCGGTTGGCTCCGGGAAAAACGCCAACGGCATGTAGTTTACAACAAATGGCCGGAATGTAAAGGTTAAAAGAAGTTGAATTTTTTAGAAAAAAAGGCAAACAAAAATGACCCTGGGCCTGTTTTTAGGGTCATTTTTGTGATAAAAACTGCATTTTAAATGCTGATTTGTAGCTGGGGCGCTGGAACATCTTGCGGGCTGGTTTATTGGTGATAAGGCCTCACTTGTTGTATGAGCATAACCACTTTGTAAACCCCATTGAAATGCGCTGGTGGCAAAGACCGGGAAGGTTTTAACTTTTTTAGGGCTATCTTCATATCTGGCGAAGGTGCGCGATCCCTGGCCGCTGGATCAAAAAAAGATTATAAGAGGGCGGTTAATTATCAAATTCAAAACGCAGGTGTTTGACGGTTAACCCGTGATTAATCAGTTCACGCAAAGAGTCTATGCCAATCTTAAGATGCAAGTCTAAAAACGCTTGGGTTACTTTGCGGTCACTTTCGGCTGTTTTGACGCCGTCTGGGACCATGGGTTGATCTGAAACCAGCAAAAGCGCTCCAGATGGAATCTGGTTGTAAAAGCCAACCGTAAAGATTGTGGCAGTTTCCATGTCGATTGCCATGGCGCGGATGCGACGCAAATATTTTTTAAACTCTTCGTCGTGTTCCCAAACCCGGCGATTGGTGGTATAGACCGTCCCGGTCCAATAATCGCGTTGGTAGTTGCGGATGGTGGTGGAAAGTGCTTTTTGTAAGCTAAAGGCTGGCAGGGCGGGTACTTCGGGTGGGAAGTAATCGGTGGATGTGCCTTCTCCGCGAATGGCCGCGATGGGCAAAATTAGATCGCCCAGTTGGTTTTTCTTCTTGAGGCCGCCACATTTTCCCAAAAATAGGACGGCACGCGGTTGAATGGCTCCCAACAAGTCCATTACTGTGGCGGCGTTGGCGCTGCCCATGCCAAAATTGATGATACTGATCTCTCCGGCGGTGGCGTTGGGCATGGGGCGATCGGTCCCTTTGATTTCTACGTTGTGCCATTCGGCAAACATGCGCACATAATCACCAAAATTTACCAGGATGATGTATTTTCCAAACGCATTTAGCTCAATGCCGGTGTAACGCGGTAACCAGTTTTGCACAATTTCTGTTTTGGATTTCATACGGCCTCCCAAACCTGGTATAGGCCCAGGTTTCCTTCTTTTCCATCGGATAAAAAGCAGCGCTCCACCCGAAAACTGGTTGCGTTGGCGAGTGCGTCTAATTCGGTTTGGGAGTAGTGGTGCGCGTAGCGCAGGCCTTCGCCGCCGCTGCGCCAATCGAGTAGGGCATCGCCTTCGTCCACTTCGGCGGCAGAAAGGTGGGCGCGTTCCCAGGGTTGGATGCGTTCCCGGAGCTTTGCGCTGTGGAGAAACTGCCAGTTGGAGAGCGCGAAGCGCCCGGCGGGGTTGAGCAGGCTTCTTGTTTTTTGTAGAATAGCGAGGCGTAGCGGTGCGGAGGGGATGTGGTGCAGAACGGCAAAGGCGCAGATGAAGTCGTAGGGTTCTGTTGCCAGGCCCCAGTCAGCGCTCAAGTCTGCTTCTATAAATTGAATGGGGAAACTGGCCTGGGTGGTGTTGGCGGTATTCATTAGGGGGGCGCTAAAATCGAGGCCGGTATAGGTGCCGTGAAAGTGGTTTTGGGCTAAAACGTGGGCTATTTCGCCGTTGCCGCAGCCAAGATCGAGGAGGTGTTCGTCACCGCGAAGTTTGCTGAGAATTTGGTGTACGCCAGGTTGGATGCGTTGGCGGGTGGCGGAAAAGTGTGCGCCAAACGTCTGGTAGAATTGGCGATTGAGTTCTATGAGTTTTTGGGCGGTTTCGGGTTGCATGGGTTGATTATACTTTTGACTGGTTAAACGATGGAACTTTCTGAACGACAACAAAGCTGGCGGGAGCGAAAAGCTCTGACTGAAGAAAAAATGACCCTGGCGCGCGAAATTTTGAATGCGGTGCGCCAGGGCCAGGATGTTTTAAGGGCGATGCGCTCTTTCCCTGCGGCGGATGGGGCGCTGTTGGGTAAGTCTATGTTGGTGGCGGCTTATCAGGAGATGGTGGCGGCGGGTGAGATGGCGGTGGATGGGGCGCTGTTGCAAGCTATTCGTATGAAGCCGGTGCGTACTTTGAGCGGGGTGACGACGGTGACGGTGTTGACCAAGCCTTATCCTTGCCCTGGGAAGTGTATTTTTTGTCCGACAGATGTGCGGATGCCGAAGAGCTATTTGCCCGATGAGCCGGGGGCGATGCGCGGCCTGGAACATGCGTTTGATCCTTATGCTCAGGTGGCCTCGCGGATTGCTCAGTTGGAGGCGGTGGGGCATCCAACCGATAAGATTGAATTGCTGATTTTGGGTGGAACCTGGAGCGCGTATCGGCGTGATTACCAGGAGTGGTTTATTAAGCGTTGTTTTGATGCGATGAATGGGGTGGATGGGCCGACGGGTGGTGGTGAATTTTGCCAGCCGGGCGAGTTGGCTGCGGCGCAGGCTTTTAACGAGACTACTGTGCATCGTAATGTGGGGCTGGTGATTGAGACTCGTCCGGATGAGATTACGCTTAAGGAATTGGCCTGGCTGCGCGCGTTGGGCGTGACAAAGGTTCAGATGGGCGCGCAAAGCCTGGACGATCGGGTTTTGGAGATGAATAAACGCGGTCATGATGTCGAGATGACGCGCCGGGCGGTGGCGCTTTTGCGGGCGGCAGGTTTTAAGATTGTTCTGCATTGGATGCCCAATTTGCATGGTGCAACTCCGTTGGGCGACCGGGCGGATTTTGCGCGTCTGTGGGATGGTTTTTGCCCGGACGAAATTAAAATTTACCCTAATCAGCTTTTGGCAAATGCTGAATTGTACGAAGTTTGGCAGCGCGGTGAGTTTCGGCCTTATAGCACTGCCGAACTGGTTGAGTTGATGGTGGAAATTAAGCCGACGGTGCCGCGTTATTGTCGCATTAACCGGGTGATTCGGGATATTCCCTCCACCAATGTGGTGGAGGGCAATAAGCGCACCAGTTTGCGTCAGGATGTGCAGGCGGAGATGGCGCGGCGCGGCAAAAAATGTGTTTGTGTGCGCTGCCGCGAGGTGCGTAAGGTTGGTTTCGAGCCGGCGGCGCTGAAATTGAATGATCTGGTGTATGCTGCGGCCAGCGCTGAAGAGCATTTCATCTCGTTTGATACGCCAGACGATGGTTTGGCCGGGTTTATCCGGCTATCGCTTCCGTTGGAAGATGCGCCAGAGACCGGTTTGCCCGATTTGATGGGCGCGGCGCTTATCCGCGAGGTGCATGTTTATGGGCAATCTTTGGCGGTTGGGGCTGAAGCGGGCGGGTCTGGTCAACATATTGGGCAGGGTACTCGTTTGCTCGAAGAAGCCGAGCGGGTAGCACGCGGGCGCGGATTTAA
>DYPU01000074.1 GCA_020719725.1 Anaerolinea sp. | reverse complement strand
TTGGGTAGAAGCCCTCACTGAGAAATAGAATAAACGAATGGCCCGCGCCAATTTCGAGCGCGTTTTGCTTGGCTAACTCGGTCATGGCTGTGTCGGTTCCGCTGAAACGTACCAGGCATTTACCAGAGGCTTCGCAAAAGGCTACGCCAAACTTGATGCCCGGTACGCCATTGACCAACGCTTCGTGGATGTCTTCGACGGTTTTGATGAAGTGCGATTGGCCGAGGATGAAGTTGATTGGTTCTGGTTTTTCAATTTGCACAAGTTGAATTTCCATGGAAGACTCCTGAAGCGGGGCTAAAAAGGATGATTGGTTCGGCGCAATGCCGGAAGCAATACGAGAGGCCGGGGCGAAAATATTAGTCTTTTTTGGGAGGCCAGGGGAAAAATTCACTGGTTTGACGGATGTAGGCGTCGTAGCCGGGCCGTTTGCTCATTGTTTTTTCGAGCATGCTCACGCCTGAGACGCGCGTTAGCAGGTAGGTCATCAGGATGGGTGCGAAAATTGTCCACCATGCTCCGGCGGCCAGCGCAATCAGGTAAAAGCCCCACCATTGGGCTGCGTCGCCAAAGTAATTGGGGTGACGGGTATAGCGCCAGACGCCGCTGGTCATTAGTTTGCCTTTATTGGCGGGGTTTTTCTTAAATTGCGCCAATTGCCAGTCGCCAGTGGCTTCGAAGTAAAACCCAAATGCTCAGACGATGATTCCGAGAATATCAAACAGATGGGGGGTGGGGCCAAAATGTGGAAATTGTCCGGCGATGATGGGCGCTGAAACGAGCCAAAGTAAAACTCCTTGTAAGAAGAAGACGTGGAAAAGTGAACGAATCCACCAAATTTTGCCATATTCTTGCCGCCAGGCGGCATAACGAAAGTCTTCAGATTGTCCATGATTGCGGTAGGCTAAGGCGCATTCCCCAAATTGTTACCAGGGCGGTCAGTAGCCAGCTTCGCCAGACAGACATGGCTGTTTCGTAGGATGAAATGCTCAAAAAGGTTTCTTGCAATGAGAGATTGACAAACCAGGCTGTCAGCACAAAACCGGTGCCCCAAAAAATATCCACAAGCTATGCCCAGGAGGCCCAGCCGAGCATGGTGTAGCCGTCGGCGCTGGCTGCCAGAATTGGATACAGCCCCAGTGTGATAAACAATCCGCCCAGTATCGAGCGGATTTCGGAGATGCCGCGTCCGCCAATCGGTTCCAGACCGGTAAATCCAGGGGGCGATTTGGGCGCAAACAGCGATAGCGCTGCCGGTTGCGATGGTTAAAATGGCTGCGATAAGTTTTAGAATTTCGAGCATGGTTTCCTCTGTTGTGGGACTCAAAAAATGTTGGTTTTGAGTGACGGTCAAAGTTAGAAGGTATTGGCCTCTGGTGTTGCTGTTTTTTCATAAAAAATCAATAGGGTGCTGCCGTATTTGCGCTCGTCGAACTTTTCAAAGTGCTTCAGTTCAATTTCTTTGTATTCCGCCGGGTGAATTTGGACAATAACCCAGGCTACGGCGCTGAACCAGTTCGGATTTCCATCGGCCAGTTGTAGGGCTTTCAACCACAATTCTTTATATTGCGGCGGAGCAATGTAGAGATAGTCAAACTGCTGATCGGGTTGGGTTGCCAGCATGGTAAAGGCATCCCCGCGGCGGACTTCGGCTTTTTGGTTCAAACCGGTGGTTTCAAGGTTGGTTTTAATGATTTCCACTGGCAGGCGGTTGAGATCGCTAAAGCGCACAAATTCGGCGCCCCGGCTAAGAGCTTCGATGCCAATCGCGCCAGTTCCGCCGAATAAATCCCACCAGCGCGAATCGTAGACATCATTGGCGAGAATATTGAACAGGGCTTCTTTCACCCGGTCTGTCACCGGGCGGGTGGTATCGCCGGGGACACTTTTTAGTTTGCGACTTTTGGCGCTTCCTGCAATGACGCGTAGGGGCATCTTATTTTTTACCTCCCAGTTTGGTTACTTCCAGTAAATTGCCATGTGGCGCAATCGTTTCGACTACACAGCCGGTTCCAAGCAAGAGACGTTTACCACCGGTTTGGGCCAGGGCATCTTCCATTTCCGCCTGGATTTCTGTTGGGTTTTTTAGCGCCAGGGTTTCACGGCGCAGGCCGCCGCAGACGATGCCGGGGAAACGTTTTTGCCCATCGGCCAGGTTCGGGGCGGTGTCGCGGTCGTGCCAGTTGAGAACCTGTACTGGGTAATCGGCAACCGCGTCAAAGTAAACATTTTCGCCGTGCAGGTGAGCCATGTTGAACCACAGTGGGTTGGCGGCTGCCAGCACTTGCTGGTCATAGGCCCAGCCAAAGCGCAGAAACTCGTCTTGGGTTAGTAATCCGGCTTGGGCGTGCTGGACGGCGTAGAAAATCCCGTCGATTCCGGTTGCGATGGCCGCTTTAATGAAGCGGCGGGTAGATTCGGTGATGACTTCCAGGCCGCTTAGTACCAGTTCGGGCTGTTGACGAAGGTGCAAAATTAGTTGCTCGCCACCCACCAGGTTTTTGGCCTGGGACATTGGGCTGAAAATGGTCTGGATGATCGGTTCAGACGCCGGGAGCCGCTCGCGGAGTAGTCGCAAGCAGGTTAATTGGGCGGCAAGCTGCGGGGCGTCCGCGTCTAACACTTTTAGCTTGAGCCAATCTTCTGGCGCAGAGATAACTCTCTTCGTGTAGCGACGGCTTCCTTCGGCAAGACCTTCCCAAACATCTTGCGCTCCCCAATCTTTCAGGCAAAATGAAGATGCCGGGCTGACTTTGACCAAATCCCACTGGTAAATGGATTGCCAGTGTAGGGTGGCGGCGGCCAGGCTTTCGGGGTTTTGGTCGTCAATCGGGAAGTGCCGCCAGAGCGCAACCGGCGGCCTATCAAGTATTTCGCCGCGCAAGGCGGCTTCGAGTCGTTGGCGATGTATGTTCATATCTCCATTATAATGGGGCCGATGGATTTTTCGACACCGGGCTTTCTTTTTCTCTTTTTGCCGCTTTTTTTAGTCGTTTTTTGGCTAAGCGAGCGGCGTTTCCGTGTTTATGTGTTGGTGGCAGCCAGCCTGGGCTTTTTGGGTTGGGGCCAGCCGATGGCGCTGATTTGGCTGGGGGCGGCGCTTTTGGTAAATTATGGGCTGGGCTTTTGGGTGGAATGGGGCCGAAAACGCCCGCTGTGGTTGTGGGCCGCTATTGGGTTGAATCTGGCGCTTTTGTTTTTTTTCAAATGGATGCCCATTCATAGCCTGGCCTGGCTTCCGCCAACATGGGCCGAACAGGTGCTGGGGTTGGTGGTTCCGCTGGGGCTTTCCTACTTTACTTTTCAGGCCATCTCGTATCTGGTGGATATTTGGCGCGGGACGATTGCCGCTGAGCGCGATTTGGCTCGACTGGCGGCTTATTTGCTTTTTTTTCCTAAGTTGATTGCGGGGCCGCTGGTGCGCTACAAGCCGTTTGCCGCGCAATTGCAAGAGCTTGTGCCTTCCGCGGAGCAAATTGCAGCAGGCATTCGACGTTTGCTGGCCGGGTTTGTCAAGCGAGCGCTGATTGCCAATCAGTTAGCGGTTTTTGTCAATGCTGCTTTTGACCAACCCCAGGCCAACCTTGCGCCGGGGCTGGCCTGGCTGGCACTTTTAGCCTATTCTGTCCAAATTTATTTTGATTTTTCGGGCTATACCGATATGGCGCTCGGTTTGGCGGCGATGGCCGGGATCAAACTGCCTGAGAATTTTAACGCGCCTTATCTTGCCGAGAGCATTAGCGATTTTTGGCGCAGGTGGCATATCTCGCTCTCGACTTGGTTCCGCGAATATGTCTTTTTCCCACTTGAGCGGCGGCGATTGCCGTTTTTTGGACAGCAAATCAACATTTTGATTGTTTTTGCGCTGACCGGCCTATGGCACGGTTTCAAGCCCACATTTCTGATTTGGGGTTTGCTGCATGGTCTGGCAATTGCATTGGAAATGAGTGGTTTCGGACGCTGGTTGAAATCTATTTGGCGGCCTCTGCGCTATCTTTACATGCTGACGGTGGTGCTGGCGGGTTGGGTTTTCTTCCGCGCGGACAGCTTGGATTTTGCCTTTTGGTTTTTTCGACGCTTAATCGGGGACACAACCGGCCTTGTGGCGCGCCCGTTTGTGGATACAACGCCTTTGCCCTTCATCGAACCATCCTTTTTATTGGCGCTGGCGGTTGGCTTGCTGTTCTGTTTGCCGCTGGGACAATTGTGGCGCAATTTGCGCTTGAGTTGGGAGCAGGCCCGGCCAGGGCTGTATTTTGTCTTTCAGCTCCTGGAAGATATTTTACTGGCTGTTTTGTTTGTCGCCGCATTGGCGGCCCTGATGTCGGGCGGATTTTCCCCCAATATTTATGCCAATTTTTAAACTTCACGATTGGCGCGGCGGCTTGAATTGTTAACTGGACTTTGAGCGATGAAAATTTCTTTTTTAACCCTTAAAACCTGGTATACCCGCTTGTTTGTGCTATTCTTTTTTGGGGCGCTTCTGTTTGTGAGTTTTCGCACCCTGGCAGATGGGGCAACCATTAGCGGGTTTGATGCGGCGCTGTGGGGTTCGCGCAAATTAATTGCGCAGACCGCTGATTTTCGGCTGGCATTGGGCGACCGGGTTTTCCCAAATGTGTTGGTGGGCCAGAATAACTGGTTAATTTTTACTGCCGAATCGAGTCTGACGGATTATCAAAACAAGTTTACGCTAACCGATGACAAAATCGAATCCATTCAACAAAAATTAGCCGCTTTGCAGGCTGAACTTGCTCAAAAAAATGCTATTTTACTGGTGTTGATTGTCCCCAATAAAGAAACAATTTACCCAGAAATTGTCCCTGCTGAAATTGCCATATTTCCCGGGCCCTCGCGCTTGGAGCGCTTAAGCGCTTTTCTGGCTCAAAACGGCCCGGCAGTTTTGCTCGATCTGCGTCCGGTCTTGCAGCAGGCCCGCGCTGGGTATGAAATTTACTATAAAACTGATACTCACTGGAACGACTATGGTGTTTACCTGGCCTATCAGGCCATTTTGCAGGAATTAAGCAAAAAATATCCACAGCTTCAACCCTATCCACTTGAGAGCTTCAAGCAGATTCCTGGTGGCCCGGAACTATTGGATTTGGCTCGCAATACGGGCAGCGTGCGCTTACTGGAGCAGCCGGTGCAACTTACCCCGACTTTTCCCAACCCGGCCAGTTTTCGCCAGATTGAGACTGGCGGGCGGCGATTAAGCATGGCCTGGGTTGCGGACGACGCTTTGCCGCGCCTGCTGATGTATCATGATTCGTTTGGCCCACGCTTGGGCAGATTGCTGGCAATGCACTTTAGCCAGTCTGTTTTTGTGCCACATTATTCAGGTCGCGCTATTTGGAGCACCGATTGGATCAAACAGCAGCGCCCGGATGTGGTCATCATTGAATTTGCCGAGCGCTACTTGCAAGACCTGGACGTACTACTTTCACAGTAACCAACCTGAATTTGAAACCCTTTCGGGGTCACCTGCCCAGCCTTTTTACCGGGTCGTGACAACGAAGCTCTACTTGGATTCGCCTTTTTCTCTGACAAAAAATACGAGAAAAGCCGTGTAAACCCCTAACCCTGCCAGAATCAAGACGCCGGTGAGGATGGGGCTGGCTTTGTAATACATAGCGGCTAGTGCCAGCAAAGCCCAGGCCAGCGGATGAAACCAGCGTAAAATGTAATTAGTCCAAAACCCACTGGTTGGCCCAGACTGGGGTCGGACAAAAATAAAAATTGCAGCAATGATGAAACAAACGAATCCAACAATCGGTAAGGGAATCCCTAAGAACATAAGTGCCTCCATTTTTTTTGAATAATCACAAGCACTGAAAGTATAAATCAAAAATTGCCCAAGTAGTAAAATAAACCTGTTTGGCTATTATTCTCATTCAATACGAGGTTTCCATGAGTACAACTTTGCAAGAACGTGCATTAAACACAATCCGTTTCCTCTCGGCAGATGCCGTCCAGCAGGCCAATTCAGGACATCCTGGCCTGCCGATGGGCGCAGCAGCCATGGCTTACACCATTTGGATGCGCCACCTGCGCCATAACCCGCAGAATCCCAAATGGCCCAATCGCGACCGTTTCATTCTTTCTGGTGGACACGGTTCGGCGTTGTTGTATTCGCTCCTGCACCTGACCGGCTACGATTTGCCGCTGGATGAAGTGCGGCGCTTTCGTCAATTTGGCAGCCTGACCCCCGGCCACCCGGAATTTGGCCTGACTCCCGGCGTCGAGACGACGACCGGCCCCCTGGGCGCGGGTTTTGCCAACGGGGTTGGCATGGCCATCGCCGAATCGCACCTGGCAGCTGAGTTCAACACCCCCGAACACAAAATCATCGACCATTACACCTATGCGATTGTTACCGATGGCGACTTGATGGAAGGTGTTGCCGCTGAAGCGGCCTCGTTAGCCGGGCATCTCAAACTCGCCAAGCTGATTTATTTGTACGATGATAACCACATCTCGATTGATGGTGCCACCGACCTGTCTTTCACCGAAGACCGCGCAAAACGCTTTGACGCTTATGGCTGGCATGTGCAGATCATTGCGGATGGCAACGATGTCGAAGCGATTGATGCGGCCATCTTGGCGGCCAAGGCGGACGAGCGGCCCTCCATTATTATGTGCCGCACCGTCATCGGCTATGGGCTGCCCACCCGCGCCGGAACTTCCAAAGCTCATGGTGAACCGCCCGGAGATTTAGAACTGAACGGCGCGAAAGAATCTGCCGGTTGGCCGATTGAGCCTCGTTTTTATCTCCCCGAAGAGGCCCTGGCCCATTTCCGCGAGTCGATTTCGCGCGGGGCCAGGCTCCAGGCTGAATGGCAGGCCCGTTTCGATGCCTATCGCGCCGAATTGCCGGAAAAAGCCTCCGAGTTAGCTCGCCGGATGCGCGGCGAACTGCCCACAGGCTGGGATGCCAACCTGCCGGTCTTCCCAACCGACGAAAAGGGCATGGCCTCCCGCGCCGCATCGGGCAAAGCCCTGAATGCGATTGCTGCCAGCGTTCCTGAGTTGCTCGGCGGTTCGGCGGATTTGGCTCCATCGAACAATACCTGGCTGACGGGGCTGCCCGCTTTCCAACATGCCAGCCCTGAGGGGCGCAACTTCCACTTTGGCGTCCGCGAGCATGGCATGGGCGCCATTGTGAACGGGATGGCCTATCATGGCGGGTTGCGGCCATTTGGAGCCACCTTCCTGGTCTTTGCCGATTACATGCGTCCGCCTTTGCGTATTGCCGCTCTTTCGCATTTGCCTTCGATCTTTGTGTTCACCCATGACAGTATCGGTGTGGGCGAGGATGGCCCGACCCACCAGCCGGTGGAGCAGGTCGCCAGCCTGCGCGCCATCCCGAATCTGACGGTGATCCGCCCGGCAGACGCCAATGAGACGGTCGAAGCCTGGAAGTCGGCCATGCTCAACCTGCACGGCCCAACCGCGCTGATTTTGACCCGCCAAAACCTGCCGACCCTCGATCGGGCGGTTTTTGCTGGGGCAGATGGACTGCACATGGGCGCTTATGTTCTGGCCGATATGGGCGACAATGCCCCGGAACTGATTTTGATGGCTTCGGGATCGGAAGTTTCGCTGATCGTCGAGGCCGGGATGCGCCTGGCGATGGAGGGCGTCAATGTGCGCCTGGTGTCGGTTCCGAGCTGGGAATTGTTCGAGAAACAGGATGGCGCTTATCGTGAGTCCGTGCTCCCCGCCGCGATTGGGGCGCGAGTGGCTGTCGAAGCGGGGATTGGCATGGGCTGGGAAAAATTCACGGGTCAGTCCGGCAGAATTATCACGCTGGAACACTATGGCGCTTCGGCTCCGGCTGGAATTTTATTTGATGAATTTGGCTTTACGGTTGAAAATGTGCTGCAAAAAGCGCGCGAGGTACTTTCAAAATGAAAATTGCGATTGGATGTGACCATGCCGGTTTCCCGCTCAAGCAAACAGTGATCGAGGCGGTGCGGGCCGCCGGTCACGACCCGCTCGATCTGGGAACAGATTCGACTGCGGCGGTCGATTACCCGGATTTTGCCGAAAGGGTGGGCCGCGCTATTTTGGATGGCCAGGCTGAGCGCGGGATATTGCTGTGCGGCTCGGCGGTCGGCGCGAATATTGCGGCCAATAAGATGAAGGGCATTTATGCCGGAATTTGCCACGATACCTATTCGGCGCATCAGGGCGTGGAGCATGACGATATGAACCTGCTTTGCCTGGGCGCGCGGATCATTGGCCCGGAACCGGCGCGCGAAATTGTAGCGGCGTTTTTGGCGGCGCGTTTTGTGGGCAATGACCCCGGCGAGGAGCGTCACCAGCGCCGGGTGGGTAAGGTTCGCAAGATTGAGCAGGGATAATCGATGACTATTCTGACCCAGGCGGAATACAAGAATACTGAGCGGCGGGTATCGGTGGTTGTGATTGGCGCAAACTTTATCAGCGCGGTGATCACTTTCTTTTATCTTGCTTCTGTCCAGCCAATTCCGCAGGGCAGCGCGCCGGTGATTGATGTTCCGCTTTTGAGTGGTTTAATTTCGCTGGTGGCGATTATTTCGCTGCTGGTTTTAGGCAACGCGATTGGCGGACGCTTCAGCCGCTACTTCCCCAAGTGGGTTCCGTTGATTATTGACGGCACTCCTGCCTCAGAAGCGCCCGCCCAAGCCCGGCGCGAAGTTTTGCAGTATGCTGCCACGACTGCGCTGATTTCACTGGCGATGTGGTTTGTGGCCGGGTTTTTCTTTGGATTCATGCTGACCGGGGCCTGGCAAGCCCTGGCTAGCGTTTTTGGTGTTGGCGGTGTCATCACCTCCGCGATTGTTTATTTTGCGGCGGATGTGATCTGGCGGCCCGTGATCTGGTTATTTTTCCCGGATGGACGCACTAATCAGGCTGGGGCCTGGCCCAATTCTGTCAAGTGGCGGCTGGTGCTTGGTTTTGTGCTGGTGGGGTTTTACCCGGCAGCGCTGCTCTCGCTGACGGCTGTCAGCCGGGCCGAGGCCCTGCTCCAGGCGGAAAATCCGCAGGTGGTCTTGCAGAACCTGTATATTGCCCTTGGCGTTATCTCGCTGATTGCTGCTGGCGCGGGCGTGGCTCTGGCCGTTCTGGTTTCGCATTCGATTGTTGACCCATTAACCCGCTTAAAGGATGCAATGGGCCTGGTGGCTCACAATGACTTGACCGCCAGCCTGCCGGCAGATACCAACGATGAAATCGGCTATGTCACTCAGGGATTTAATGAGATGGTGGCGGGCTTGCGCCGCGCCGAAGTGATGCGCAACCTGCTTAATCTTTATGTTAGTCCTGAAGTGGCGCGCGAGGCGCTGGAACATGGCACCAAGCTCGGCGGCCAATTGGTCGATTGTTCGGTTTTGTTTTCAGACATTCGCGGGTTTACCTCGCTTTCAGAACAGATGCCGCCTGAACAGTTGATCGATTTGTTGAACCGCTATATGAGCCGAATGGTAGAGGTTATTATTGCGAATGGCGGGTTGGTCAACAAATTCGGCGGCGATTCCCTGCTGGTGGTTTTTGGCTCGCCGCTCAATCCATCCGTTGATCATGCCGCCCAGGCTATCCGCGCGGCGTTGCAGATGCAAAAGATGCTCAAAGAGTTTAATCTTGAGCAATCGGCCCGCTCCCAGCCGGTGTTGCAGATTGGGATTGGCATTGCCAGCGGCCCTGTGGTGGCAGGCAACGTCGGCGGTGAAGGCCGGATTGAGTACACCGTCATTGGCGACACGGTCAACCTGGCTGCCCGTTTGCAGGATTTGACCAAGGAACTTCGTCACGATATTCTTGTCAATCAATCCGCTATCCAGGCCGCTGTGAAAAGTTTTTCCATGGCTGTTCAGCCGCTGGAACCGGTTTCTGTCCGAGGAAAAGCTGAACTTGTAAATGTATATGCTGTTCATGCGGAACTCAATCACAGCCAATAGGGATATGAGAAATCCTGCAAGGGTTGTTAGGGATCAGTTGAATTAACCACAGAGACACAGAGTCACGGAGTTTTTTTTAGGTTTTCTCAGCGTTTTCTGTGTCTCCGTGGTTTTAGGTTTTTGCGTTTTATTCAGAAGGGAATTTCAGGATGAGTTTTCGACCGGTTTTGCGTGAGGATAGAAAAGAAATTCCCCTTTTGGAACGCGAATTAACCGATAAAATCATTGGGGCTGCCATTGAAGTTCACCGCGCTCTTGGCCCTGGATTGCCAGAATCTGCATATCAAGTCTGTATGGCTCATGACGCTCATCTGAGAGCGATACAATTTGAGCAGTAAGTTCCATTGCCGGTCAAATACAAGGATGTTCGCTTGGAAACAGGCTATCGCTTGGATTTTGTTTTTGAGCGCAAAGTGATTGTCGAAATAAAGCTGTTGATGAAGTTTTACCCGTCCATGAAGCGTAACTCTTAACTTACTTAAAATTGACAGGAATTCGAGTTGGCCTGCTTTTAAATTTCAATGTTCCTGTCTTGAAAATGGAATTTATCGCCGTATCTTATAAAACTAATCATAAAGAGATAAAGTTACACAGAAAAAAGGTGTAAGACTCTGTGTTCTCGGTGTCTCAGTGGTTAAAAACTTTCTCCAAGAGGTCTTTTATGTCTACTGCAATTTCTCAACTAACCAGTCTCGGCCAATCGCTCTGGTATGACAACATCCAGCGTCGATTGCTGGAAAGCGGCGAACTGGCCGCCATGATCGAACGCGGCGATATTCGCGGCGTGACCTCCAACCCGACCATTTTCCATAACGCCATCAGTAAAACGAACGATTACGAATCGGCCCTCGTCCCGCTGGCGCTTTCAGGTTGGGACGCTGAATCTATTTTCTGGCAGCTTGCCGTTGAAGATATCCGCGCCGCCTGCGACCTGTTTGCCCCGCTCTACGCCGAAACCTTCGGGGTGGATGGTTACGTCAGCCTCGAAGTCAGCCCGTATTTTGCCAACGACACCGCCAAAACGCTTGAGCAGGCCAAACACCTTTGGCAGACCGTCGGTCGTTCGAACCTGATGATCAAGATCCCCGCCACCAAAGCCGGCCTGCCCGCCATCCGCCAGGCCATCGCCGCCGGGATCAACGTCAACGTCACCCTGATTTTCTCCATCGAGCGCTACCGCGAAGTCATCGAAGCCTACATGAGCGGCCTCGAAGATCGCATTTTGGCGGGCGGGGATATCGAATACGTTCACTCAGTCGCCTCGTTCTTTGTTTCGCGCCTCGATAGCAAGATCGACCCGAAGCTGCCAGCCAACTCGCCTCTTCTGGGCAAAGCTGCGATTGCCAACGCCAAATTGGCCTATGAGGTCTTTCAGGAAACCTTCAATACTGAGCGCTTTGGTAAACTGCAGCTTTCCAAGGCCAATTTCCAGCGTCCGCTGTGGGCCTCGACTGGCACGAAGAACCCGGCCTATCTCGATACCCTTTACGTTGATAGCCTGATCGGCCCGGCCACCGTCAACACCGTCCCGCCCCAGACCCTGGATGCCTTCCGCGAACACGGCACCGCCGCCCTGACCCTGCCCGAGGGCGTGGACGAATGCCGCGCCCAGGTTGCCGAACTCGAAAAGCTGGGCATCTTGCTCAAAACTGTGACGGATGAGTTGGAGGAAGAAGGAGTCAAGTCCTTTGCCGATGCCTTTACCGCGCTGCTTGACTCACTCGAAGCCCGCCGCAAATCCGCCGCGGACCAGGCCGCCCCGATTCTGGCTACCGTAAAAGATGCCGTTGCTACACTGGAAGCCAAATCTGCCGCCCGGCGCATGTGGGAGGTCGCCCCGACCCTGTGGACGGATGATCCCGCTGGACAGGCCGAAATCAAAATCCGCCTCGGCTGGCTGAAACTGCCCGAAACCTCGCGCACAGCCATCCCCGAGATCAACGCCTTTGCCGAAACTATCCGCGCCGAAGGTATTCAAAACATCCTGCTGATCGGCATGGGCGGCTCATCGCTTGGCCCGGAAGTTTTCTCGCTTGTTTTTGGCGCAAATAACTTTGCAATTCTTGATTCGACCGATCCCGGTCAGGTAGCTGCAACTGCCGTCCGCTTTACGCCTGAGACCACCCTATACATCGTTGCCTCCAAATCGGGCGGCACGGCTGAAGTCATGGCCGGTTTCGATTATTTCTGGTCGCTTTCCGAACAGAAATTTGGCGCAAAAGCCGGTTCGCGTTTCATTGCTGTGACCGACCCCGGCACCTCGCTTGAAAACCTGGCCAAGAGCCGCGCCTTCCGCAAAGTCTTTAACGCTGACCCGATGGTGGGCGGCCGCTATTCGGCCCTGACCCATTTTGGCCTGGTTCCCGCCGCTTTGATGGGAATCAACCTCGAAAAATTCCTGGGCAGCGCTGAAAAAATGTCGAAGCAGTGCGCCGCAGATGTTCCCGCTGCGCGCAACCCCGGCCTGGTGCTGGGAGCGGCCATGGGCGGCTGTACTCTCGCCGGCCGCGACAAGCTGACCGTCCTGGCTGACCATCAACTGGCTTCGGTTGGTTCCTGGCTCGAACAGCTTATCGCTGAATCGAGCGGCAAGCTCGGCAAGGGCATCGTCGTTGTGGATGGCGAGCCCCGTTATGAGGCCGTTTCCGCTGCCTACGGCCCCGACCGCCTGTTTGCCTATCTCCGTTTCGATGGCGGACTCGATACTTTTGTCGCCGAACTGCGCGCCGCTGGCCACCCCGTTCTGACCTTTGACCTGACCGACCCCCACGATCTGGGCGGAGAGATTTACCGCTGGGAAGTGGCAACCGCCATGGCCTGTGCCCTGCTCGAAGTCAACCCCTTCGATCAGCCGGATGTCCAGATTGCCAAGGATATCGCCAGGGGTAAAATTGCCGAATTCCGCGCCAACGGCAAACTCAGCGCCGGAACCTTTATCTCATCCGAAGCTGCTGATTTCGCCGCCACCCTGACCGATTTCCTGTCCGCGACTAAACCCGGTGATTACGTTGCGATCAACGCCTACCTGCCGCGCAACCCACAACTGGATGCAATGCTCCAATCCCTGCGCGCTGCCGTCACGAAGAAGACCGGCCTGCCGACCACCCTCGGCTTTGGGCCGCGCTTCCTGCACTCGACCGGCCAATTGCACAAAGGCGGCGCGGATAACGGCGTTTTCCTGCAAATCACCTCCGACCCGGTGGCCGATTTCGACATCCCCGGTCAGGGCCTGACCTTCGGCACTCTCGAGCGCGGACAGGCTCTCGGCGACTACGAGGCCCTCGTCACCCGCGGACGGCGCATCCTGCGCATCCACCTGCCCAAACCAGAAGCGCTGGCAGGTTTGTTGAAGATTTGGTAACTTTTAGAGTTGCCAAAGACTTTCATCTGCCCCAAAATCATTCTAACCCGATGATTTTGGGGCAGGTGGCTGAATACCTGCCCGAACTAAATCTGCCGCGAAACAAAGCTTAAAGACGCCATTAAAATCTTGCGAACTTTGCTTTTCCCCCTCATCTTTATGGTAAACTTCTAAGGATTTGCGCTTTTTTCGGTCTGGTGTATTTAGACAAATAACTTTGCCATTCACCGCGAGGTAGGCAGTTCAATACCCTTAATCATCATCTTTTTTCTCTAGGAGGCCAAATGGCTAAAAAATGGATTTACTTGTTTGAAGAAGTCGCTGAAGCAGAAAAGTACGCTGGTAGTTGGGAAGGCGTGCGTTCCTTGCTCGGTGGTAAGGGCGCTGGTTTGGCGGATATGACCCGCGCAGGCGTTCCGGTTCCTCCCGGTTTCACCGTGACGACCGAAGCCTGCAACGAGTTCCGCAAGGCTGGCGATTTTCCCGCTGGGCAATGGGATCAACAATTGGCAGCAATGAAGGAAGTGGAAAAGGCCACTGGCAAGAAATTTGGCGATCCATCCAATCCTTTGTTGGTTTCCTGCCGCTCTGGCGCGAAGTTCTCGATGCCTGGCATGATGAATACTATTCTGAACATCGGCTTGAACGACGAAGTTGTCGAAGGTATGATCAAGCTGACTGCCAATCCCCGTTTTGTGTGGGATTTGTACCGCCGCCTGGTCGAAATGTTCGGCACGACCGTCTTTGGTCTCGATGACGAGGTTTTTGAACACCCCATGTCTGAATATAAAGCTGTCAAGGGCTACAAACTCGATATCGAAATGACCGCTGAAGATTGGAAAGCGTTGGTTGGTACTTTTAAAGAAGTTTTCAAGAAACATGTTGGCTTCGATTTCCCGCAAGATGCCAATAAACAGCTCGAACTGGCTACAAAGGCCGTTTTCGAATCATGGATGGGTAAAAAAGCCATCGACTACCGTAAGGCGACCAACATCTCGGATGAACTTGGCACCGCGGTCAACATCGTGACGATGGTCTTCGGCAACATGGGTGATGACTCGGCCACTGGTGTGGCTTTTACCCGCAATCCTTCGACTGGCGACAAGAAGATGATGGGCGAATATTTGATTAATGCCCAGGGCGAAGATGTTGTTGCAGGCATCCGCAACGCCGACCCGATTGAGCACCTTGTCACTCAGATGCCGGCGGCTTATAACGAGTTCATGGAAATTACCGCCAAACTCGAAAAGCACTACAAGGACATGCAGGATGTCGAGTTCACCATCGAACGCGGCAAACTTTGGATGCTCCAAACCCGTAATGGCAAGCGTACTGCCAAAAGCGCCATTAAGATTGCGGTCGATATGGCGAATGAAGGCTTGATTTCCAAAGAAGAAGCGGTTTTGCGTGTGACCACCGAAGATGTGGATATGCTCTTGCACCCGCAATTCGACGATAAGGCCAAAAAAGAAGCTCAGAGCACGGGCAAGTTCCTCGCCAAAGGCGTGAACGCCTCCCCCGGCGCGGCAGTTGGTCAGGCTTATTTTGATGCCGATCTGACTGAAAAGATGACCAAAGAACACAAACAGGACACCATCATGGTGCGCCCGTTCACCAAGCCCGATGATGTGCATGGCA
>DYPU01000073.1 GCA_020719725.1 Anaerolinea sp. | reverse complement strand
TGACAGCCCGCCGGATTACATTCAAGTGGGCGCTGATTCATGAAGTCAACGACAGCCCTGAAGAGGCCCGCAGACTGGCCGCCCTGCTGAAGGGTCTGCTCTGCCATGTCAACGCGATACCACTTAATCCCACAACTGGCTATAGCGGTCAACCGACCACATAAGAAAGGGCTGCCGCGTTTAAAGCTGCGCTTGAAGAAACAGGTATTCCATGTACCATTCGGATGCGGCGTGGAATTGATATTCAGGCCGGGTGTGGTCAATTGGCTTCTCGTGTTTTTTAGTTGATTTTTATTTTTATTTCTTTCTAATGCATTGGCTACACGAAGAGTAACTAGCAAAAAAATAAGAGTGGAAACCCGCTTGCCAGAAATCACGGATTGATGTATAAAAACGGACTACATAAACCAGAGAAAATGGATACCCCATGACAGACGAGATCCAAACTCCCGAAATTGACCCCGAAATTGTTATCGAAAGCACTCCCGCAGCCCCAGAAGAAAACACCCGCTGGCTGGATAAACTCCTGGCCCCTGCCCTGCCCTGGCTAACTGTCGAGGTGCTTATCTTCGCAATTATCCTGCTACTTTCATTGACTACACGCTTCTATGATCTCGAAACCCGTGTCATGAGCCACGACGAAAGCCTGCATACTTACTATTCCTGGACGCTTTCTCAGGGCCAGGGCTACGAGCATAACCCAATGATGCACGGACCGCTTCAATTTCACATGCTGGCGCTCGTATACTTCTTATTTGGCTCCAGCGATTTTACCGCTCGCGTTCCGGCCGTTTTATTTAGCATTGCCACAATCTACGCGCTCTGGGCCTGGCGAAACTATCTAGGAAAGGCCGGAGTAATCGCCGCCACGCTGATGATGCTAATTTCGCCCTACATGCTCTATTACGGGCGTTATGTGCGCAACGAGGCCTTTGTGGGGCTGTTTGGCTTATTAACCCTCTATGCAGTATTGCGCTATTTTGAAACAGGCACACAAAAATATCTACTTCTACTGGCAACTGCAACTGTTTTGCATTTTACGGTAAAAGAAACCGCCTTTATTTACACCGCCCAATTACTCATCTTCCTGGCGACTCATTTCGTAATCCATATTCTAAAAGAAGATTGGGGCGAAAAACAAACAGAATTAAAAGGTTTTATCTCTGGTTTAATTTTGGGGATCGTCGGCATTGGCGGCGCGCTGGTCTTTGGCGTCATCGCCCATAAAAAAGCAACACCCGGCACAGACGAAACCATGATTCCAGCTTTGCCAGGTCAGGACGAATTACTGACAACTGTCGGAGCGAGCATTTCGCCATTGCTAATTTTTGTTATTGTTGGACTGTTCGGAATCATCGTCGCCGCTTATTTTTTGCTAAAAGGCTTCTCGTTGGAACGAGTTCGCAAAGAACGCGCCTTCGATTTGCTGATGCTACTCGGAACACTGATTCTGCCGTTGCTGGTTCCTATACCCATGGCGCTGGTCGGCCTGAATCCCATGGACACCAGCACAACTGGCATACTCTATATTCTAGCCTTTCTTATCCCTACCGCGCTCCTCTCGCTGGCGCTGGGATACTGGTGGAATTGGGAAACCTGGTGGCGGGCTGCGCTGCTCTTTTATGCAATTTTCACCGTTTTTTACACCACCCTCTTCACCAATGGCGCGGGCTTCTTCACCGGGCTAATTGGGTCACTGGGATACTGGCTGGAACAACAAGGCGTTGAACGCGGCAGCCAACCCTGGTATTTTTACATTCTGATCCAAATCCCCATTTACGAATTTTTACCCTTCCTTGCCAGCATTTTTGCTGGAATCATTGGCTACAGCCGCCTGAAACAAGCCAGGCAAAAACTGGATAGTGTTTCGCTCAACCTGCCAAATACCTACAGCCTGCTGGCCTGGTGGGCCTTCTCCAGCCTGGTAGCCTTCACTATATCTGGCGAAAAAATGCCCTGGCTCACTTACCACATTGCGCTACCCATGATTTTGCTGGGCGGCTGGGCCATCGGCAACATCTTTGAGCGCATCCACTGGACCACACTCAAAGAGAAAAACATCTGGCTGGCGCTGGCCTTGCTGGCAATATTTATATTTGGCATTATCGGCATGGCAATCTCTTGGGCCGGAGAAACTCACCCGTTTAGCGGCAAAGAACTGCTACAAATGCGCGCCACCTCCACTTTTATTTTAGCCCTGGTAGGCACCCTGGCAAGCGCCTTTGGCCTGATTCGCGTTCTAGAAAAATGGTCGTTCAAACAACTGGCTTATCTTAGTACCCTGATTGTATTTGGCCTGCTGGCTATGCTCACCATGCGCGCTTCCTTTCGCGCCAACTACATCACCTATGACAGCGGACGCGAATACCTGGTTTACGCCCACAGCTACACTGGCAACAAAGATGTGCTCAAACAAGTGAAAGACCTGTCCAATAAACTAACCGGTGGCATGGATATTATTGTCGCCTACGACGATGATGTCTCCTGGCCCATGTCCTGGTATATGCGTGACTTCAAAAACGCCCGCTACTACGGCAACCAACCAGGCCGCGATTTACGCGAAGTCCCAGTCATCATCGTCGGCGATAACAATTTCTCAAAAATCGAACCGATCGTTGGCGACGATTACTATCAATTTGATTACATCCGTATGGTCTGGCCTAATCAGGATTACTTTGGGCTGAACGCAGAACGCATCCGTAACGCCCTCACCAATCCGCAAATTGTCGCGGGCATCTTCGACATTTGGCTGAACCGCGACTACACCCGCTACGGAGCAGCCATCGAACAAGATGTCGTTCGCGACGAAACCTGGCAACCCTCAGACCGAATGCGCATGTACATCCGCAAAGATATTGCCTCACAACTATGGAGCTACGGCGCGGCCCCAGCCATTGCGCCGCAAACCGACCCTTACGAACAAGGCTTCATGGAACTCCCAGCCAACCTCGTCGTAGGCGAGTTTGGCACAGAAGCAGGCCAGCTTTCGGCCCCGCGCGGAATTGCCATTGCCCCCAATGGCAATATCTACGTCGCCGATTCGCGCAACCACCGCATTCAACAATACAGCGCCGAGGGTCAGCCCATACGAAGCTGGGGAACCTATAGCACCCTAGAATCAAGCAACGCTCCGCTTGGAACTTTCAACGAACCCTGGGGCGTAGCTGTCGGCCCGGATGGGTCGGTTTATGTTAGCGACACCTGGAATCATCGGGTGCAGAAATTTAGCGCCAACGGTGAAGCACTCAGCATGTGGGGTGTTTTCGGCCTGGCAGAAACTCCCGGTGCGCTGTATGGCCCACGCGGGCTGACAGTAGACGCTCAGGGCCGGGTGTATGTTGCCGATACGGGAAACAAGCGCATCGTAGTGTACGACTCTAACGGAACCGTTCTCAGCACGTTCGGCAGCGAAGGATACGAATCCGGCCAACTTTACGAACCAGTCGATGTTAAAATCGACAAAAACGGTTACGCCTATGTTACCGATACCTGGAATCAACGCATTCAGGTATTTGCTCCCGGCGCAGATGGGGTAACGTTTACCCCATCTAATGAGTGGCCGGTTGCAGCCTGGAACAGCGAATCACTAGACAACAAACCCTATCTGGCAATTGCGCCAAGTGGGAATGTGCTAATCACAGACCCGGAAGGCTACCGCATCATCGAATTTACCGCCCAGGGTGACTTTGTGCGCACTTGGGGCGATTACGGCCAGGAAAATTTTGCCTTCACCCTGCCTTCGGCCATTGCCGCCGACCAAGACGGTAATATTTGGGTGACAGATGCCGGAGGCAACCGGCTGATGCGCTTTAGCCTGCCTTAGCCAAAGCGGGGGCGAACAAACCAGTTCGCCCCCGCTTTCATTTTTTGATATAATGACGAGCGCCAAATCTGGTGCAAAAATACCAGTCATTTCTCAGGGAGATACAACCGAATGAAACTCCACGAGTACCAATCAAAACAAATTTTCTCCAAGTACGGCATTCCCATCCCCAAAGGACGGGTAGCGGCAACCGCAGGCGAAGCAAAGCAAATTGCTGAAGAACTGGGTGGCCGCGTTGTTATTAAATCGCAAGTATTAGTGGGTGGGCGTGGTAAAGCAGGCGGAATTAAGCTCGCCAAAGACCCCGCTGAAGCCGAACAACTGGCAACCCAAATTTTGGGCATGGAAATTAAGGGGTTACCCGTGCGTAAAGTTTTGGTAGACGAAGCCGCCTCGATTGATCAGGAAATCTATCTGGGCATCACCAACGACCGGGCCGCAAAAAAACCGGTCATCATGGCTTCTGCCGCCGGTGGCGTAGACATTGAAGAAGTAGCTGCCACCACCCCTGAAAAAATCATCAAAGTACACATCGATCCACTGCTTGGAATCAAAGACTATCAAACCCGCGACATCGCTTCTGGCATTGACCTGCCGCGCGAATACTGGAAGTCATTTGGTGAAATCGTCAAAGGACTCTGGCAAGCCTACTCTGAAAACGATGCCACCCTGGCCGAAATCAACCCCCTTATCATCAGCAAAGAAAGATTAATTGCGCTCGACGGGAAAATGTTGATTGACGACAACGCCATCTTCAGACATTCCGCCCTCAATGAAATGCGCGATCTGGACGTGGAAGCCCCCTCCGAAATTGAAGCGCGCAAATACGGCCTGACCTTCATAAAACTCGATGGCGACATCGGCTGTATGGTGAATGGGGCCGGGCTGGCAATGGCAACCATGGACATCATCAAACTCTTTGGCGGTGAACCCGCCAACTTTCTGGATATTGGCGGCGGCGCAGGCCAAGACAAAGTAGCCGCAGCCATGCGAATCATCCTGACTGATCCCAATGTCAAGGCCGTACTATTCAACATCTTTGGCGGCATCACCCGTGGCGATGAAGTTGCCAAAGGAATTTTGGCCGCCATGCAGGAAGTAAAACCAAAAGTCCCAATGGCCATTCGCCTGGTTGGCACCAACGCCGAAGAAGGCCGTAAACTACTGGCCGATGCCGACATGATTACCGCCGAAACCCTGGCCGACGCCGCCCAAAAAGCCGTCGCAGCAGCCAAAGGAGCTTAACCCATGAGCATCTTAGTCAATAAAGATACCCGCCTGCTGGTACAAGGCATTACCGGCAGCGAAGGCCTCTTCCACACCCAGCAAATGCTGGCCTACGGAACCAACGTGGTAGCCGGAGTAACCCCCGGCAAAGGTGGCGAATGGGTTGAAGGCAAAGTCCCGGTCTTCGACTCGGTCAAAAAAGCCGCCGAAGTGACCGGAGCCAACACCAGCATCATCTTCGTCCCAGCCCGCTTCGCCCCAGATGCCATGCTCGAAGCTGCCGACGCAGGCATTCCGCTCGTCATCTGCATCACCGAAGGCGTCGCCGTCCAAGACATGATGCGCGTCCGCAACTACCTCGACCAGAAAAAAGTCCGCCTGATTGGCCCCAACTGCCCAGGTTTGCTCACCCCCGGTGAAAGCAAAGTAGGCATCATCCCCGGCGACATCGCCATCCCCGGCAACATCGGCGTGGTCTCACGCTCTGGCACCCTCACTTACGAAGTGCTCTATGCCATGAAAAACATCGGTCTGGGCGCATCCACCTGTGTTGGCATTGGCGGCGACCCAATCAACGGAACCAACTTTATCGACTGTCTCAAAATGTTCAACGAAGACCCAAAAACCGAAAAAGTCGTCCTGATTGGCGAAATAGGCGGAAATGACGAAGAAAAAGCCGCCGAATACATCGCCAATAAAATGACAAAACCGGTCGTCTCCTTCATTGCCGGACAAAGCGCCCCTCCCGGAAAACGCATGGGACACGCCGGAGCCATCATTGAAGGCGGAGCCGGAACCGCTGCTGATAAAATCAAAGCGCTTGAATCGGCTGGCGTGCGTGTTGCCAAACACCCCGAAGAAATCGCCGAACTGCTCAAGTAAACCAACCCAAAAATTGCCCAAAAACACAGAGAGACGCCCTCGCGGGCGTCTCTACTGTATAATGACTTGTACGGAGCGACTAGCGATGACTATCGATATACCGCACAGCTTCGCCAACAGTCGTGATTTTCTGGGCGTCCTCGTCCGAAATTTCCGCGCCAAACTTATCTTCAAAAGCCATAATCAACTCAACCAAATCGAGCGAATCGGCTTCCAGGTCGTCACGGAAGTTCGCGTCCATCGTAATTTTGCCTTCATCCGAGCCAAGCAAATCCACGATAATCGCCTTAATTTCACCAAAAGTATCAGCCATAACATCCTCCTAAATAGAGTGGAACAAAGATTAGCAGGTATTTTACACCCGTTTTAGACATTTATCACCATGCAAGATTACATAACACAGGAACACAAGACCATGAAAAAAGTTGCGCCAATTGAAGAAAGAAAAGCCGACCACATCAAAATCAATCTTGAAAAGGATGTAAAATCGGGGCTGGATTCTGGCCTGGAGCGCTACCGTTTCAGACACGAAGCCTTACCTGAACTAAACCTGGCTCAGATCAACACCACCCTTAGCCTGTTTCAACGCGCGATAAGCGCCCCCATTCTGATCAGTTCCATGACCGGCGGAACCAGCCACGCTGGAGCCATCAACCGTCGCCTGGCTGAAGCCGCCCAGGAATGCAAAATCGCCATGGGCGTTGGCAGCCAGCGCGCCGCCCTGGAACACCCCAACCAAGCAGCCAGCTTCAAAATCCGCGCCCTGGCCCCCGACATTCCACTCTTCGCCAACCTGGGCGCAGTCCAACTCAATTACGGCTACGGCCCAGACGAATGCCGCCGCGCCATAGATATGATTCAGGCCGACGCGCTCTACCTGCACCTGAACGCCCTGCAAGAAGCTGTCCAAGCGGGCGGCGATACCAACTTCGCGGGCCTGGCAAAAAAAATCGAAAAAATCTGCGTCCAACTGGAAATCCCCGTCATCATCAAAGAAGTCGGCTGGGGCATCTCCGCCAAAACCGCCAAAATCCTGGCCGAATGCGGCGTCCGGGCCATCGACGTGGCCGGAGCAGGCGGCACAAGCTGGTCGCAAGTGGAAATGCACCGCGCCTCCGACAAATTCAACCGCAGCCTGGCCGCCAGCTTTATCGGCTGGGGCATTCCCAGCGCCGAATCGATTCAGCAAGTACGCCAGGGCGCGCCCAACATGACAATCTTCGCCAGCGGCGGACTCAAGGATGGGCTGGACATCGCCAAATCAATAGCTCTGGGCGCAACCCTGGGCGGCATGGCCGGGCCTTTCCTAAAAGCCGCCGCTATCAGCACCGAAAATGTAATTGAAACCATTCACCTGACCACCCGCCAAATCCAAATTGCCATGTTCGCCACAGGCACAGGAATGCTAAAAGACCTGACAGGCGAAAAGCTGGTAAAAGTGGGCTAAAATACTCATCCATGAAAACAATCATCTTTGACCTGGGCGGCGTGCTGATAGACTGGAATCCGCACGCCCTGTACGCCCCATACTTCAACTCCGGCGCAGAAATTGACCAATTCCTACAAGAAATTGGCTTTGCGGCCTGGAATGCCCAACAAGACGCAGGCCGGCCCTTTGCCGAAGGTGTGGCCCTCCTTTCAGCCGAATTTCCCCATCGCGCAACCCTCATTCAGGCCTATCATCTAGAGTGGGAAAACGCCATCCCTGGCCCAATTGACGGCACAGTTCAGATTTTGCGCCAACTAAAGGAAAACGGCCACTCCCTGTGCGCCCTCACCAACTTCTCCACCGAAACCTTCCCCATTATGCGCCGTCGCTACGACTTTTTGACCTGGTTCGAGTACATCCTGGTCTCTGGCGAAGTGGGCCTAATCAAGCCCAATTCTGCCATTTACGCACTGCTCCTGCAAAAAATTAACCAACCCGCCCACAATTGCCTGTTCATAGACGACTCCGCCGTCAACATCGCCGCGGCCCATCAACTGGGTTTCGATACCCTACAATTTCAATCTCCCGCCCTGCTAAAAACCGAACTACAGCAGCGCGGACTTCTCTAACGCTACGAAAGCCAATCCCATGCCCCTGCTGCGCGTCCCCACCCTGCTAAAATATTATCTCGACAATCAAATCGAAACCAACCTCGAAGGCGCAACTGTCGGAGATGCCCTGCGCGACTTATCGCAAAAATATCCCAACATTCACAGCCATCTCTTCGACAATCGCGGTCAGGTGCGGCGTCACATCAATCTGTTCGTCAACACCGAAAATATCCACGATCTAAAAGGCCTGGGGACCCCCATCAGCGAAACCGACATTATCAAGATTGTCCCCTCCGTTACAGGCGGATAAACCGACATGGGCCTTACCCATCAAGAAATCTTGCGCTACTCACGCCATCTGCTCATCCCTGAAGTGGGCCTGAGCGGCCAGGAGAAGCTGAAACAAGCCTCGGTTCTGATCATTGGAACCGGCGGGCTTGGCTCCCCAGTTGCACTCTACCTGGCAGCCGCCGGAGTTGGCCGAATTGGGCTGGTCGATTATGACACAGTCGACTTCAGCAACCTGCAACGCCAGGTCGTACACGGCAGTTCAACCCTGGGCCAACAAAAAACAGAAAGCGCCAAAACCCGCCTGCTAGACCTCAACCCCGCCATTCAGGTAGATGCCATCAACCAACCCTTCACCAGCGCCAATGCCCTACAAATTGCAGCGCCATACGATTTGCTCATTGACTGCACCGACAACTTCCCCGCCCGCTACCTGAGCAATGATGTCGCCGTTTTTCAAGACAAACCCAATATTTACGGCTCCATCTATCGCTTCGACGGCCAGGCCAGCGTCTTTTACGCCCAACAAGGCCCCTGCTATCGCTGTCTCTTCCCCGAACCGCCTCCACCCGGCCTGATACCCACCTGCGCTGAAGGCGGCGTGCTGGGTATCTTGCCAGGAACCATCGGAACCATCCAGGCCACCGAGGCGCTCAAATTAATTTTAGGAATTGGAGATACATTGATTGGGCGGCTCTTACTCTATAACGCCCTCGATATGTCATTCGACTTTGTCAACCTGCGCAAAAATCCTAAATGCCGGGTCTGCGGGCCAAATGCGGATATTAAAACCTTAATCAACTACGATGAATTTTGCGGCGCACCCGGATACGACAACCCATCTAGCTTAAGCGAAACCAATCGGGATATAACCGCCCCCCAACTGGCTCACCGTTTAACCAACCCCAACCCACCTGTATTATTGGATGTGCGCGAACCGCACGAACTATTAATTTCTGCGTTGAGCGGAGCCATCAACATCCCTCTGGGCGATCTCGCTGCACGCCTTTCCGAACTGGACTCAAGCCGCGAGATCGTGGTACTCTGCAAAGCGGGCACGCGCTCCACGCGCGCCCTGGAACTGCTGGCGAGTGCCGGATTTAAACGGATTCAAAACCTGCAAGGCGGCCTCAACGCCTGGGCGCGCCAGGTTGACCCCAGCCAGCCAATCTATTAACGGTTTAAAATTTGGTCTATAAACCAGGCCACGCCATCTTCATCGTGAGATGGCGCAATCATGCCCGCTGCCGCTTTTACTTCGGGGCGGGCATTGCTCATGGCGGCTGAAATTCCCGCCAATTGCAACATCGGAATATCAATCATCTCATCGCCAATGGCGGCAATTTCAGCCGCACTAAAGCCCATTTTTTCGGCATAAAGAGCCAGGGCCGAGCCTTTATCCACTCCCAGGGCGGTCATATCCATATAACGCTGCCCGGCCAGGGTGTAGTGCAAAGATGGGCAGTGGCGCGTTAAAATCGGCGCAGCCTGCGCCAATAGCGCCGGTGGCGCTACCAGAGTGGCCTTAAGCAGCGGCTGGTCAAAATCACGCTCTGGCTGAAAGGTGCGCGCCTGTAATGCCGCATCCGCCACCGGAGAATCAAGAGTCTGAAAAAGCGCATCTGGGCCAAACCAATGGTAAGCATTCAGGCCATCGGCCACCAACCCCAGTTCATAAGTATGAACAAACTCCAGTACATACTGAAACTCTTCTTTATGCTGAAACGTGCGCGCCGAAAGAACTTGACCCTGCCGCCCCTGGCGAATAAAAGCTCCCGCCGAGCAGATATGCGGCAAATCCATACCGAGCTTGTTCAGGCCAATTTCCAAGCCTGGCCGCCCGCGTCCTGTCACCAGCAAAAGAGTAATTCCGGCCTGCTGGGCCGAATCCAAAGCCCGGCGATCTGCCGGGCTAACCTGCTGTTGTGAATTAAAAAGAGTGCCATCCAAATCAATGGCAAGTAGTCGAATCATACGAATGATTACTCCCTGGCGCGTTTATCCAGCTTTTCAAGCAAAAGATTGAAAGTCAAATCTTCACGCAAACTCGTCAAAAATTTAGATTGGCGGAAATCGTCGCCATCTTCTGCGCCATGCTCCACCGCCCCAGCCAAATGCGTCAAAGCTCGCTCTTTTTTACCAAGCATCGCCGCCGCGCAAGCTGCGCCAAAATAGGCCCACTCGGGCGCTTCAGGTAAAAGTAGGGCCTTTTCATAAGCGGCCAAAGCATCGGCAAAGCGATCCTGCGTCAGCGCAAAATAACCATGCTGGGCCGTATTCAGCGCCGGATCAAACCAACCCAAAAAGGCCGGAAACTCGGCCATCATCTCAAAACCAGCTTTGAGAGCCGTCGCGCCCGAAGCCCGATTATTGGCGCTGCAGTGCCAACCCACACGCGCCACACCCTTCTCTTCAGCCATCTCCACAAACGCCAGCGCCAACAGCGTTCCCAGGCCGCGCTTACGCACATCCGCGCGAGTGGCAATCCCCACTTCACAGCGATGATGAGTGTTGTACTCGGAAAGACACCAACCCAAAATTTCATCGTTGCGCGTCAGACAAATACCAAAGCTCTTCGCCAAAAAATCGGCCACCGAAGGACGCTCGGAAACCATCTCATCTGTTAAAAACGATAAATTTTGCCACTTTTCGACCAAAAAAGCCGCATCCACCTGTCGAACCAGCATCCCGGCAGGCAACAAAGTCTGCCAGGCAAGTTTTGATTTACTAAAACTATAATACTGACGATCAACCTGAATTGGCATTCGTTCTGAAAACATAAGACGAATAAACGGCTCCCAAGACGGGTCGGGATAAAAGAGCAAATACGCATCCCGTTCGGCCCGCAAAGCCTCCCGCATCATGGCCCCCACAAAAATATTACTGGCCGCCTCAGCCACCGCCTGGCTACCCGGCTTACCCGCCAAATAAACGCGCGCCTCAACCCAGGTCAATGCACAATGTGGATGATCCAAATCGTCCACATAAACCGGCGCATCCACCTGGCCTGCCAAAACCGCCTGCAAAGCCAGGTGCATCTCCATCGTACGAAACAGCGCGCGAGCACGCCCAATCTCTTCGGGGGGTAACAAAAACAAGGTTATTCTCCAAAACTATGATTTAATTCAAGCATGAGCGCTTCATTCTACCAGATAAGACAATGTCAAACCGCCTCGTGCGGCCTAAGATTCCCGCTGGTTGAGGGCCAAAGTTCAAGCGGGAGATGTCCACGCTGTTTAGGCAGCACCGTCAATATCGCCGAATACCCACTGGAGCATGAACCCGTCAAACCAGCCGAACCTGCTTCGCAACCGGGGCCGGTAGTGCTGCTCGACAACATTCGCTCAGCCTGGAATGTGGGAGCCATCTTCCGCTCTGCGGACGGATTCGGTTTCAGCGGCCTGCACCTGTGCGGCATCACCCCTACGCCCGAAAACGAGGCTGTCAAAAAGACATCACTCGGCGCTGAAAACAATCTGGCCTGGTATTATCATCCCAATGCCCTTTTGGCTGCGCTAGCCTTGCAAGGTATTGGCTACACGCTGTTTGCGTTAGAGCTAACCAAAGATGCCCTGGCCTTAAATCAACTACAAACCCTGCCTCGACCCGAAAAAATTGCACTCGTTTTGGGCAGCGAGGTCTGCGGGGTAGACCCACAGCTTTTGGAACTTTGCGCTAAAAAACTCTACATCCCCATGCGCGGCCAAAAACGCTCGTTTAATGTGGCAGTGGCATTTGCTATCAGCGCTTATGCGTTAAATGAATTTATAGAACGCAATTCCCCAGCTTAACCGTCACGGTTCGCTTAAAAATTTTTAACACCCAAAATTCTTTTTCCACTCATTCTGGGTGTTTTTAGACAAAACTTCAGCAATTAGACAGGCTACGCTTAACCCATTTTTCTCAGCGCGGCAACGGCCAATACGAGCGGATGCTGGGCTACAGCTTCAGCGCCATCCGCAATTTGAGCGCGACAGGATGCGCCAGCAGCCGAAATGGTGACAAAGGGGCTTTCGAGACAGGCTTTACGCACGGCGGGGAAAAGCGCCAACTCTCCAACCGCCAGAGAAACCGGGTAATGCTCTTTTTCGTAGCCGAAAGCGCCCGCCATGCCGCAGCAGCCCGAAGCAATGATTTGAACCTCGTAACCAAAAGCGCGTAAAAATTCGGCAGTGGCCGCCTGCCCCACCGGAAAACCATCTGGCGCGGGCGGTTGGGCTTTTTGATAGCAATGGCCGTGGAGAAGAACCGGCGAGCCAGCCAGCTCTGCCCCGTCCGCAGGTGCGGAACTTGAGATTAACGATGTCAACATATTGGCTACACGCTTATCGTGAGCGTCAGGCGCGTTTCGGATAAAGAATTCGTCTACCAGAAAGGCCCGGCGGGCAACGGCGATGGCCTCGGGGCGACGTTCTGCAGGGACAAGATCGCGCAGTTCATCTTTGAGGGTGTAGAGTTCGGAGGGTTCCAGCCCAAGGATTGGCAATACGCCGGTTGGGTCGAGGCGCTGAATAGCATTGAGCAGGGCCAAAAGGTGACGCTGGGCGGCAGGCAGGAAGCCTTTTGATATTAGCGGGCGGGCGGCCCCAAGAACTGGGATTTCGATGAGGCGGATACCGGCGGCTTGCAAAAGTGACAGCGCGGCAGATTCAATTTCCGGCTCAAAGTGGCGGGTGAAGGCATCGGGTAGAAAAAGGACTGTTTCATGCGGAACAGGCTCAGGTGAGTCGGCCCCGGAGGCGGCTAAGAGCTGCAATGACCGAGGGCGAGAAGTGCCAAATCGGGGTAAGGGACGTTTCTCGTCGATTTGCAAAAGAGGGTCGATGATTTTTCTCAGCAATGGCGCGGCGGCGAGGACGTTTGCGAGCTTGCCCAGGTGTAATTTGGCAACTATCGCGCCAACTGCGCCGATGTGACCAAATAAATAGTCGCGCAGCGGGCGAGGGTGACGGCGATAGTAGTGTTCAAGATAGGCGTATTTGAGTTTGGCAACATCCACTCCGCTGGGACATTCGGATTTACAGCCTTTGCAAGCCAGGCACAGGTCGAGGGCCAGTTTGAGATCGGCTGCGGGAGGTGTTTCAGGTTGGCCGCTGATGAGCGCGCGCATTAAATTGGCGCGGCCACGGGTGCTGAACATTTCCAGGCCGGTGGCCTGAAAGGAGGGACACATGACTCCGTCTTGTTTTCTGCAAACTCCTGCGCCGTTACATTGTTCGATGGCGCCGGTTAAACCGCCCTGAGTAGCAAAATTCAGGCTGGTGGGCCAGGCCTGAGAACGGTACTCTGAACCATAGCGCAATTGGGTATCCATGGGCGGAGCATCCAGGATTTTGCCGGGGTTAAGCAGGTTATGCGGGTCTGCGGCGCGTTTTAAGCTGCGCATGGCTTCGACCAGGCTTGCGCCATAAGTGGCTTCGAGAAATTCCGCTCGTAAAACCCCATCGCCATGTTCGCTAGACATGGCTCCGCCCAGCCGCAAAGTCAGGGCCAGGGTAGCTTCAGAAATGGTGCGCAAAGCGCGGACGCCTGCGCCAGTACGCAGATCGAGCAGGGGCCGAATATGTAAGGTTCCAGCAGAAGCGTGGGCGTAATAGGCGGCAGTTGTATGATGGGCTACCAGGATTTTATCGAGTTCGCGGACGAAATGGCCGAGATTTTCGACCGGGATGGCGCAATCTTCGATAAAGGCCACCGGGCGATTGGGGCCGGGGCCAGAATCGAACAAACCCAGGCCAACCTTGCGGACATTCCAGACTTTGGCCTGATCGGTGCGCGATTGGGCGATATGGGCTTGTGGGCCAAGCCGTTCGACGCTTTTGAGCAATCCTTCGGGCGATTCGCCGCTAAATTCGACGACGAGCAGCGCGGCGGGGTTGCCTTGTACCCAGTCCAATTGGCTGGCGTAGGCCGGGACTGCGCGGGCCAGGTTAATGAGCATCTGTGGAACCAATTCGACGGCAGACGGCTGAAAACTGAGCAGGCGCGGCACATCGTCACAGGCGGCGGCAATGCTGGCGTAGCTGAGAACGCCCAAAATGGTGTGAGAGGGCTTACGCACCAGGCGCACAGTGGCCGCGCGGATGACGGCCAGCGTGCCTTCGGAACCGGCCAACAAAGTGGCGAGATTAAACGTTGCAGGTTGGGCGGCCGGATAAGGCGGGGAGTTCCATTGCGGCGGCTGGGAAGGCGACCAGGGCAGGAGGTAATTCAGACGATAGCCCGCCGAATTGCGCCAGCTTTGCGGCCAGCGGGCGCGAATTTCGTCTTGATGATGATTGCGGATGTTGGAAACGGCTTCAAGCAACCGGGCTTCAACTTCGGACTTAGGGCGAGGCCCAACGCTGGAACTTGTTTCAGCAAAAGTTGTCAAACTGCCATCCGAAAGAATGACTTCGGCAGCAAGAATATGGTCGGCGCTCATACCATAAAGAATGGAGTGCGCGCCGGTGGCGTTATTGGCAATCACACCGCCCAGCGTGGCGCGTTCGGCGGAGGCTGGATCGGGGCCATATTGCAAGCCATATTGAGCCGCGGCGCGGTTAAGACTGGCAAGAATGACACCCGGTTCAACCTGAGCGCTGGCGCTTTCCGGGTTAATATCTAGGATGCGATTAAGGTGGCGGGATGTGTCCAAAATGAGCGCCGGGCCAATAGCTTGCCCGGCCAACGATGAGCCAGCTCCGCGCGCCAAAACCGGAATGTGATATTTGGCGGCCAGCTCGATGGCGCAAATCAGATCTTCCTGCGATTTTGGTACAGCCACACCAAGCGGCATCATCTGATAAATACTGGCATCGGTACTATAGAGAATCCGCGAAGCAGTGTCAGTCAAAATTTCGCCACGAAAATGACGATTAAGTTCGGAAAGCAGGTCGGCAGGCAGGGACATGAGAGTGGAGAGTGGAGAGTGGAGAGTGGAGAGTGGAGAGTGGAGAGTGGAGAG
>DYPU01000072.1 GCA_020719725.1 Anaerolinea sp. | reverse complement strand
GGTTGCAGGGTGATGGCGGCTATTGTGAGATGGCGGGTGGAGTGTTGACAGGCGGCTTGCCACAGGGCATGCCAGGCTTCCTGGGGGGCGATTGTCCCGGCATGGGCAAAGAGCCTGATCCAGGCGATGCCAGGTGGGTCTGGCGGGCAGGCCAGGACGGCGGTCAGATTGCCTTTTTGTTCTGCAACCCAATATTCTGGTGCGCCCAGCCAATCGAGCGGGGAGCGCCAATCGAGGTGACGATGAACGTGCGATTCAAAGTATAGCAGGTTAGCGATGCGACCCTGGTCGCTCAGTATGGCAGGGCGCGCAATGACATTTAAATTTACCATGTCCGCAATTTGAGTAGGGTGCGCAAAATTTTTTGTTTGAGTGTAGGTTTTTTGAGGCCGCGTAAGCCAGAGTTCATGGCGTATAAGCCTTCCAGTAATTTTCCGCGTCGCACCAAAATCCAGGCCAGGGATTGCATGACGCTGGCGCGCATTTGATCTTCTTCGACGGTTTCGAGCAGATCACCCGAAGTCTGGTAGCAGGCAGCCGCTTCTTCGAGGCGATTGAGGGCTTCGAGGGCAGAGGCTTCATTCCCGGCGGCCAATCCCTGACGGCGGGTATCGCCTGCGGCGGCGAAGATGGCGGCAGTCCCTAGCACGGCGGTCAGGGCGGCCTGAGCGTCATCGTTTTGCAGGTGGGCTACACTCTGGTTGTTGCGCATTTCAGCGGCATCCAGTGGTTGTTCTGCGGTTTGATAGGCTGAGGCGGCTTGGGCAAACAGGCGGGCGGCTTGCTCAAAATCGCCTTCCTGATAGGCCTGGCTGGCCTGGTTGGCAATGATTTTGGGGTCGGTTTCGTTCATAAGAGCCTCGAAGTGGGTCTAAAAATAGAGCTATTCAGGAATATTTCTATAAAATGGAGCTGCTCATGCGCTATTTCGCAGGTGGCTAGCTTTTCAAACCTTTGGGATGTTTCTTGCTGGTTATAACGTGATGTCGAGCAGGCCTTCGGCTACGGCGCGTAATTTGTTGGTGGGGAGCGTGCTCAGGTTGCGAGCCAACTCCAGGTAGGGGCGGTTGATGGGCATACATACAAAGGTTCTTAGTTCGGGGGGCAGCTCTAAAAATTCTTGAATGGCTTGTTGTTCGTTCATCCACTGTCCAACTGGGCCATTTTGATCGAAGAAGGTCTCGATGCGCGCGCCTAAAACTGAAAGGATGGCTTCTAATTCGGCCAATGGAATGGGCTTTTCGCCATCTTCGTATAAATTTAGCCGTCCTTGCGGGATGCCGGTTTCGAGTGACATCGCCTTGAGCGAGATGCTGAACTGTTGGCGTTTTTGGGTGAGCAATACGCCAATGATGCGCTGACGCAGCGCTGTCAACATTTTTAGGTTAATGGGTTCGGTGCGGGGAACGTCATCTGAAAGCGCCTGGCTGCTCCAAAAATGTTGAATGGGCAAGTCAAGATAATAGGCCAATACTTCCAGCTCTGGCAGGGACGGGGATTTGTGGCCTTCTTCGTAGGCGCGCAAGGTGGGGGCAGTGACGCCAATGGCGGTTGCGCATTCGGTCAGGTTTTTGCGCGCCGCAATACGCGCATCCCGAATGAGCACTCCCAATTTTCGGGTGCGTAGGGCTATCTGGGCTTGATGGCTCATGGATTTTCCTATCAGTGCTACAAAAGTTATTTTAATTATACCCGTTGGGCGGGGCTTTAGCGTCGGCGTAACATATCGCCCAGGTTGGCGCCAAAGATTTCGGGAGGAAGCTTAAACCCGGCATTTTCGAGTCGGGGTGTAAAGAGTGGCCGAATGCCGGTTGGCTTGAGTTGACCGATGATCTTTCCGTCGGTGGTCATGCCGGTTTGTTCAAAACGGAAGATGTCGGTGAGTACAATGGTATCCCCCTCCATTCCGGCCACTTCGGTAATGGCGGTTACTTTGCGGGTTCCATCTTTCAGGCGGGTTTGTTGAATGATTAAATCGATTGCTGCAGAAACCTGTTGTCGAATGACTTTGATGGGTAAATCCATGCCTGCCATTAATACCATTGTCTCCAGGCGGGCCAGCGCATCGCGCGGCGTGTTGGCATGTAGGGTGGTTAGTGAGCCATCGTGGCCGGTATTCATGGCCTGGAGCATATCCAGGGTTTCACCGCCGCGGCATTCGCCCACCACAATCCGGTCGGGGCGCATACGCAAGGAATTTCGCACCAGATCTCGGATGCTGACCTGGCCTTTGCCATCGATATTGGCAACTTTAGTTTCCAGGCGTACAACATGTTCTTGCTGAAGCTGTAGTTCGGCAGCATCTTCAATGGTTACGATGCGCTCATCGTCTGGGATCATGGTCGAAAGTACATTGAGCAGGGTCGTTTTTCCAGACCCTGTTCCGCCAGAGATCACAGCGTTTAACCGGCTTACCACGCAGGCCCGCAAAAACTCGGCCATTTGCGGGGTGAGTGACCCGTAGTCGATGAGTTGCTGAACGGTTAGCTTATCTTTGCGAAATTTGCGAATGGTGATGGTGGGGCCGTCGAGTGCAACCGGGGGAATCACGGCATTGACGCGCGATCCATCTGGCAGACGTGCGTCTACGGTGGGGCTGTCGGCATCGACCCGGCGGCCAAGTGGCAGAATGATGCGGTCTATGATGCGCTGAACGTGCTCATTGTTTTCAAAGGTCACGCCGGTTTTGGTGAGATGGCCTTTTTTCTCGATGTAAACCCGCCTTGGGCCATTGACCATGACTTCGCTGACTTCCGGGTCGTCGAGCAGAACCTGGATTGGTCCGTACCCCAGCACTTCGTCCATGGTTTCTTGAGTTATTTGCTGGCGAATGGAGGCAGGAACTTTTGCTCCAAGTCGGTTAAAAATATCATCCAGTTTTTGTTTGACAAAATTTTGGCGTTGGTCGTAGGGCGGATTGCCTATTTCCAATTCGCGCGTCAGCGAATCGACAACAAAATGCCTGAGTTTTTGCAAATCGGCACTGGATAGCCCGGAAGAAGCTGAAGAAAGAATGGATTGAACCATGGCTATTGATCTCCCGCATAAGCTGTGTCGTCGCTTGGAATGACCCAAACAATCTGAGCGCGGGCAATGGTCATAAATTCAGCTTCATACACTAACGCGCCATCGGGCGCAAAAATTTTTGCGCCAGTTACCGCAATGAAAAGGTTGGTACGGTCGAGTTCATCTTTTACTCTGCCATCTAATCGGACATGAATTGCGCCTTCGATACGGTGGGTGGTGGTCTGAATGACCGCGGTAACTGCCACTTTGGAAATAATATCGGTAAAGTATTTGCCACGTTCATTAAATTCAACCGTCATGATTACCTCCTTATTTGCGCCCCTGGTGGGCAATTTCTAACAATTGATTGGATATTTGTTCCAGCATCATTGCGGCGGTATCGTTTGGAAACCGCTGGGTAACTGGCAAGTGTTGATTGTTTGCCAGGGTAAAATTGCCCATCATATAGGGAATAGTGGATTGAATTTGCAGACCAAGGATGCGTTCTGCGTCACTTTTGCTTAAGCCCTCCAGCCCAACTGCCCGATTTAGGATTGGGTAAGCCCGTTGAGTATCCAGTTCTTTGGCTTGCAGATAGTCCCAAACGGTTTTGCTAAGGCTGACGGTTGCCAGGTCTGTGGCGATGATGATTGCCACCACATCAGCTTCCAGAATGATGGGCAGGCTGATGCGTGATAGGGAGCGTCCCAAATCGACAAAGGTCACATCGAATGCCTGGCGGGCGGCGCGGATCAAGGTTGGGATGCGGGTGGCATCGACGCTGTTGGCTGTCTCTGGGTTCGAGGCGCCGGCCACAAGTCGGAAGCCCCAGTTCTCCAACGGGGAAATGTGGCGGCGTAGATAGTCGCCATCTACTGCCTCAGGTGCTTCGGCGGAGGCTTGTACTAGCCCAAATTCACCGTCGTAACCGACGGTGGACGCGATGGAACCCAGGGGGAGTACCATATCCATTACGCAGACATCCAGGTTGGGGTGGGTGCGGGCGGCCACATGCGCCAAGTTGGCGCACAAGGACGAGGTTCCGGTTCCGCCTTTGGCGCTTAGAAAAACGATGAGCAGCCCGCCCTGGCGGGGCGATGTGTTTTGTGTGGGGATTCCCTGATGTGCGGCGAAAATTTCCATCAATTTTGCGATAGTTTCCGGGGCTTTTGCCAGGTATTCATTGCAACCTGCGGCTAAAAAACTGCCCAATTCGGTATCATTAACTTTTGAAGAAAGCGCGATTTGTATGGTGGAGGCGGTGCGCCGGTCATTGCGTAAGCGTTTGATGAATTCGAGGGCGGGCATATCGCCGTTGTTAGCATCAAAGATGACCACATCGGGGTGGTCGCGCAGGGCGGTGATATAGCCTTCTTTGATGGAGGTTGAGAGTGTGACGGCAAAGCCTCGTTTGCTGAGGTAGGTCGCAAAGAAGTTCAGGCTGCGTGGATCGCTGTCCAATACCAGGATTGAAAGTGGGGCTGTCTCCATTTTTTTTACTCCATTAAGCCAATTCGGCGGGGGGCATCAGGTATCCCAGCCCAGAGCGGGTGACAATGTGACGCGGGGCATGAGCATCTTCTTCGAGCTTTTGGCGCAGGCGGGCAATGCTGACCCAGAGAATTTCTTTGTCTTCGCGGTATTCGGCTCCCCAAACGCTGGAAAGTAGCTCTTCGGCGCTCATAATTTTGCCGACGTTGTGGGCAAATTGTAGTAAAAGCCGATACTCGGTTGCGGATAAAAATATAGGCTGAGTTCCTCGCCAAACTTCGGCGCGGGCGAAGTCGATGCGCAGGTTGTCATGTTCGAAGATGCGGCTTTGGCTAATCTCTTTGGATACCTGTGAGCGGCGTAAAACCGCGCGCACTCTTGCTAGCAGTTCGGTGGCGGAAAATGGTTTGGTGAGGTAGTCATCTGCGCCCATATCTAGCCCGCGAACCCGGTCGAGTTCTTCGCCTTTGGCGGTGAGCATGATGATGGGAACATTGGAAAATTGCCGGATACGCTGGCAGGTTGCAAAACCATCCAGCTTGGGCAGCATAATATCGAGCAAAACCATATCTACAGGGTTGGCTGAAAAGACTTCCAGTGCCTGGATGCCATCTTGGGCAGCGATAACTTCGTAGCCTTCGGTGCGTAGATTGGCTTCCAGTAAACGCAGATAGCGAGGTTCGTCATCCACAATCAATATTTTTGTAGTCATTGCGGGCTCCACATAATTATGATGATTGGCTGAGTGGCAAATCGATCAAAAAAGTTGTTCCCTGTCCAAGCATAGATTGGACGGCTAATTGGCCGCGATGCGCCAAAATAATTAGACGGCAGATAAAAAGCCCTAAGCCAGAGCCGGAAGCGCCGTAACCAGGTACGCGGTAAAACTTATTAAAGATGTGTGGTAAATGTTGGGCCGCAATACCTGGGCCTTCATCTCTAAATTCAATCCGTAAAAAGTTTTCAAACAAGCGTACCCTAAGGTAAATGGGTGAGCCGGGCGCATATTTGACGGCATTGCTAAAAAAGTTTAGTAAAACCTGGGTTAACCGCACACTGTCGGCCATAACTAGCGGGATAACCTGGGTTTCATTTTCTAGAATAACAGTCAAGTCTTTGTAGCGTGTTTGGCTGCGCATGGTGGCATCGCGTAAGAGCGCATCGATTCGGACTGGTTGAAAATTCATCAGCAGGGTTTTGCTTTGCAGCCGGGCCGATTCGAGCATGTGGTCAATTAGCCCGGCCAGATGATCGGCTTCTTCGTCTATGATGGTTAAAAATTCTTTACGCGTCTCCGCGTCCCATTCGGCATCCGGTCTTAGTAAGGTTGTCGAGTAACCTTTGATAAATCCAAGTGGGGTGCGTAACTCATGGGAGATGGTGGCTATAAAATCTTCTTGTAAATCGGCCTGGCGGCGTGATTCTTCGAGAGTTACAATTTGTTGTTCAAGCATTCGGCGTTCAAACATGCAGCCAAAGAGAGTCGCCAGGTAACGGGCATCATTGATATGGCGGGATGTGTAGGTTGGGCCGCCAAAGCGCACAAAAACCAGCGCTCCGATGATGCCTTGCGAAGATTTTAGTGGCAGACCTAAAAAATAAGGGAAGGAGATGCGCTGGTCGCGCGGAGTGGTAGCGTCTGGCGTTTTTATAATTAGCTCGTCTTTATGAAAAACAGCCTGGGCGATTTCCTGTCCCCAATCTATATCTGCTTCAGCAGATTTACCCCGCCCGGTGGCGCGGGCATAGACAACATCTGTCCGGTTGATTTGCCCATCTTGCCCTAAGTATAAGGCCATGTTATCGAACAACAAAAACGAGCGCAGCGCAACCGTGACAGAATCCAGCGCTTGCTTCCATTCTGCGTGGTTTGCCAGAGCTTCTGAGATAACGAGATAGGCTGGTTTTTGCTCTTCCATGATCGTGATTATTGATTTCCAATCTGATTGGGGCGTGAGAAAAGCAAAGGAAATGAGAAGGTGGAGCCTTGTTCTAGCTGAGAAACGACACTAATGAGCGAGCCGTGGGTTTCGATAATTTGTCGAACCAGGGAAAGCCCCAGCCCGGTTCCGCCATAACGCCGGGTGGCAGAACTATCGAGTTGGTGGAAAGGCTCAAATATCTCTCTAATCTTTTCTGGCGCAATTCCAATTCCGGTATCGCTAACATTAATTGTAACCATGCTTTCAGACTGCGTTACGATTAATGTTACCTTTCCGCCGCGCGGTGTGAATTTGATGGCATTGTCTAATAATTGGGCCAATACCCAACTCAGTTTTTCAGCATCGGCCATTACTGGTGGCAGGGAAACATCCAACTCTACAAATAGCTTAACGCCGCGTTCAACAGCTTTGGGGTTGGCGCGCGTCAGAACGGGCGCTATCAGCAGGTTTAAATCTACTGATTTGAGTTGCAGGGTAAGCTCATCTTTGGAAGCCAAAGAGAAAAGAATTAAGTCATCTATCAGGTTTTGCAAGCGCCCAGCCGAGCGCAAAGAAACCTCGATGGATTTTTTTTGGTCTTCATTCAAAGCCCCCAGCGCCTCGGTAAAAAGCAACTCAAGATAGCCGCGCACATGCGTTAGCGGAGTGCGTAATTCGTGTGAAATATTGGCAATAAAATTCGCTTTTAGCTGGTTAAGCTCCGATAGTTTTCGTAGAGCTTCTTCCAGTTCAGAGGTGCGTTGCTGCACGCGCAATTCAAGTGTGCGGTTGGCGTTTTCAAGGGCCGAGCGCAGCAGCAAAATTTGTTCGGTAACGGCGCGATCCAGCACACGTCGCTCAATAAAGCCCAATTCCACCAGGGTTTCCCCTAGCAAGCGGGGTTTTCCTTGCGCGGTTTGTTCACGCTGATAGCGCAAGGCCTGTGTCAGTTGTTCCGAATTCAAAAGCCCCATCGCAACCAGTTGGTTGCCAAGACGTGGCACAAGCACTTCAGGGGTTAGCGGAGTTTGCTCATCCATGTGATTTCTCTATGATTGCCAGACCCATTCTCCGCCAACCATCGTGGCGGTTGAGTATATGGTCAATAACTCATCTGGTTGGCAGGTCAAAGGGTCTTGTTCCAACACAATCAGATCGGCGTAGTAGCCAGGGGCAAGTCGTCCCAGGCGATTTTCCATTCCGGCAGCGTAAGCGGCCCCGCTGGTGAACCCGGCCAGGGCTTCTGAGATGCTGAGGCGTTGTTCTGGATACCAACCCTGTGGGCCTGGCCAGCCATTTGGGCGGCGACGGGTGACAGCGGCGTGCAATCCGAAAAATGGATTCGGCGATTCTACTGGCGCATCTGACCCGAAGGCCAGGGTAGCTCCTGCCTGAAGCTGGGTGCGCGGCGCATAAGCCAGCGCTGATCTTTCGCCCCAAAAACGGTCGGCGGCCTGCATATCCGAAACGGCATGAATTGGTTGCATTGATGCGATCACTTCCAACTTTGCCAGTCGCCCGGCGTCATTTGGATGGATGACTTGAACGTGTTCGATACGATGCCGTAAGTGGGGCAGGTTGTTTTTGGTTTCGTACGCGCGTAATTGTTCGTACGCATTGAGCGCCTCGTGAACGGCCCGATCTCCGATGGCGTGGACGGCCAGACTCAAGCCCACCTGGGCGGCTGTGCGTCCAAGTTCAAACAATTGTTCGCCATCTAAATTTAGAATACCACGGTTTTCAGGCTCATTCAAATAGGGCTGAAACATGGCGGCGGTCCGCGGGCCGAGGGCACCATCCATAAAGGTTTTATAAGCGCCAATGCGCAGGTGATCATCACCAAAACCGGTGCGCAGCCCCAGCGCCCGAGCATTTTCCAGTAAATCGGGTGGAACTGATTTGGTGACGCGCAGAGTCAGCGCATTTTCGATGTTGAGCAGTTGCAGAGCCATAAAAGCTGGGCGATAGTCAAAATCGTGAGCGCCGGTTAGCCCCATGCGGTGCAATAGTGGCAATGAATTTTGAATGGCTTTTGCAATTTCGGCAGTGCTCGTCTCTGGTAAAGCGTATTCTAGCAGGTGCATGGCCGATTCGAGCAGGATGCCGGTGGGGTGGCCGTGTTCATTGCGCAGAATTTTGCCGTTTTCTGGGTTGGGGCTGCCTGCGTGGATATTTGTCAGCTTGAGAGCAGCCTGGTTGGCCCATCCGGCGTGGAGTGATTTGGCTGTGAGATAGACCGGGTTGTTCGGCGCGGCTTCGTCCAATTCTTTGGCGCTGCCAAATTCGCCGCCCCAATCGTTTTGTTGCCAGCCGTGCCCCAAAATCCATTTCCCTGGCGGGGTAGTCTTGGCTCTTTCGGCCACCCGCCGCAGACATTCGGCTTTGGTGGCTGTTTCCACGTCCACTTTTTCCAGACCGAGGGCATAATTCATCAGGTGAATGTGAGCGTCGGTTAGGCCGGGCAAAACAACCCGTCCGCCCAGGTCTTCGCGGAGGGTGTCAGCGTTCACCGTCTCCAGCAGTTCTTCCCCGCCTATGGCTGCGATGCGTTCGTGGTCAATCACCAGCGCCGAGGCGTGGGGCTGTAGAGAGTTGAGCGTGTGAATTTTGGCGTTATATAAAATTTTCATTATTTCGTTTTACATTACATTTCGGTTAGTAATCGTTCTAAAAGCGAGTTAAGTTCTTCTTCCGAATAAAAGAACAGAGTTAAAGAGCCATTGCCCTGTTTGCCCGATTTAAGACTCACTTTTGTGCCCAGTGAGCCGCGTAACCGTTCTTCGATTGCGAGCACATTGGCCGATGGCCCTGGCTTGGGCAGGCTGGCGGGTTTTTCCCCGCTCATTTTGCGCACCAGTTCTTCGGTCTGGCGCACCGTCAGGCTTTGGTTGACGACGGTTTGCAAGGCTGCATTTTGGGCCTGTGAACTTGCCAGTGCCAAAAGGGCGCGGGCGTGACCTTCGGTAATCCGTCCATCTACCAGCGCTTGCTGAATGGAAGCATTTAACTTGAGCAGGCGTAAGGTGTTGGTGACAGCAACCCGGCTTTTACCGACCCTGGTTGCAATTTCTTCGTGTGAAAGATGAAATTCATCTGAAAGTTGCTGGTAAGCGTGCGCCTCTTCCAATGGATTCAGGTCGGCGCGTTGTACATTTTCGATCAGAGCAATTTCCAGTTTTTGTTGGTCGGTGGTCTGACGCACAATGACGGGAACTTCCGTTAGCCCAGCCAGGCGCGAGGCCTGCCAGCGCCGCTCTCCGGCAATCAGAATATAGCCTGTCCCAGCCTCGTTTCGGCTGACAATTAGCGGCTGAATAACGCCATGCTCCTTAATCGAAGCTGATAAATCGGCCAGCGCATTAGGATCAAAATGAGTGCGCGGCTGGCGTGGATTGGGTTTTATTTGCCCAATGGCAACATGCAAAACGGAACTAAAGGCACTCTCCGCTGTTGTTTCTGGCGGCGCTTCTTTGGGGTAATTTCCTGTCGGAATAAGCGCATCCAGGCCTCGACCAAGACCGGTTTTTGCAGGCATAGCAGACGCTCCTTTATGAAATCACAATTCCATCGCCCTGCAAAAGTTCTTGCGCAAGGGCCTGGTAAGCCTGTGCGCCTGTAGAAGCGGGCGCATAAGCCGCAATTGGTACGCCATAAGAAGGCGCTTCAGCCAAACGAATGGAACGCGGCACAATCGAGCTAAAAACCTGCCCCGGAAAATGTTTACGGACCTCATCCACCACATCTTTAGAGAGATGGGTGCGGCCCTCAAACATTGTCATCACCAACCCCCGAATTTTCATCTCTGGGTAAAGCGAGGCTCGAATTCGCTGTAATGTTTGCATCAACTGCCCCAACCCTTCCAGCGCCAGATATTCACACTGTACGGGAATAATCACCCCGTCTTTGGCCGCCATCAGGCCATTGACGGTTAACAAACTTAAAGAAGGTGGACAATCGATCAAAATATAATCATACAGCCCCACCAAAGGCTGTAAAGCCAGGCGTAAGCGAAACTCACGTTGTGGTTGTTCCACCAACTCCACTTCAGCGCCTGCCAAAGCTGGCGAAGAAGGCAAAATCGAAAGTTTCAAATCATGGTTCACCAAAACATGCCCGGCAGCGGCAGAAAGGCCCAGCATGGCCTCATAGGTTCCGCCCTGAACCGTCTGCTTATCTACGCCCAGGCAAGAAGTGGCATTGGCTTGCGCGTCCAGATCCACAATCAACACTTTTTGTCCCAGGTTTGCCAGGTATGCGCCCAGGTTAATGGCAGTTGTGGTTTTCCCCACTCCGCCCTTTTGATTCACCAGTGTATAAATCTTTGTCATTAGTGCAAAACCTCCATTAAACAGGCTTCAATCTCGGTGGCAGTTGGCACACCTGCCAGTCCAAAACGGTTTACCGAATGCGCAGCCAGGTTCACTGCAAACCGCGCCGCTTCCCACGGGTCACGGGTATTCAACAAACGTACAAAAAAAGCGGTGGCAAAAATATCTCCCGCGCCCGTGGCGTCCACTTCAATAAATGCTGGAGCGCGAAAGCGACGACTATCCCCATTCCAAAATAGACGGCAACCCGCTGCGCCATCTGTCACCACCAGTAACCGGCTATGATGTGCCAGCCACTCAATCTGCTCCTCGTCTTGAGCCACATCGTCCACACTCAAAACCGTCGCTCCAGCATTTTGCAGCGCAGTTTCGGCTCCCTGCCAGGCACAAGGTCGTACCTGGCCTTGCGCGTCCCAAGCGCGCATCCAACCTTGAGGGGTTAGCCCCAGCAAGGCTGGCTGAAAAGCTGCAGGCAGCCTTGCTGCAACTTCTTGCGCCACCGGGCCAAGGTGGATAATTTTAGCGCTCTGCCAGGCCGTGGGGATGAGAGCCAGGTCTATGGTTGGGGCAACCTGGCGGATGATTTGGAATCGGGTTCCGTTTAAGTAGATATTTTCAAAACGGGTGGCGTGTTCCGCTGGTTGAGTTAAGACTGTTATCCCCTCCAACCCGTCGAGCGGAATCTCGTTACCCCAAGCGCTGACTATGCCCACGCGCAGTCCAAGCGCGCGCGCTGTCAGCGCAGAGTAGGCCGCCGTACCGCCCAGCGCCAATCCGGTAGGAGTTTGATCTACGGTAAGGTGTCCAATCACCAAATAATCGACAGGTTCAAGTGCAACAAGGCCAAGCATGATTAAATTATAACCGTGAAACGTTATAAGCGTTGCGTGAAACCTGAAGCGAGAATCAAAAAAAGCCATTGCTGGCTTTCTTTGATTCTTTTTGAGCAAGGATTACTTTTTCTTAAGCAAAATAGTGACTTTGCGAGCGGGTTCTTCGCCCACGCTCTCACTGGTTACATCTGGGTGTGAGCGCAGTTCCAGATGAATAATTCGCCGTTCGGCAGAAGACATAGGTTCGAGAATTTGGCGTTTTCCACTCCGTACAGACTGTTCGGCCATGCGGCGCGCCAATTGGCGCAGTTGTTTTTCGCGGCGGGCGCGATAGCCTTCCACGTCGACCACCACTTGCACCCAGTTTTGCGATTCTTTACTGACAATCAGGCCTAAAATGTATTGTAGAGCGTTTAAGGTTTCCGCGCGGCGTCCAATCAATACAGAAAGTTCATCGCCGCGAATATCGACCAGAATGGGGGTTTCGCCGTTTTCGTCAGCGTCGCCGTATTTTGCAACGACTTTGGCGGGCAGTTTCATTTTTGCGAGTAATTCGCGGGTGGTTTCGGCGCTAAACTCGAGCAGCGCGTTGCTGTTGGCGGGTTGGCTGGCAGGATCAGTCTGCGGAGGGGTAAGCGCTTGTTCGGGCGCGTCCACGGCCTTCAGTGTCAGTCGGATGCGTGCCTCGCGCGCGCCGAGTCCTAAAAATCCGCGTGTTCCTTCATCCAATACTTCCAATTCGACCAAATCGCGCGAAACAGTCAGTTGTTCGAGGCCACGCGCAATTGCTTCATCCACAGAGGGCGCAATTATTTCCAGGGTTGTTCGTTCCATAAGGGTTCCCTATTTTTTGTTTTTTGGTTTGGCAATGGCTGCGCTGGCGGGTTTGGGGCCAAAGGAGAACAGGTTGTTCCAGTTGACTTTGCCGAGCGCGGCGTATTGCAAAATGCTGACGATGTTGCCAGCGATGAAGTAGACCGCCAGGCCCGAGGCAAAGTTTAGTGAGAACCAGAACAGCATCAGGGGCATGTAAATTCCCATCATCTGGTTCATCTGGGAGGTTTGATCGTTGGGGCTGGCGGAGGGGGTGACGGTCAGCTTGGTTTGGACGAAGGTGGTCAGACCAACGATAATTGCCAGGGTGGGGATGCCGCCAAAGGGCAGGACATCGGCCAAAATCCGTTCGGGTTGGCCCAGGTTCATCCAAAGAAATTGGGCGTTGATGGGTAAGAGTGCGCCCAGGCTGGCAGATGGGAAGGTGGTTCCGACCCAGGCCCAAAGCGGGTCGGTGATGCTACGTACCAGGTCCATCATTTGTAACGGAGAAGCGCCCATCACCCGGTTAATGGATTGGTACAGCCCAATGATGATGGGGAATTGGATGAAGGTTGGCAGGCAGGAGCCGAGTGGGTTAATGCCCTTTTCCTGATAGATGCGCATTTGTTCTTGAGCCAGTTTTTCTTTGTCGTCTTTATGTTTGGCCTGAATTTTTTGCCATTCTTCAGATTGCATCAATTCTTGCATTCGCGCGCCAGATTTGATTTGCGAGGCCATCAGCGGGTGAGTTAGAGCGCGGATCAAGATGGTGAACAGGATAATAGCGATGCCAAAATTGCCAATGAAAGCGTAAATCAATAGCAAAATATTGGTCATCGGGGTAACAATAAAAGCGTCCCACATAGCTGGCTCCTAGTTTTCGGGCTTAAATGTCCACTTTTGAGCGCCGTTCAGGTCAAAAGCGACGAGCAGGTAATCGCCCTGCAAGGGAGCGACGATAAATACATCTCCGGCAAGTACCGGAGCGACAAGCAGTTTACCTTTCAGGTCTGCTTGCCATTGCGGGCTACCGGTGCTGGTGAGGGCCTGAACGCGTCCGGCTTCGGTGACGTAAATCACCTGGCCTTCAAGGGCCAGCGGGCTGGCGATGATGGCGGTTTCTTCGTCACGCTGCCAGATAATTTGGCCGGAGGTTTTGTCTATGGCGTAGAACTTGCCCTGGCGGTTGAAGAGCGTGCCGATATAAAGAGAGTCACCTTGAATTGTGGGGGTGCTCCAGATGTTCCCTTCCAGATCTGTGCGCCAAAGAATACTGCCATCACTGGAATTAACGGCATACAGGTCTCCGGCCAGGGTTCCGACGTAAAGTGTGCCGGTTTCGTCCAACGCGGGGGCGCTCAAAAGGGGGTTTCCCAGGGCGGCTTGCCAAATTTGTGTCCCGGTGGTTGGGTCTAGCGCAAACAGGGTGTCATCCATGCTGGATTGGTAAATTAGCGTTCCATCACTGATGGGGTGTGCCCAAAGACCGTGCTCAGAAAGTTTTTGCGTCCAGCGTTCGTTGCCATTGGCGTCGAGCGCATACAGGATTCCATCTCCACCAGGGGCGTAAATGTCTGTTTCGAGTGTGAGCGCACCCGCGACCCAGGTTCCTTTTGATTTTTGGAAGGCCCAACGTACGTTTCCGGTCTGCGGGTCGAGGCTGAAGAGGCTATGTTCTGACGGGTGCGAGTTGGGGATAATCAGTTGACCATCGCTGAGAAAGGCCGTCGGGGCAAACAAGCTGGTATTTGCTTCCGCTTTGATGGGGTAGCGCAACGGAACCTCGCCCAGCCGGGATTCCTGTCCGCTTGTAACGTTGACGGCGTAAATGCTGACTCCTTCGGAAAGGTAGACGGTTTCGCCGTGCAAGGCCAGCCCGGGGAAATTTGTAGTGTTGGCTTGGCCGGAGCAGGCACTTAGCAGAAATGTAAGCAAAATCAACAAAAAAGGCAGAGCAAATCTCTTAAACTTCATCGAAACTCCTAAGGAACGGGGTCAATCCCACCGGGGTTGAACGGGTTACAGCGCAGAACTCGCCAAAAAGCCATCCAGCCGCCCTTGAAGGCTCCGTATTTGTAAATTGCCTGGTAGCCATAGTGTGAACAGGATGGATAAAATCGGCAGGTATTGGGCGGCATTGCTTTGGATAGGGTGGCCTGATATAGCCTGATTAAACCCAAAAGTGCCAGTCGAGGCCAATTGAGTGGCGTTCGTGGCAAATCGCTTAAGCGAGGCTCATTGGGATATTCGTGGGGTAAATAAAAATCACTCATCAAAGACCCGTCTTAGTCTTTGTACAAGTCGGCGCGCCGTAAAAGCCCAGTAACGGCTTTTTTTAGTTCGTCAAACTCTGCTTTTAGCAAAGGTTGACGAGCAATTAGCATCAGGTCACGGCCAGGTTTGATGGAAAGTAGTTCTGGACGCATCACCTCACGCAATAGGCGTTTGGCGCGGTTCCGTTGAACTGCGCCGCCCAATGTTCGTCCGGCAGTAACACCGACCCGTGATGTTTCGTCTGTTGTAATTAAAGACACCAACACAAGAAGCGGGTGCGCGAAAGATTTGCCATAATTCCGCACCCGCTTAAAATCGGTGGATCGGGTCAGTCGAAAACGATGCTGCACCCATCCCTCACTTTTTGTAACGGCGAGCGCCGTTACGGCCTACCAACGAACCTTTTTAACGTGGTTATTGGATGTGACCGTCAACTTGGCTCGGCCACGCAGGCGGCGGCGTTTCAAGACATCGCGGCCATCTGCTGTTGACATACGTGAGCGGAAACCGTGGACGCGCACGCGGCGTCGAATTTTGGGTTGGTAAGTACGTTTTGTCGCCATGCAAATTCCTCACAATCAAAGGATAAGAACAAAAATGCGCACCAGGGCGCATACGGCACAACATTATACCGTAAAGATAGCGAAGTGAGTAGCCCAGTTTCAGGACAGGGCAGGGCAAACGCATCTAAATTAGGCTGGAGAAGGTGATATAACAAGGGCTTAT
>DYPU01000071.1 GCA_020719725.1 Anaerolinea sp. | reverse complement strand
ACCCAACAGGGTGACTACCATAAAATAGCTCAGGGTGAAAAATATGTTAGCCCGGCGCTTGCGCTCCAATTAGCGCTGGAAATAGTCTCAAAACCGTTGGATCAGCACAAAAAATTACTATCCGAGCGCGAATATCAGGTTTTGGGCCTGTTAGCCGCTGGTAAAAATATGACAGATATTGCCCACAACCTGGCCTTGAGTATGAGTTCGGTCAGCACCTACCGCAGTCGGTTACGAAAAAAGCTGGGGCTAAAAACAACAGCCGATCTTGTGCGCTACGCCATTCAAAACAAGCTGGTTGAGCTGTAACGGCTTCTCTGGCGCTTTTTCCAATAAAAAAATCCCCGCCAGATGACGGGGATTTTTTTGGCGGAGAGGGCGGGATTCGAACCCGCGAACCCTTGCAGGTTACACGCTTTCCAAGCGTGCGCGCTAAGCCAGACTACGCGACCTCTCCAAAATGGCTGTTTTTTTTACGACAGCGGGCGCTATTATACCACCGTTTTTTAGGGAATGGTTTGGGGTCTTGGAAATCTCCGTGATGGGCATTTTTTGTCGCCTACCCGCCAGAGGCCTCCCCGGCTATAATCACCCAATGACTCAACTTACCCACCTCGATGATCAGGGCCGCGCCAGCATGGTGGATGTCGGCCAAAAAGATGATACTCAGCGCATTGCGATTGCGCGCGGTGAAATCGTGATGAAGCCCGAAACCCTTGCCCTCATCCGCGACGGGCAGATGAAAAAGGGCGATGTGCTGACAGTGGCTAAAATCGCCGGAATTCAAGCGGCCAAGCGCACCTCCGAGCTGATCCCGCTCTGCCACCCGATTGCTCTCACCAGAGTGGATGTGGAACTGAGCCTCGACGAGGCGCTGCCGGGCGTCAGCATTTGCGCCACCGCCAAAACGGTCGGCAAGACCGGGGTCGAGATGGAGGCGCTGACCGCTGTCTCCATTGCTGCGCTGACGGTGTACGATATGGCAAAAGCCGCCGAAAAGACCATGAAAATCCAGAACATCCGCCTGGTCGAGAAACATGGCGGCAAATTCGGAGATATTGTGAATGAATAAAATCAAAATCCTTTTCTTCGCCACCTTGCGTGATAAAGCCGGGGTGCGTTCGACCGAGATGGAAATCCCGGCTGGGGTAGCGGTTCAAGGATTGAAGGGCATCCTGATCGAGCAATTCCCCAATCTCAATTCGCAAATCATGGATCACTGCCTGGCCTCTGTCAACCAGGAATACCGCTTTGACGAAGATAAAATCCCCACTGGCGCTGAAATCGCCTTCTTTCCTCCTGTTTCGGGGGGATAAAAGCGATATTCGAGTACTCGAACCGCGAGTATCGAATACCGAGTATCGAATATGACTTTCCCCCTCATCACCTCCATCACTGAAGACGAAATCGACCTGAATACCCTGCTGGATGCCATTACCCTGACCTCCACCGGCGCGGCGGCGATTTTTACCGGCATGGTGCGCGGAGTTACCACCCGTGACGATCCGCACGAAACCACCTATTTGGAATACGAAGCCTATAAACCGATGGCCGAAGCCAAGATGAAGCAGGTTGCCGAGGAAATCCGCGCTCGTTGGCCGGTGGTCGAAGGTATTGCCATCGTCCAGCGCATTGGGCGCCTCTACCCGCGCACCCCGACGGTCCTGATCGCCTGCACCGCCGCCCACCGCGATACCGGCGTTTTCGATGCCGCCCGCTACGGGATTGACCGCCTCAAGGAAATTGTCCCGGTTTGGAAGAAAGAAATCAAGCCCGATGGCGAAGAGTGGGTCGAGGGTGAGTATCATCCCAGGCCCGGGGAGTAATATGTCCGAAACCCACCCTATCTTCCAGCAATTCCTCAATCCCGGCGAAAAACTGCTCTGGAGCGGCAAACCGCGCCAGGGATTCCTGCTGCATCGCTCGGATGTCTTCTTTATCCCTTTCAGCATCGTCTGGGCCGTGATTGCGGTCTGGCTCGAATACGGCACCCTGGCCAGCCTGCTCCCGCTCGAAAACAAACTCTGGAGCATCTTCTCCGTCTTCGTCGCCGCCTACATCCTCGTCCTGCGCTTCCTTGTTGATGCTGCCTATCGCTATTTCAGCTACTACGCCTTCACCGACCAGCGCATTCTCATTCACACTGGCCTCTTCAAAACCAGCCTTATCAGCCTGCCGCTCGCCGATCAAAAAGAAATTCATCTCGACTCGCTCAAAAACGGCAGCGGCAACATCATTTTTGGCCCGCTCGACCCCAAAGGCTGGATGTATACCGGCGGCGGTTGGCCGCGTATGGGTCAGAACCCATCTCCCGCGTTTGAAATGCTCAAAGAGCCGCAGATCATTTATAAAAGAATCGAGCAACAGCGCAAGCGTTTGCCGAAAGCCGCGTGATAACGGGTGATTATCCAAAGAGCCGCGCCATGAACCTGCGTTTCCAGACCAAACGACTTTTGCTCCGCCCCTTCCAGGATTCAGACCTGGAGCTTTTTCTCGCTTATCGCAACGACCCCGAAGTTGCCCGTTACCAGGGCTGGAGCGTTCCTTATCCTCGCCAGGCCGCCCTGGATTTTATTGCCGAAATGAAGACCGCCCAAATCCAGCCTGGGAACTGGCTGCAACTTGCCCTCGAACTGCAAGCCAACGGCGAAACGATCGGCGATGTAGCCATCCATCAGATGAAATCTGACCCGCGTCAGGCTTATCTTGGTTACAGTCTGGCGCGCGCTTATTGGGGCCAGGGCTATGCCAGCGAAGCCATCCGCGCTGTGCTCGATCTGCTCTTTGCTGAACTGAACCTGCACCGGGTCGTCGCCGAGTGCGATGTTGAAAATGAGGCCTCCTGGCGTTTGCTGGAGCGCCTTGGCTTCCGCCGCGAAGCCCACCTGCATGAAAACATCTTTTTCAAAGGCGCATACGGCAGTGAATATCACTACGCCATGCTGGGGCGCGACTGGAAGCCAAATGATTAATTGCACCAACTGCGGCAGGCCTTACCCTGAAGAGGGCACACCCTACAAATGCCCCAAATGCGGCGGAATTTTTGATTGGAAAACCTGGCCCCAATTTGACCCCGCGCAGGTTGACCCCTCCCAGCCCGGACTCTGGCGCTACCGCCATGCTTTTGGCGCGCTTCCCCTCGGCCTGGCTCCCGTTTCATTGGGCGAAGGTCAAACGCCTTTGGTCTGGGCCGAGTCCTTCGGGCGGCAGGTGGCCTTCAAATGTGAACATCTCAACCCCAGCGGTTCTTTTAAAGATCGCGGCATGACCGTTTTGGTCAGCTTTCTCCAAAGCCGGGGCGCAACCGCCGCCGCTGAAGATTCGTCCGGTAACGCCGGGGCCTCCTTCGCCGCCTACGCCGCCCGCGCCGGAATTGCCGCCTCGGTTTACGTTCCGGCCTCAGCCTCCGGCCCCAAACTGGAGCAGATTCGAACCTGTGGCGCGCAGCTATTTCCTATTGAAGGTTCGCGCTCCGACGTCTCCCGCGCCGTTGAAAAAGCTGTCACCGCCCCCTCCGGCCTGGCAAAACTCCTGCCTCATCCCACGCCTCCAGCGTATGCCAGCCACGCCTGGCTGCCTCATAACCTGCCCGGCTACGCCACGGTTGCCTACGAAATTTACGAGCAAATTGGCGGCGCGCCGGGGGCGGTACTCTGCCCTGTCGGCCAGGGCGGGCTGTTTTTGGGAGTTTATCGCGGGTTTCAAGCGCTGCAACGCGCTGGTTTGATTCGCGCCATCCCGCGCATGATTGGTGTCCAGGCCCGTGCCTGCGCTCCCATGTGGGTGCTCTCAACGGCGGGATTCTCAGCGCTGGGATTTGTCACCGAAGGTCAAACCCTGGCCGAAGGTATCCGCGTCCGCTCTCCGCTACGGGCGGCGGCCTTGCTTCAAATAGCGGATTCTGGACAAGGGGAGTTTTTTGCGGTTGACGAAGCGGATATTTTGCCGGGCCGCGACCAACTAGCAAGACGGGGGTTATATGTAGAGCCAACGTCTGCAACTGTTTGGAACGCGCTGGAACAAAAAATCACCAGCCTGCCCGACCCGGTCGTCGTCCTGCTGACCGGCTCCGGGCTGAAATACCAGCCAAAGTAAAGTCAAAGATGCCCTGGCAGGCGTCTTTTTTATCCAAAACCCAAACCTGACAGGTTTTATCAGACTCCTTCCCCAAGAAAAGGATTGCGATGGCGTGATAATCGCCCGTAAGACTTCTTCGGAAACCTGTCAGGTTTTTTCAGGAGAATTTATCATGGAAAAAATCGTCATTACCGGCATGGGCACGGTTAACCCGCTTGGGTTGGGTGTGCAGGAAACCTGGCAAAATGTTATTCAGGGTGTTTCGGGCGTGGGGCCAATTACACTGTTTGATACGACCGTCTGGCAAAATGAATGGCTGGTTAAAATTGCCTGCGAAATTAAAAAATTTGACCCAACCCAATATATGGATGCCAAAGAAGCTCGCCGCCGTGACCGATTTGAGCAGTTGGGCGTGGCCGCGGCCAAAGAAGCCCTGACCATGTCGGGGCTGGTCGTGACCGAGGCCAACGCCGGACGAATTGGCGTGGTCGTTTCTTCGGCAATTGGCGGTCTAAAAGCCGTCCAGGATGCCATTTTTACCCTTAAAGACGAAGGCGCCCGCAAAGTTAGCCCATTTCTAATTCCGATGCTCATGCCAAACGGCGCGGCAGGTATGATTGGGATCGAGTTTGGTTTACAAGGCCCAACGCTCTCGGTAGCCTCGGCCTGCGCTTCTGGCGCGGATAGCATAGGAACTGCCATGATGATGTTGCGCGCTGGAACAGCCGATGTGGTGCTGGCGGGAGCCACTGATGCCACCATCTGCGCCACTGGCGTGGGCGCATTTGACCGGATTGGCGCGATGAGCCGCCGCAATGACGATTACGCGATGACGCCCCAGCCCTTCGATAAAAACCGCGATGGCTTGGTGATGGGCGAGGGCGCGGCGGTACTGGTTCTCGAAACCGAAGCCTACGCCCAGGCCCGTGGCGCGACGATTTATGCCGAAATGGCTGGTTATGCAGCCACTGCCGATGCTTTTCATGTCACGGCCCCGCACGAAAACGGCGCGGGTGGCGCAAAAGCCATCCGCCTGGCTCTGCAATCGGCAGGAGTTACGCCAGAGCAGGTGGGCTACATCAACGCCCACGGTACGGCCACTCCGCTCAACGATGCGGCTGAAACCAAAGCCATCAAAGGCGCATTTGGCAACCTGGCCTATAAAACCCCGATTTCGTCCACCAAGTCCATGACCGGTCACATGATGGGCGCGACCGGCGCACTCGAAGCCATTTTTTGTGTTCAAGCGGTGCGGGCAGGCCTTTTACCGCCCACCATTCACTACCAAACCCCCGACCCCGAATGTGACCTGGATTACATTCCCAACCAGTCCCGCGAAAAGAAAATAGAGATTGCCATCAGCAACGCTTTTGGCTTTGGCGGCCATAACGCAGTGTTGGTCATTCGGAAATACAAATAACCAACTATTTTTAAAATTTTATGCTATAATCGGGCTTCGCGTTTATAATCTATCTGCTGTGAAGCAGGATTTCATTCTGGTAAGGAAATAAAAAACATGAGCGACTTTTTGAAGGCTGTTGAAGCCCCCGTCAACCCCAATATTCCCGAACTGCGCCCTGGCGATGTAGTCTCTGTTCACGTCCGCATTAAAGAAGGTGAACGCGAACGTATTCAGGAATTTAAAGGAACCATCATCCGCTTACGCAGGGGCGGCCAGGATGGCAACTTCACCGTTCGTCGGGTAGCCTCCAACGGCATCGGCGTGGAGCGCACCTTCATGACGCGCTCTCCGCGTATCGACAAAGTAGTTGTCGAACGCCATTCTCAGGTGCGCCGCGCCCAACTGTACTTCATGCGTGGGCTTTCCGGCAAATCTGCCCGGCTCAAGCAGAAATTCAACTAACTCCACCTCGTCCAACAAAGTAAAGCCAAAAGGGTACAGCAAAACGCTGTACCCTTTTATAATTCATCCAACCCATTCACTCAGGAGAACCATGCGTCCCATCATCGGCATCACCACCTATGACAGCCAATCGGCCTCCGGCCTCCCGATTGTAGCCCTGCAAACCAATTACATTCAGGCCATTTTACAGGCTGGCGGCCTGCCGGTTTTACTGCCGAGCCAACTGAACCAGGAAGAATGGATGGAGCTTTATCCACGTCTGGATGGACTCTTACTTACCGGCGGTGGCGACATTGCGCTGAAATACTTCTCCGGGACTGACCACCCGAAAATTGGAGATGTGGACGAAGAGCGTGACACACTCGAATTGCCGCTGCTACGGGCCGCCGCGGCCAATGGCAAACCGTTTTTGGGCATTTGCCGTGGCTGTCAGGTTGTTAATGTGGCCCTGGGGGGCACGCTTTACACCCACATTCCCGACCAACTCGCAACCGACATTCGCCACGATTGCTATCCAGACATTCCGCGAACTCACCTGGCGCACCCCGTCCGCATCGTAGAAGGCAGCCAAATGGCCGAAATTGTTGGCGAGGCGCTCTTGCAGGTCAATAGTTTACATCACCAGGGCCTAAAAGACCTGGCTCCGGCCCTGAAAGCTGTTGGCTACGCTCCAGATGGGCTGGTGGAAGCGGTGGAATTGCCCGGACACCCGTTTGGAGTTGCGGTGCAATGGCATCCAGAGTGGTTGAGAGACCAGGAACCAACCTGGCGTTTATTCCGTGCTTTTATTGCGGCTTGCCAATAAAAGACTTTAGATGAAAGCCTCAGACCTGACAGGTTTTAGTATAGCTCTGTGGAAACCTGTCAGGTCTTGGATCACGCGAGTTTTAACTAAAAGAAGCCCCTAAAGATTTCTCTGGCTGGCAAAAAAACTGATTAAACAGCCAAATTTGCCAGCAAAATATCCGGTTTGGCAGAAAACCTTTAGGGTTTGGGTATTTGCCTCCAATTATTAAGAAGATACCAACCCTGGGATAAAACGGTATTTTTTGTGCTTGACAGGTGGTCCTTACCCCGCAAACACATTAAAACTGATAGAGCCATATTTTTCTTTGAAAGCAAACATGAGCGCTCCGATTGGTATTTTTGACTCTGGAATAGGTGGGCTTTCGGTATTGCGCGCTATGCGGGCGCTCATGCCAGAAGAAGCCCTGCTTTATGTTGCCGACCAGGCGCGGGTTCCTTATGGCCCGCGCCCCATGGCCCAAATTCAGGCTTTTTCTGAGCAGATTACCCGTTTTTTATTGGCTAACCAGGCCAAGATGGTGGTGGTGGCTTGTAACACCGCTTCGGCGGCGGCGTTGCATTATCTACGGACAACGTTTCCAGCGGTGCCGTTTGTGGGCATGGAGCCAGCCGTCAAACCGGCTGCAGAGCAGACCCTAAGCGGCGTGGTGGGTGTGTTGGCAACTCCCGCCACGTTTCAGGGCGCTTTATACGCCTCGGTTTTAGAGCGTTTTACCGGTGGGGTGACGGTTTTGCAGGATACCTGCCCTGGCCTGGTGGGGCAGATTGAAGCGGGTGATGTAAACGGGCCGGAAACTCGTCGAATTTTGGAAAAGGCTCTTTTGCCGATGCTGGCGGAAGGGGTGGATACAGTGGTAATGGGCTGTACCCACTACCCATTTGTGATTCCGCTCATCGAGCAGATTGGCGGCGGTCAACTGCGGGTGATTGACCCGGCTCCGGCAGTGGCGAAACAGGCCAAAAGGGTCTTAGAGTCGCGCGGGCTAAAGGTGGGGGTTAAAGAAAAGGCCGGGGTGCAGTATTACACCTCCGGCCCACTAAAAGCGTTCAATTCACTTCTTTATGATTTATTAGGCGAGAACGGGCAAGCCCGGTCTTTGAGTTGGGATTAGGGCCGTGATGGCCGGGCCGGGCGTTCTGGCAGGCTGCGTTCAAACTCGCCCAGGCTGCTTTTGGCGCTGCCCCAGTCGCCACGGGCGGCCTGACGGGTGAGATTTTCGACCGCGTCTTGTAGGTTGCCAAATTCGCCGCTGCGTCCGCCCAAGCCCTCAAAGCTGGCGCGGACGTTTGCGCTGAGTTGGCCGACGTTGCGCAGTTCTTCGGGGGAGAATTTCCCATCGCCGAGGGCTGTTTTAAAGGTTTCGAGGAAGTCGTGGGCCTGGTTGAGTGCGCCGATTTTATCTGTGGCGATTTCGGTGGGGGCCAGGTTGAGCAAGTCGGTTTCGCGCTGGTTCAGGCTGGTTTGTATTTGAGTTTGCCAGGTTTCGGCTTTGGCCTGGGCTGCGCTGAGTTGAGCCTGGGCGCTGGCTGCGGCTGCATTGAGTTGTTCGATGGCGGCGGTGGCGGCCTCGGCACCTTGATCGAGAATGGCGTTAATTTCTTCCAGGCTGCCTGAGATGGCTGCCAGGTCTTGTTCAATTTGTTGCAGTTCGGTCAGGGTGGCTTCGGCGTAAACGCCATAGTAGTCGTAGTAGGCCGAGATCAGTTCTTCGGCATAGGCAATGGCATAGGCGCTGTCGTAAACATAGGTGTAGGTATAGTTGATTTCTTCGCTGGTAACTGTTCCATCGCTGGTGGCGCTGGTGGTACTGGCGCTGGCAGTTTCGGAGGCGGTGATGGCCTCGGCGACAGCCTGGTCGATGAGGGCGGCCAGTTCTTCTTCGCTGAAGGTGGCATAGTCGGGGGTAGGTTGGGCGGTCAAAGTGGCGGCGACAGCCTGGTCGATGGTGGTTTCGATCTCACTCTGAGCCTGGAGGGTAGCCTGGACAGAAGCGTCGATGGTGGCCTGAGTATTTGGGGTGGGTTGGGGAGCGGGGCTATTGGGGGCCTGGTTGCAGGCAAACAGGCTGAAGATGGCGGCGAATAGGAACAGAATGGACGGGAATTTGCTTTTCATCTTTTTTTCTCCTTTGGGGTTGTGTTTATAGGATACCGCCAATTTGTGAAGAATTTATCAATAATTTTGGGACATTTTGGGAATGGGTTCCTGCCAGCTGTCGATTTTGGCGTTTTTAGGTAAAGCTGCGGATAATCGCAATTTGCAAGGTTTTATCACAACAGATGGTCGTATACTAATTTTATTCAGGAGATGAAAATGGAGCGAATTTATAGAAAAACTCACAAAGGGCAGGGCCTGGTGGAGTATGCTCTGCTGCTGGTTCTTGTCTCCATTGCGACAGGGGCTGGCATTGAACATGAGCGGGGGCTCCATTTCGCGGGCGTTGGCAGCGTTGTGGGGCGGTAATTCGGCTTGCGCTCCGATTCACGCTGGGGATGAATGGGATAGTTCGGTGGATAAATTCTGGAAAGGGGGGATTACGCAGCAGCCGGGTGGCTATCAGGCTTGCCCTTTATGCGGTGGCTTGCTGCCTGATTCTTCTCGTAAGCGGCGCGTTGTTTGGGCGTTGATTTTTGGGCTGCTGCTCTTAAGTATCGGATTGGCGGTTTTAAATGCGGCCCAGGACGGTACATTTGCCATCCTGGCGGGGACAGGTACGGTGACGGGAGCCGTGTATGATGAACTTGGCAATCCAGTTGTCGCGGAAATTTTTATTTTTAGAACCAATATATCTACATATTCTGATCAGACTGGTTATTTTAAATTGGAAGGTGTTCCAGCCGGTCAGCAAGTTGTACTTGTGGCCTATCGTAAGGTCGGACGTGAGTATCCGGTGGAGGTTGTCGCGGGCCAAACAACAGAAATGGCCGCCGCTCACTTTATTGCATCTGATTTCATGAATGGCTGGAGCCAGTTGAGTGAGGACGCACCGTAATCAGCTATTTTTTTTTACAGTTCTTCGGCAAATTCGGCCTGGTAGTCGGCTGGGTCGATGGTAATTCCGGTAAAATTAGCAAAAGTGATGTCGCTAAAGGCCAATCTGCGCCAGGTTTTGGCGCGTTCGAACAAGGTTTGATAGCTGGCCGGGATGGCGGCATGGGGGTTTAGCGCCAGGGCGCGGGCCAGTTCGTGAACCTGCGCGGCGCTGGGGGATTCGATTTCGACAAATTTACCGAACGGCATTTCATCAAGCATGACCTGGTTTTCGGCAAGCTGCCAGATGGCGCGGTATTTTTCATAGAGAAAAATTGGTGTGTAGCCCAGCGATTCTAATATCAGGCTGGCCGAGTCAAAATCGCCCAGGCTGGTTTCAATTTCGCTGCGTTCTAGAACACCATTGTTGCGCGTGCCAGGGCCTTTATAGGTCATGCGCAGGTCGTCGTAGCGGCGCAGGCGCAGGACGCGGCCCTCGCGGCTGAGTTGGCGGTCGGGGGTGTCGTAGCGTAGGTTAAACTCCATTTGGCGGCGAACCAGGCAGCGACCGCCCAATGCCAGTAACCGGGTTTCGATTGCGTCGAGGCTGCGTACAGCAAATTTGGCTTCAATTTCTTGATTATTTTGTGACATGGGGTTAGAGAAGGCTCAACAGGGTTTGTTTTTGTTCTACAGTTTCACCGGATTTGATGCGAATCCGGCTGACGATGCCATCGCGCGGGGCTTTGAGTTCGTTTTGCATTTTCATCGATTCGAGGATGATTAAAACCTGGCCTTTTTGAACTGATTGGCCCTCGCTGACTGGGGTGGCAACCACCAATCCGGGCATGGGCGCTTTGAGGTGGAACTCGCCGTTTTCGTTGGCGCTGACGCCCCCCGCGCCATGAAGCCGTCTTTCGCGCTCGTCTTCGACTTCGGCCTGATACAGCCGTCCGTGCAGCAGCACTTCCCAGTTATCACCATCCGGTGAAACGTAGGCCTCGTACGATTTTCCACCGATGATGAGTGAGAAGACCGGTTGCCCGCTGACCGATTCGAAATCGACATCCAACAATTTATCGTTGATGCGAATGTGTTTGTCATCCAGAATTTCAACATTAAATTCTGTGCCGTTAACGGTGGTGATGTATTTCATCGGTGCATCCTTTCCCAACGTCCAACCCATTTCCAGTTGGATGTGTCGCGCTCATTGCGTTGAACAAATTGTGCCGCGCGTTGGGTTTGTTGGTGGGCCGCCAGGGTTGCCAGGGCGGCGGCAATTTCGGCGATGGCCGGGTCATTGTCATCGTGAATGGCGAAGCGTTCTTCTACAAAGCGGGTATCGTACTGCCCGCCCATAAAGCGGTGACTATCCATCAGGGTTTGGTGAAAGGGGATGTTGGTGCGCACGCCCACGATTCGGTATTCTTCCAGCGCGCGGCGCATTCGTAAAATGGCCTGGGCACGGGTTTCGCCCCATACAATCAGCTTGGAAATCATCGGGTCATAAAATGGTGTAATCTCAAAGCCAGGATAAACGCCAGTATCCACCCGAATTCCGGGGCCGGTGGGCAGCAGGCTGTGGGTAATCTTACCGGTGGAGGGCATAAAGCCATTATAGGGGTCTTCGGCATTGATTCGGCATTCGATGGCTGCGCCGTTAATCTTAATATCTTCCTGTTTGTATTGCAGCGGTCTTCCACGCGCCACCCGGATTTGTTCTTTGACAATATCTACGCCTGTGATCATTTCGGTAATAGGGTGTTCTACTTGCAGGCGGGTATTCATTTCCAGAAAAAAGAAATTCTTATCTTTATCCACCAGAAATTCAATCGTTCCGGCATTAACATAATCGACTGCTTTAGCGGCCTTGACGGCCACCTCGCCCATACGTTGGCGCAGTTCATCATCCAAAAACGGTGAAGGCGCTTCTTCAACCAGTTTTTGGTGGCGGCGCTGAATTGAGCAGTCGCGCTCGTTCAGGTGGATGACATTGCCGTGTCCATCGGCCAAAATCTGAATTTCAATGTGACGGGCGCCCTCCACCAGCTTTTCCAGATAGACATTTCCATCCCCAAAAGCAGATTCAGCCTCACGCCGCGCTGATTTTAGTAATTCTGGCATTTCATCCAGGCTGTGAACTTCGCGCATTCCTTTGCCGCCACCGCCAGCCGTGGCTTTGACCAGGAGTGGAAAGCCGATTTTGGGCGCGATGCTTAGCAGGTTTTCGTCGCTCATATTGCCCACGTCTTCGGTGCCAGGCACAACTGGCACACCCGCCTTGCGGACAGTTTCACGGGCTGTCATTTTGTCACCCATCGCCGCGATGGAGGAAGGTTTGGGGCCAATAAAAGCCAATCCTTCGTTTAGGCAGGTTTGGGCAAAATCTTCGCGTTCGGCTAAAAAGCCGTAGCCGGGGTGCAGGGCATCCGCGCCCGATTTTTTAGCAATTTCAATGATTTTATCGGCTCTCAGGTACGATTCGCGCGAGGGGGCTGGGCCGAGCAGGTAGGCTTCATCGGCCAGGCGCACATGCAGGGCCAGGCGGTCGGCTTCAGAATAAACAGCGACAGTTTCCAGCCCCAGTTCGCGGCAGGCGCGAATGATGCGGACGGCGATTTCGCCACGATTGGCTACCAATACTTTTTTGAACATGGGGCCTCCAAAATGCAGAGGAATGAATGCAGAGCGCAGAATGGTATTGATGGATTTTTATTCTACATTCATCCTTCTGATTGCTTTACTGTTAAAGCGGGATATTTCCGTGTTTCTTGGCCGGGTTGGCGTCGCGCTTATTTTGCAACATTTCCAGCGCGTTAATCAGACGGGCGCGGGTTTCATGTGGTTCAATCACATCGTCTATGTAGCCGCGTTCCGCCGCCACATACGGGTTGGCAAATTTATCGCGGTATTCGGCGACAAGCTCCGCTTTGCGCGCTAATGGGTCGGCGGCTTGTTCCATTTCGCGCCGCATTACCACGCTGACGGCTCCATCTGGCCCCATGACGGCAATTTCGGCGGTAGGCCAGGCCAGGTTCAGGTCGCCGCGTACATGCTTGCTGCTCATTACCAGATATGCGCCGCCGTAGGCTTTACGCGTAATGACGGTTAGTTTGGGGACGGTGGCTTCGCAAAAGGCATACAGCAACTTGGCTCCGTTGCGAATGACGCCATGGTGTTCCTGATTGGTTCCTGGCAGGTAGCCTGGCGTATCGACGAAGGTTACAACCGGAATGTTGAAGGCATCGCAAAAGCGCACGAAGCGTCCGGCTTTTTCCGAAGAGTCGATATCCAGCACGCCTGCCAATACTGCCGGTTGGTTGGCAACAATTCCAATCGAATGTCCGCCCAGCCGCGCCAGACCGATGACGATATTCCCGGCGAAACCTTCTTGAATCTCGTAAAATTGACCATTATCGACCACGATCCGCAAAATTTCTTTGACATCGTAGGGCTTGTTGGGTTCATTCGGGATCAGATTGTCCAGCGTTTCGTCGGCACGCAACGGGTCATCGCCGGTTTGCAGGAAAGGCGGGTCTTCCATGTTGTTTTGCGGCAGATAGGAGAGCATTTTGCGGATCAGGTAGAGTGTATCGGCTTCGCTGTCGGCGGCTACATGGCAAACGCCCGATTTTTCGGCGTGGACGCTGGCTCCGCCCAAATCTTCAAGAGAGACTTCTTCGTGGGTGACGGTTTTCACCACATCTGGCCCGGTGACAAACATATAGGAACTGTTGCGGGTCATAAAAATGAAGTCGGTCAGGGCTGGGGAATAGACTGCGCCGCCCGCGCATGGCCCCATGATGGCTGAAATTTGGGGAATAACGCCGCTGGCGAGGGTGTTGCGCAAAAAGATTTCGCCGTAGCCTGCCAGGGAAACCACTCCTTCTTGAATGCGCGCGCCCCCCGAATCATTCAACCCGATGATGGGTGCGCCGTTTTTCATTGCCATATCCATAATTTTGATGATTTTTTCGGCGTGAACTTCGCCTAATGAGCCGCCAAAGACTGTGAAATCTTGGGCAAAGACATAGGCCAATCGTCCGTCGATGGTTCCCCAGCCGGTGATAACACTATCGCCGGTAAATTTTTGTTTTTGCAGGCTAAAATCGTGCGTTCGGTGAACGACGAAGGCGTCTACTTCGCGGAAGGAGCCTTTATCGAGCAGTAGATCGATGCGTTCGCGGGCGGTTAGTTTGCCGCGTTTGTGGTGGGAATCGATGCGATCTTGTCCGCCTCCCAGATGTGATTGATTTTTTTTTGCGCGTAGCTTCTGAATGTGCAGATTTTCGCTCATTCTGTCTCCTTGGTAAAAAAAGCATTGGTTTCAGGAAATTTCCACAGCAGGATTACGAACAACAGTAAAGCGCTTGAGAAGAATAGGCTAAACAGGCTGTTGGGGATTGGGCTTGGCTGAAACGCCAGGCGGTCTGCCCAATAGCCCATCCAATACAACCCAGAAAGTATGATTCCGGCACGCGGTGTATGTTGCCAGGTTTTTCCAATTTGCCACAAAAGCCAAAGGCCGAGTGCGGTCCAAGTCAACCCGCTGATGAGAATATAGCTGGCTGGTGCGCCATATGTGGCGATGGTTTGCCAATCTTGCAGGCTGCGTATGGCGCGCAGGCTATTCCAGAGCGTGTAGAAGAGTATGATGAAGCTCAATAAGCCTAAATTCCAGATGGATTTAATCATTTTTCGGGTTGGGGTGGCGCAAAACGGAGGATTTGTTTATTGCCATAGGCCGGAATGCTCTCAATGGGAGTTAGCCAGCCCTGAAACTGGTAGCGATAGGGCGAGGTGGAGAGCAAAATATACGGGTTGGCGAAAACGTAATCTAATTTTAGATTTTCGTGCAAGTAGGCTGCGCCCTGATTGGACTGCATGGCCTTGAAATAGTCGTAACTGTTAATGAGACCATCCATATTGACGATGGTGCGGCCCTGAATGTAGTAGCCGGTATTGCCCCCTCCGGTCATGCCTATGATGGCTCCTGGTTCGGTGTTTTGTTCCAGCAGGGGCAGCACATCCATGTAGGCCTGACCAGCGTAAGGGTCGGAAAATGGCATTCGATTGTAAATTGCCAGGCAAAATCCAACCGCCAGCCAAGCGCTGGCGAGGATGGCGGAACCCTGGGCCAGAAAGTGAACGTTGGGATGTTTTGGTAAGAGGCTAAGGGCCTGGTTGGCTAGAAACGCCAGCAAAATGACTATGCTCAGCATCTGCATAACCCAGTACCACTCGTGCCGCGCGGCGTAGGGCAGCGCGCCATAGAATAGAGCTTGGAATTGGGCTGCGACCATGAGCGGTATGAGGCTGAGCTTATAAATGGCCCGCAGTGATTTTTTGCGATTGAAGAGTACTAATCCAATGGCTAATAGCGTAAAAATGCCCAAAAATGCCCAAAAGGTTAGGCCGGTTTGCTGCGCCAGTGTTTTCAACGGTTTGAAGAGAATTTGCCAGGGTTGGCTGTAAGTGGGGTCGAGGGCAAATATGTCTGGCAGGGTTTGCGAGTTGCCGCCATAGGCATTGTTGCCCAGGCTGCCCCACCAGCGTTTGATTTGCCCGGAAACGGGCATAAATGTTCCAAATAGGACGCGGTTGAGGAGCATGTATGCGCTTAGGGCCAGGCCGATTACGCTGTAGTAGCACAGGCCATCTTTTAGCCAGGTGCGCCAGTTTTGGCAGAGTTGTTGCAGCGGTGATAAAACCGGGTTTGACGGCGAGACCGGCCACGGGGAGA
>DYPU01000070.1 GCA_020719725.1 Anaerolinea sp. | reverse complement strand
ATGTCGGCGTATTCAATGCCATTGTGAACCATCTTGACGTAATGCCCCGCGCCGCGCGGACCCATATAGGCCACGCAGGGTTCGCCTTCAAATTTGGCGGAAATGGCCTCGAAAATGGGTTTGACCAGTTCCCAGGCTTCGGGCTGTCCGCCGGGCATGATGGCCGGGCCTAAAAGCGCGCCCTGCTCCCCGCCGCTGACTCCCGTGCCGATGTAAATGATGCCAGCCGCTTCGAGTTCCTGCGAGCGGCGTTCGGTATCGAGGAAAAAGGTATTGCCGCCGTCAATCAACAAATCCCCTTTGGCGAGGTGCGGCTTGAGCGAGGCAATCGCCGCATCGACGGGTTTACCAGCGGGGACCATCATCAGGATCCGGCGAGGCAGTTCCAGGGTGGCAAGAAACGCGGCGAGACTCTCACAGGCGACGAGATTCTTATCGGCAGAATCCGCGCTAAAGGCCCGCACCTTTCCCAAATCCGAATCGTATCCCGCTACACGAAGTCCATTGCGTTCCATATTCAGGGCAAGCATGTGACCCATGACGCCCAGGCCCATTACGCCAAAATTTGCTTTGTCCATCTTCATCTCCTGAGTTTATACAAAATCTCGCCCGCCTTGGGGACGTAGAGAATGCCCTCGCCCTCGCGGTCTTGCCAGTCGTTGATCTTTATCCTGGCTGGGTCGAGATAGCCCAGGTTGAGCCGGGCGCAGTCCTCGGCTGAAATCTGGCTGGCGAGGGTGACTTTGACATTCGGCTTTTCGATGCCATTTTCCCAAACGCCAGAGCCGCAGACATGCGTCGAATGGGCCAGCACGCCGAGCGGAATGTGCTTGAAGCGTTCCCAGTCGTTCAGGAAATATTCGAGGATGTGATAACCGATTTCATAAATGTATTTCCCATGCACATGGCTGACCACCTCCAGGTGTGGGGCATAGATGATAACTTCGCCGCCAACCGCCACGGCTGGTTCAAGTTTGTACATGGCTTTGGCGCCCGTCCAGAGTTCATCGTACATTTTCGGAGCGCAGGAGAGCACGCGCTGGTAGGGTTTCTCACACCAGCGGATGTGGCGCTGCGCCGATAGGTCCGCGGCGGCACTCCAGGCGGAAAGATGGTCGCCGATAAAGAGACCCGAAAGGTCATGGCCTTCGACTGTTAATGCAATCAGCGTCACCGGCGTGGACAATTTTTCGGCGGCGGCGTGAATCATGGCGCGGACAGGCGTGTCCTTGACCCCAATCGTCCCAACCACCCCGGCCAGCGCGCCCAGCCAGTGGGTGGCGTTGATCATATCCGGGCCGGAAATGCCGGGGAAGAGATACTTGGCCCCGCCGGAGAAGCCGACCACCTCGTGCGGGAAGGTTGGGCCGAGAATCAGCAGGTGGTCGTAGGTCAGGGCAGCCTGATTCAGGCGCACATCCACGTTGTTGGGCAGGGATGGATGCCAGCGGTCACCAGCGATGGCCTGGATCTGATCTTTTTCGATGACCCCGAGGCTGGTCAGGGCAGAAGGATCGTCCCAGGCATGGTTGAGCAAACGGATGGGCGGATACGCGAGCGGGTTTTGAAGCGGAGAAACGGATGCCGCACCCAGGCCTTTCCCGGCGGCGAGGGAGGCGCGTTCGGCGGAGGTGATTCCAACCAGTTGATTCAGGCTCTCATCGGACAGTGCCGGATGCGTACCGAGGGCGACCATGAAGTCAAGCTGCCGGGTGTCATGGAGAATTTCCACCAGCGCACGGAACAGGAAGGGCAGCGGCAGCGAGCGGGTGTGATCGGGAATCAGGACGAGGAGGCGCTGATTGGTGAATTGGCGTTCGAGGGCCTGGGTCAGCGTATTGCGGATTTCGAATTCCGTCAGAAGTTGGCCGGGTGGAGCGGTTTTTTGAGTGATAAGCATGATTTTTTATCCTGTAGCGTGTTCCGTTTGGGAAATCTCCAGATGGAACACGCTCTACGCAACACGCTACACACCGCTAAACGCCGAAAAGCCGCCATCGACCGGTACAACAATCCCGGTGACGAAGGCCGAGGCAGGCGAGACCAGCCAGATCAGCGTGCCGAGCAAATCCTCGGGGACACCGAAACGGCCCAGCGGGGTATGGGTCATAATCTGCTGTCCACGAGGAGTGAGTGAGCCATCCTCTTTCAACAGCAAACGGCGGTTCTGGTCGCCGACGAAAAAGCCGGGGGCGATGGCGTTGACGCGAATCTGCGGGCTGTATTCCTGCGCCATGTGGACCGCCAGCCATTGGGTGAAGTTGCTCACCCCCGCCTTGGCCGCCGAATAAGCCGGGATGCGCGTCAGCGGGCGGAAGGCGTTCATCGAGGAGATGTTGATGATAATGCCGCTTTTCTGTTCGGCCATGATTTTACCGAAAACCTGGGAAGGCAAAATTGTGCCCATCAGGTTCAGGTCAAAAACCCAGCGAACGGCGTCGGCGGGCAGGTCAAAGAAAGACTGTTCGGCGTTGGTGGTGGCCTGGGGTTTGTTGCCACCCGCGCCGTTGATCAGGATGTCCACCCGGCCGTAAGCCTCCAAAACCTGGGCGGCGGCGGCTTCGACGCTGGCCTTATCAAGCACGTTACAGGCCACGCCCAGCGAACCATTCCCTAGTTCGGCGGCCAGCGCGGCGGCGGGTTCCAGACGCAGGTCCAGCACTGCCACTTTCGCGCCCGCTTCGGCCAGGGCGCGGCACATCGCGGCGCATAAAACGCCCGCACCGCCGGTCACCACGGCGACTTTGCCTTGCACATCAAATGGAATACTCATAAGTTCTCACTCTCTAGAGACCTGACAGGTTTTAAAAACCTGTCAGGTCTGTTTCGGGGTTATTTCAATAAATTCAGATGTTTGCCAAAGTGTTTCTGCAAATTGGCGCTGTACGCACCCGCATTCTTAACCAGTTCAGCCTTAATTTCCGCGCCAAACTCAGTCAGCGCCGAGCCAAAAGTGACGTGCAGAATCTCGCGGGCGTGGAAATCGTCCAGCAGCGCGGGCAGCGGCAGGCCAGCCGGAAAGAGGGTCGGAGATGCCGAAACGTGATAGGTGGCCCGATCCGTCTCGTAGCGCGCCAACCCCAGCGCCCAAATCCGCTCAAAGAGCGCGGGCGAAGTCACAGCCAGGGTGCGCAGAGCCTCCAAATAGCTGGTTCCCGCCGTTTTAACGTGGATGCGCCTGCCCCAGTGTTTCACAATCAGCGGGTAAACGCTGAATTTATCGGAACCCGAGTGCAGGCTGAGCTTGTACGTCCCAAACTGCGCGGTCACAGCCGCGTGCCGGGCCAGTTCCGCATCCAGCGCGGCAATATCCCCAATGTAATCCACGCCCTTCTCAAAACGCCCGATAAAGCGCGGGGCCAGGCTGGTGAACTTCACGCCCGCCCGTGTCAACTCATTGGCGATGAAAAAATGTTCGAGTGGCGTGGTGGGCGCATCGGTTTCATCAACCGAAACTTCAAAGTCAAAGCTGTCTTTTAATTCGGAAAGGCGGCGGTACATCGCAATCGTGTGGCGGATCGCCCTCCCATACTTGACCAGCGCCCGGAGCAGTTTCTCGGAATCAAACGCCCCGTAGCCTGCCTCGCCGTTTCCGCTCAGGTACAACGCTGAAAGTTCATCCCAATTCTGCCCTTCCCCGGAAGTGCGCCGGGACGCTGTGGCCTTTTCCTGCAACACTGGCAGCGAATCGGTGTCGGCAGCATTATCCACATGCGCGCCGGGATCGACCGTAAAAAAGGTATAACCCGCGCTGACAAAGGGCGGCAAATCCTCGACCGTTTTCAGGTGGTCGGCATCCGCGCCCCAGGGCTTGTCCCACCCGGCAGCTTCAACCGCGCGTTTGGCCTCGTCCAGCACCAGTTGAGGGGTGCGCCCCGTGCGCGCGTTTTCACGGACAGATTGTTGAGAGAAAATCGGTTGAATATCCAGGCCCGACTGTCGCAAAGCCGCAATATGGCCGGGTGTCGCCAGGCCCAGGCGGTCGCCAAAACCAAAAGATGGGGAAAGACCAAGAGGTGCAAGCATGTTTATTCCTTCCGTAGGGGCGACCCGGCGGGTTGCCCCTACCATTTTATAATTTGTACGCTCGTCGTGCTAAACCAACGGCCAGGTCGTTCATCATGGCGTGGGCATCGTCCAGGTCAACGATGTGGCGGACGGCCAATCCCGCCACCCAGTTGGCAGAGGCCCTTCTCCAAACATCATGCCGGGCCGGGATGGAGCAGAAGGCGCGGGTGTCGTCGTTAAACCCAGCGGTATTGTAAAGCCCCGCCGTTTCCATGACTTGCTCAAAGTAACGCGCCATGCCGTTCAGGCTGTCATGGAACCACCAGGGCGGACCCAGTTTCAGGGCCGGATAATGCCCGGCCAGGGTCGCCAGCTCGCGGGAGTAGGAGGTTTCGTCGAGAGTGAAAACCAGCAGATTCAAACGAGGATCGTTTCCGTATTTGTTGAGCAGCGGGCGCAAGTTGCGAGTGTATTCGGTTTGCAGGGGAATGTCGCAGCCTTTATCCAGCCCAAATTTCTGGAAAATAGCCTCGTTGTGGTTGCGCAGCGAGCCGGGATGCAGTTGCATGACCAGGCCATCCTCCACGCTCATCCGGGCCATTTCCATCAGCAGATGGGCAGTGAAACGGGTAGCGTCATCCGCTTCAAGCTGGCCTTGCAGGGCACGCTGGAAAATCGTTTCAGCTTCGACGAGAGTCAGTTCAGCGGTGGCAGGTGTCAGGGCGGCGTGGTCGGTGGCGGTCGCGCCTATCGCCTTGAAAAATTCCCGGCGTTGTTCCAGGGCGCGGATGAAGGATTGGTAATTGGTGATTGGTTGATTGGTGACTTGTTCCAGCTTCTCGATATTCTGCCGCCAATTGGGCGCATCCAGGTTGACGACCCCATCGGGGCGAAAACAGGGGATGATCCGGCCATCCCAGCTTTCGCGGATGGACTGGTGCAGTTCGAGGGTATCGGTCGCGGCATCGGTGGTGGAAAGGACTTCAAGGTTGAAGCGTTTGAACAGGGCGCGCGGCGAAAATTCGGGCTGGGCCAGCTTTTCGGCAATCAGGTCATAAAGCCGGTCGGCATTGGCGGCGCAGGGTTTTTCATCAATCCCAAAGACTTCACTCAGTTCGTGCGCCAGCCAGATGCCGGAGGGTGTGCCGCGAAAAAGGTGAAAATTTTGGCAAAAGGTGCGCCAGATTTGACGGTGATCGCTCTCAACGGCGCCGCCATCCCGGCGCGGAACGCCCAGGCTTTCGAGCGGAATGCCCTGCGAGTAAAGCATCCGCGTCACATAGTGGTCGGGAATGATGAACAGGTCAGCCGGAGAGCCGAAAGTGGCGTTGGGGTCGCTGAACAGGCGCGGGGCAACGTGTCCGTGCGGGGAGATAATCGGCAGGTTGGCAACCGGCCCATAGAGTTCCAGGGCCAGGCTGCGGGTGGTTGGGTCCGGGGAAAAGAAGCGGTCAGGGGGCAGATAAGTCATCATTTCTCAAAAGTTAGCGCTAAAGTTAGCGCTAACTTGTATTATAATCAGATTCAGGAATTTGACAAGATGAAAAAAAGACGAGTTACTGTGGAAGATGTGGCCCGCGCAGCCGGGGTTTCGCTGATGACCGTTTCGCGCGCCATCAATGGCCGTGAGGGCCTGGGCGAGGAAACGCGCGCCCGGATTCTGGCGCTGGCGCAGGAGATGGGCTACCACCCCAGCCAGATTGCGCGCAGCCTGGCGACGCACCAAACCGCGACCATCGGATTGGTGGTGCCGGATGTCTCCAACCCATTTTTTGCGCAGATCGCGCGCGGGGCCGAGGACGCGGCCTACGAGAGCGGGTATAACGTTTACCTGCTCAATGGCGCGGAGGATTTGGCGCGGGAACGTGCCGCATTGGACTCGCTCTGGCAAAATGAGGTGGATGGCGTGATTCTGTGTAGTTCGCGCCTGCCGCAAGCCGAGCTTCAGGTTTATTTTGAACGCTTTCCGCAAACCATCCTGGTCAATCGCGAATTGGAAACGCCGCAAGCCAACGTGGCAAGTATCAACGTAGATGACCGCGCCGGGGCAGAGTTGGCGATGCGGCATTTGCTGGAAAGCGGGCGCAGGCGGGTTGCCTTTCTGGCCGGGCCGGAAACATCGATCAGCGGTCAGCGGCGGCTGGCAGGCTACCGGGCCGGGCTGGGAGATTTATTCGAGGCAAGTTGGATCGAATACTGCCCCCCCACCACCCAGGGCGGCATGGAAGCGGCACTACGCCTACTTGAGCGACACCCGGAACTGGAGGCTTTTCTGGCCTATAACGACCTGGTGGCAGTCGGCGCGCTGCAAGCCTGTAAAGCCGGCTGGAAAATTGTCCCGACCGAGACGGCGGTGATTGGCGCGGATGACATCCCCCTGGCCTCACTGGTTCAGCCCCAATTGAGCACGCTGCGGGTTAATCAAACTGAAATTGGGCGCATGGCGATTGCCCTGCTGCTTGAAATGTTGGCGGGCGGCCCGGCCAGGGCCTTGACCATCTCGCCAGAGTTGGTGGTGCGGGGATCTGGCTAAGATTTCCAGACTCTATTCACCCCGCTTGCAAGACCGCAATAAAGGAAAAGCAACAAAATCCCAATGGAATTATTGGCATAGTCCCGCAGAACAATCCCGATAAAAACATCAAAGCCACCGTCCGTTCGAAGCAGATATTCAACAAAAGGCCCTTCATAATATTTTATTTTCATCTGCCACTGTTGAGCTTCGCCCGGAAGATAATTTGTTCGGTCCGGTTCAAAGTAGATGTAAATAATCGGGAGAAGAAAGACGAATATCAAAAACACAAAAACGGTTATTTTGTGCGGTCGCAAAAAAAGCCAATGGTTTGCAGCATATACATCCTAGGAAAATCTGTGGCAAATTGCAAAAAAAACAGCAAAAATTTTCATCGACAAACAAGTCTACGGGCCATTTTTTGACCACCTAAAACTTGAAGTGGATAAAAATACGCCCAAAGTTCTTATCGTCTTTTTCGATGCGCTGATAAAGCGATTTGACATGGCCCTGATTCAAGAATCGCAACACCTTTTTCTTAAGCTGCCCACTGCCCTTACCAGGGATAATTTCAACCAATTCGATTTTTCGGTCAATCGCCTCTTGTACAATACGATTCAGTTCGGCATCAATTTGATAACCGCGATTATAGATGTCATGTAAATCCAACTTTAATTTTGCCATGGGTAGATTTTACCCGACACCATAATTCAAGTGGGCCAACCTGCGAGCTTTTGCTAACAAAACAACCAGTAACAGAATACAGTCAACCGAATGACAAATAACGTTGCCTACAATTTGAAAACCCATTATGATAAAGTTCAGGAAAACTGATATGGATACTGAACGCCAAAAACTAGAAAGCGCCGCAGCCGCCCTAAAAACTGGCGACAAAAATACCGCCAGAGATATTTTGATTCAACTCTTGAAGGAAAATCCACAGCAAGATGATGCCTGGGTAGGGCTTTCAATGTGCGCAACTTCTACCGGACAGCGCAAAGAATGCCTGCAACGCGCCTTACGCATCAATCCCAATAACAAATCTGCCAAATTAGGTCTGGCCCGCCTGGAAGCAGTAGCGCCAACCCATCATCCAATGCCGATGGTTCAGCCGCCGCCCGTTTCAGCCTCCAACACTCAGCCAAAAATCGCCGAGCAAGCCCCAAAAAGAAATCAAGGCTGGGGCGAGGTCTACACCGGACTGGCGCTGGTCTTGATTGTGCTGGTAGGCGGAATTACAGCGCTGGTCTTCATGTTGCAAGGCGCACCAGATAAGCCCCAAACCGCTCGGACAAAAAACGATTCTCCAGCCAACAGCGCGGTCGTCGTCAGCGCGCCAACCACCTACACATTCATCGATTTTTACGCAGACTGGTGACCGGCTTGCCGTGAGATGCAACCGGTGGTTGCCAGCCTGCAACAAAATTGCCCAGCCAATGTAAAATTTGTCTACGCGGACATAGACCAACCAACCTATAATCAGCTTGCATCCGAGTATGGGGTGCGCTCTATCCCGCATTATGTTTTGGTCGATCCAAAGGGAAATACGGTTAAACAATGGATTGGAACCGTTTCCTATAATGATCTTAACAACATCATGTACAACATCTGTTATGGGCGGCAATAAGCCCATCTCCCAAAGAGGTCTCATGCCCGAAAAAATTCTTCAGTGGGGCTTGCTTTCCACCGCCAAAATTAACAGCGCACTCTTTAACCCCTTAAAAAAATCGAGGCGCAATCATCTTTTGGCTGTTGCTTCGCGCAGTGCAGAAAGCGCCCAAGCCTACGCCGCCGAACATGGCATCCCGCGCGCTCACGGCAGTTACGAAGCCCTGTTAGCCGACCCACAGGTAGATGTTATTTACAACTCTCTGCCCAACCACCTGCACGCCGAATGGACAATCAAGGCCCTTCAGGCCGGTAAACACGTCTTATGCGAAAAACCCTTTGCGCTGACGCTGGCCGAAGTGGATGAAATGGCCGATGCCGCCGAAAAAAGCGGGAAAGTGCTGGCCGAAGCCTTTATGTATCGCACTCACCCCCAAACAAAAAAAGCCAAAGAATTGCTGGACTCTGGCGCAATCGGCCAGGTTTTACTCATCAAAGGGGCCTTTACCTTCACCCTGAACCGGCCCGGCAACTACCGCTCCAGCCCAGAGTTGGGCGGCGGCAGCCTGTGGGATGTAGGCTGCTACCCTGTCAGCTATGCCCGCAGCTTACTCGGCCTGGAACCGCTCAAAGTTTTTGGCTGGCAAGTGACGGGAAAAAGCGGCATAGATGAGGTCTTCAGCGGCCAATTACATTTCCCCGGTGAAATTCTGGCCCAGTTTGATAGCGGATTCCGCGCCCCCTATCGCAGCTTCATCGAAGTTGTCGGCGCGAAAGGTGTTCTGGAAATTCCTGCCCCTTTCAACCCCGGTAGAAATACCAAAATGCTGATCAAACGGGACGGCAAAATTGAAACAATCAAAACTGCCGGGCAGAACCTTTATTTGGGCGAGGTGGAAGACCTGGCCGATGCGGTTTTGCTTGGGAAAGCGCCGCAAGTTTCGCTGGCAGATAGCCGGGCCACGGTGGCCGCTTTGCTGGCGCTCTATCAATCGGCCCGCACCGGGCAGGTGGTTGAACTTTAGCCGCTAAATAAGAAAAAGCTCCCCCAAACTCCAGGAATGTGGAATTTGGGGGAGCCAGAGTAGACGGAGGGCTGGGGGCTACAGCTTGGGCAGCACAATGGACTGCTGTTTTTGATATTTGCCTTTTTTATCCGCATAACTGGTTTCGCATTCATCATCTGCTTCAAAGAACAACACTTGCGCCAAGCCCTCGTTGGCGTAAATTTTGGCGGGCAGTGGAGTAGTGTTCGAGATTTCGAGGGTGACATACCCCTCCCATTCTGGCTCAAAAGGCGTCACATTGACGATAATGCCACAGCGGGCATAGGTGCTTTTTCCCAAGCAAACCGTCAGCACATTGCGCGGAATGCGGAAATATTCTATCGAACGCGCCAGGGCAAATGAGTTTGGCGGAATGACGCAAACTTCACCTACAAAATCGACCATGCTTTTAGGGTCAAAGTGTTTGGGGTCTACCACTGCGCCAAAAACATTGGTAAAAATCTTAAACTCATCGGCAACGCGCAGGTCGTAGCCATACGACGAAACGCCATAAGAAATCACGCCCTTGCGAACCTGATGCTCAATAAACGGTTCAATCATCTTATATTCAGTTGCCATTTTTCGAATCCAGTGATCGGGTTTCAGGCCCATAAAATTACTCCTTGATTAAATTTATTGGGGTTCGTTTCATTTCAGTTGAAAACTCGCGAGGCCCAAGACCTGACAGATTTCCACAGCGCTTTTATTAATCGGAATCTGCCATATTCCTGGGAGTTTGACCGCCATGCACCATACTGAAACCCATCTGGCGTAAAAAGCGCTGTTTTAGGCCAGGTTTTCTGGTAAAAATGCTTCTCATTAGGCTTGGGCGGGTTGGCCTACTGGTTTTCAAAGCAGCAACGCTAGAGCCATTTTTGTAAACGCTTCTTTCGTTCGGTAAGAGTCTTGGCAGCGCTGCCCAAGTTTAATCGAGAATAATGGTTACAAAAGTGAGGATTCCGGTTTCAATCTCTATAAAACGTTCATAAACCGTGTTGTTATATAAAAATGTCAGGCGGTACTGTCCAGCGGGCAAATCACTCAACGCAAAGTTCTCACCGTTTTCGGCAGTCATTTCTGGCGGATAAATATCCATAGACTGATAAGCAGGCGTATCAACGATTTTGTTATTCTCCATCCGTTGAATTCGGACTGCGCCACACAGTTTGGAGTTATTCGGGTCAAAAATCCACCCGGCCAGCGCACCGGAACCGGGCAGCGGCTCCAACCATAATTCTGGGTTGCGCACACGGTCATACTCATTTTGGCCGGGGCGCACTTCAAAATGTAAGTGGCTGCCAATCGCCGAGCCACTGGCTCCCACTTCGCCAATTTTTTGGCCCAAAACTACCTTCTGCCCGGCCTGAACCTCGATTTTTGAGAGGTGTCCATAGAGGGTAAACAGAGTCTGACCGGTAAGTTGATGTTCAAGCACCACATAATTGCCATAAAAACCAGGCCAGGGTGCCACCTGTTCTTTCAGATCGTCCCCGGCAAAAGCGACCCGGCCCTCCGCCGCAGCCAAAACCGGCGTGCCGCTGGCCGCCACCAGTTCGACGCCATGATGGACTTCCCGGTCTCCATGCTGGGTGCTGGCAAAGCGATAAGTTGCGTCGATTTTTACCGGAACGGGCCGACTCAAGGGAAAGGTATGGGCCGTTGCAAGGCAAAAATCAGCAGGGCACTCCGCCATAGAGCGCAGGGAAAATGCAGTTAGAGTGGGTGTGATTTTCAAAACTGCGGCGGTGGCCGTTTGGGCTTTAATGACTTCGAGGGTGGCGCGGCGTACTTCCGCGGTTTGAGTGGCAGGAATGCGGGCGGTCTGGGTAGCAACCACGCGCTCACATTCTCCAGCGCTGGGCAGGGTAGCGGAGGCCTGTGCAGCAGGATTCGGGCTAAGGGGTGGAGAGGGCCTGGCGCAAGCGGCCAAAAGCGCCAGGCAGAATATCAGGGTCAAGAGTCGGTTCAAGGGGTAACGTTTTCGCATCACAATATTAGGTAAGACAAATCTATAAAACTTGCCTTACCCCATATTTAGCCCACCACGCTCATTGAGCAAGGTTTTGATTTCTTTTTCGATCTGAATGGCGCGTTCTTCAAGGCCTTCCAACTCAAAAACCAGGTGCGCTCCGGCTTCTTTGCTGTGCAAACCAAGCACGTTAATGCGCACATTGTACCCGGCGCTGGTCAGAGCCGCGCGCGCCAGGGCGGCTCCGCTGGCGGCATCGCTAATGGCGTTCAGGTTGCCAAGCGCAGCAGCGCGCGCGGCCAATTCCATAACACGAACGGCATTACGCGCGGTGTATAGCGGCACTTCGGCGGCATGAATGGTGGCCTGTTCGATAGCCTGCTGACGAATCGCTTCTTCAGCGGGGTTGTTTTTGGGTAGCTTGAAAGCCTGTAAAATGGCATTGAAAGCCGCGGAATCTTCTTCGATGGCGCGCGTCAGGGTGGCGCGCAGGCTTTCGCTTTCATCCAGAATGGACATCATCTGAGCTTCAACTTCGACATATTTTTTCTTACCAACCGTCAGACGAGCCATCATGGAGGTGAGCGCGGCACCCAATGCGCCTACATAAGCAGCCGCAGAGCCGCCGCCAGGAGCCGGAGTGCCAGCCGCCAGCTCATCTATAAAATTAGCTGCCAGAAACGAGTTGGCCTGGGAGCCGTTTTGTAAGCGACTTTCGAGAATCTGGCTTTTCTCAAATTGATCCAGTTGGGTGTACCAAACGGCGGCATCGATCAGCGCTTCTTGCGGAATCAGGCCAACCAATTCGCTATGATGAATGGCAACACCATAACGAGCAGCTTCGCGGCGCACAAATTCGACCACGCGCGCCAGCGGCGTTTTGCGAAAATTGGTCAGATTCATCGAAACCTGGGCGCGGCCATCCACCAAAATGCCCATTCCCTTAACAAAGCGTAATCCACCCGAAGAGTGGCGCACGGCGCGGGCAATTTTATCGGCAACCGCAACATCGTCAGTGGTCAGGTAAATGTTATAGGCCACCAGCGGGTCGCGCGCGCCAATCACAACCGCTCCAGCTTTGGGCAATTTGGTGGGGCCAAAATCTGGGGCGCGCTCTGGTTTCAGCCCAATTTCTTCTTTAATGGCTTCATATTGGCCTTTGCGAATGGTTTCCAGACCGGTGCGCTCTGGTTTGAGTGCGGCATATTCATACAGATAAACCGGAATACCTAATTCGGTGCCAACACGCTGACCAAGACGGCGCGCCATTGCCACACATTCATCCATACTGATGCCTGAAATCGGCACAAATGGCACAACATCGGTTGCGCCCAGACGCGGATGTTCGCCAGTATGCTGATCAAGATCAATCAGCTCGGCGGCTTTGGCAATGGCCCGAAAAGCAGCTTCTTCCACGGCGGCGGGTGGCCCGGCGTAGGTGACAACCGTGCGATTGTGGTCGGTATCAGAAGAACGGTCGAGCAGGCTCACTTCGGCGACCGAAGTGAGCGCCGCCAGGATTTGCTCCACCACTTCTGGGCGGCGCGCTTCAGAAAAATTGGGGATACATTCGATAATTTGGCTCATGGGAATTCCTTGCTTCAGGTTAAACTACAATCAGCCCCATTATAAGGGCTGGCGGGGCAGGATGACAGGGAGCTTTTCGTTTTGGGCTGGCTCAAACCGTTGCCGGATAAGGCCAGTTGAGATATAGTAACCGCTTATACAACCGCAAAAAACATCTTTGGAGTAAAGCCATGCCAGAAAAAGACCTGGACGTAGTGGTAGTAGGCAATATTGGCATCGATACCAACATTTATCTGCATGGTAATGAAATCGACTTTTCGGTGGAAGCCAATTTTAGCCAAAATATCGACCATCTCGGCCAGGCCGGGGGGTATGCCAGCCGGGGCTATCGGCGGCAGGGCCAAAGCACCGCCTTCATCGGCCACGTCGGCGAGGATTACCAGGGCCGCTTCATCCGCGAAACTCTAAAACAAGAGAACATCGATACCCGCGCCCTATTCATCGACCCCAGCGGCACAGCCCGCAGCGTCAATTTCATGTACCCCGATGGCCGCCGCAAAAATTTTTACGACGGCAAAGGCCACATGAATCTCAGGCCCGACCGGCAAACCTGCCAGGACCTTCTGGCACGGGCCCGGCTGGCACACTTCAACCTGCCCAACTGGGCCCGCCACCTGCTGCCAGCCGCCAAAGCCAGTGCCACCATCATCGCCTGTGATTTGCAAGACATAGTGCAGGTGGACGATCCCTATCGCCGCGAATTTATCGAACAGGCCGATTTTCTCTTCTTTTCGGCAGTCAACTACCCCGACCCGAGACCATTGTTTCTGCATCTCTGGCAGCGCAACCCAAGCTGTATCCTTGTCTGCGGAATGGGCGCGCGCGGCTGCGCCTTGGGCGTGACGGGACAAGTGGAATTCTTTCCGCCTGTCCAACTCCCCGAACCGGTCATCGACAGCAACGGCGCAGGCGACGGATTGGCCGTTGGCTTTCTCACCAGCCACGTTTTAGAGGGGCGCAGCCTGACCGAGTCAATTCTGCGCGGACAAATCACCGCCCGCTACACCTGCGCCCAAAAAGCCAGCAGCGATGCCCTCATCACCTCCACCCAACTTGAAGCGTTTTATGCCGAAATAGTGAAAAAAAACAAATGACAGACAAAATCGTCTCTCTGGCAGAACTGCGCCGCAACAGCGGCGAACGCAACGCGCGCAAATGGATTGCCCATCAGGGCATCGTCTACGACGTGACCGATTGTCCACACTGGAAAAAAGAGCTACACGAAAGATTACACTTTCCCGGCCAAGACCTGACCAGTGAACTACCCGAGGCCCCGCACAAAACCGAGGTGTTCGCCCAGCCTTGTATCAAAATCATCGGGAATTTGGCAGAATCTGACTAAAAATGGAAGGTTCTCGCAAGATTTAAAGGAGAAGAATTCAAGTAAAATCAAGTTATCATTTTCACGATTGGTTTTATAGAGGCTCTTATGAATCAATTTGAATTTCCCGAACAACTAGACCTGGCCGAATTTATCTCGGTCGAAGCCCACGACCTGAAATCACCTTTCAACCGCATTCTTGGCTTTACCAAAATGCTAATAAAAGGCATGTCTGGCCCAATCACCGCTATGCAAAAAGACGACCTGACTACCGTCTACCAAAACGGCAGCCAGGCCATGACGATGATGAGCAATCTGGTCGATGTGGCCCGCCTGAGCCGCGGCGAAAAATCCTTTACGCCCACTGCCAGCGAAGCCAATCGCCTGCTCAGCCAGGTAATCGCCTATTGGAAACAAAGCAAAGCCGAAAAGCAAGTCGAATTTGAGATTATTGCCTGCGCGGATGAAATTCCCATTACTGCCGATGACCCCTTACTGCGCCAGGGCCTGCTCAACCTGGCACTCTACCTGGCCGAATACACCCAACTCCCCGCCAAAATAACTCTAACCGTTGAAGAAGACCCACAGGGCTGGCTCTTCAGCCTAAGAAGCCAGGGCAAAAAAAATCCCATCCCAGTTGCCATCGACCTGACCATGAGCGCCTATATTGGGCAATCCATCATCAAACTACACGGTGGCAGCTTTCGCAGCGCTGAAGGGGATGACGAAAGCGGGCTAATTCAATTTATTCTGCCCAGGTAAACCCGGTAAAACTCCAAAAGCGATGGGCGTGCCCGTCGCTTTTTAGTTTCTACCACTCAGGCTTTCTGACGCAGATGCAACAACCGCAGCGCCAGGGCCAGACCAGCCAGCACAATCAGCCATTCCTGCTAAACCTGCGGCTCACCTTTTAAAATATCGTGCCCGGCGGCCCAAACCAACCCAAACAAAGCCAGCGCCAATGCCAAATAAATCAATTTCCTGAACATACCCAAATTATCCTTAAATTTATTGTATCATTGCGACCAAAATTCATTCATCTCTGGAGAAAAGAATGACAAACCTTAAATGGTGGCAAACCGCCCTGTTCTATCAAATTTATCCGCGCTCCTTCGCCGACGGTAACGGCGACGGGATTGGCGATTTTAAAGGGATCATCGAAAAACTGGACTATCTCAAAGACCTGGGCGTAGATGCCCTATGGCTTTCGCCACACTTTTCCTCACCCAATTGGGATTGCGGCTATGATATCAGCGACTACTGCGGCGTCGCGCCAGAATATGGCACACTCGCAGAATTTGAAACCTTTCTGCGCGAAGCGCACGCTCGCAACCTCCGGGTCATTCTCGATCTGGTGCTCAATCACACCAGCGACGAACATTCCTGGTTCCTCGAATCAAAATCCAGCCGCGATAATCCCAAAGCAGATTGGTATATCTGGCAAGATACCCCGCCCAACAACTGGCAATCCTGTTTCGACGGTGAAGCCTGGACCTATGCCCCAGAGCGCGGCCAGTATTACTATCACTATTTTATGAAACAACAACCCGACCTGAACTGGCACAATCCCGCCG